>CAZEEN010000139.1:0-8114 GCA_964511115.1 uncultured Paludibacter sp. | reverse complement strand
TATTTTCTTCGGGTTGCTCGGCAGGTTCTATTTCGAAAGGCACTTCAACGATTTCAATATCATCTTCCATATCTGGCTCTTCCAAATCTAATTCTTTGTCGTCAATAACTATGCTTTCTTCTTCGGCAGCTTTTGTTACCCAATCTTCGGGTATTATTTCGGTGCCAACAGCAACTGTAGGCTCAAATTCCTCATTATTGTCATCTTCGAAATTAATATTCTCCTGCGCCGTGTTTTTCGTTTTTTTCAAAAATAAACGTTTTAAAAATGGCACAGTCGCTTTGGAAGCAATAACACTGTATAGTAAAAATATTCCACTTAGCGACATTATTGTTCCGGGTAATCCTATATACGAATTTATCCAATCGCTCACAAATTCGCCATGCAAACCTCCAGGTGCAAAGAAAATCCAACCTTTTACAAATGGATTTACGGCTATTGCTAATGTTATCGAAAGCCAAATAAGCCAAAATGATGCATGAAAAAATGCGGCTATAAACGACATGGATTTTACGCGCAAAAGTTTTAATCCAATTATAAAACCAAAAAACAAGAGTGCAAATGAAGATACACCAAACCATTTGTGAATCATTGTTTCGGCAATATATGCACCTGTTACCGATGTCCAGTTTTGTATATCAACGCGCAATTGGATGACTTCCGCAAAAGGTAAATCCATTTTGCTTTGGTCGGCAGCACCCGTAAAAAAGTACGAAACAAAAGCCAATGTGAAGTATAATACAATGATAATGACGAAAATACCAGCTACGAAATGTGTACGGTCATCTTTGAAAAAACTGACTAGTCCTTTCCAGAAGCTAGCATTGTCATTATTATTCCGTTGGTTCGAAGATTTATTTTCGTTTGTTGTGATATTTTTAAATTCCTGTTTCGATTCAGGTTTCTGACTTGGTTTTATTGGTTTCCGGGGCGCCATAAATTTATTTTTTTTACAAGATGCAAACTTACACAAAAAAAATGATTATGTAGTGAAAAATTTTAGCTGTCTCGCACTAAAATGCATTTTTTATTTTTTCTTACAGTTATATTTAAACAATTTTCATTACCAATTGTTATTATTTCAGATTACTAATAATTTGAAGTTTATTATACCTGCAATTTAATGAATATCAAAGCATTATTATCTATACAAAGCAATTTGTATTATTTCGTTTGTGAATTATTAATCAAAAATATCAATCAAAAAAAAATGAAAGTATGAAAACAATTAGAAAATTTTTATTTTTAGTAGCCCTTAGTGCTGCTTTTGTATCGTGTGATATGTTAGAAATTCCTGTAAAAGATGTCGAATTCGAAACTGATATGGATTTGTCGGTACAAGAAAATTCGAGTGGTGTTTCAATGCTCAAAGTAGTTGCCCTTTCCAAAAATTTTAGCAAAGAGGGTGAAGTGAACTTAGCCGATATTAGCGATGTGAAGGATAAGTTGGATAAAATCAAATCGATGAAAATTACTAAGGTGAGAGTTAGTGCTATTGAATTTCTACCAGCAGGTACAAAAATTTCTGGATTTACTATGAGTTTCCCCGATTTGGGAATTACTAAAACTGATATTCATGGAACAGAAACTGCATTTTCAGATATTATTGTTAGTTTTACTGTTGCTGAGTTAACCAAAATTCAGGATGCGCTTTTGAAAGACAATAAAATTAAATACTCTGTTAGTGGAACAGTTAGTAATTATCCCGTAACTTTTACTATTGTTACAAAATATACAGCAGACTTCACGGTAAAATTGTTTTAAAAGTATATAATTATTAACCTATTAAGCTATCAGTGATTTATTATCTGATAGCTTAATTTTTATAAACCAAATAATGTGAGTTGTTCTGTTTCTTTTAAAAATTAGAATCAAGTATTTGAATATTAAAATATTGAGTATGAAAACAATTACAAAGTTTTATAAAGTTTTAGTTGTATTTGTTTTATTTGTTGCTCCAAATGTTTTTTCGCAGCAGGTAAACACTATGTATTTTATGGATAATAATCCATACCGAAATAAATTAAATCCGGCTTTTCAACCCTTGAGTAATGTGTACGTAGGTTTTCCTATTATGGGTTATTCTCAATTCGGTATTGGCAATAACGCCCTTTCGATAACCGATATTTTTAACCCCGACGGATCGCTTAAAGATTTTATGTCGTTGTTAAAAAAGAATAGTCAATTCCGCAGCGATATTGATTTAAATCTTTTTTCGTTTGGCTTTCGTACTGGCAAATCCTATTGGAATTTTGGTGTCAATCAACGCATCGATTTTCAGGCTACTGTGCCCAAAAGTTTAGTAGATGCATTTAGCAATAGCACCATCGACAAAGCTTATACGGGTTTCGACCTGAATATGTTTACAGAAGCTGGATTGGGTTATTCACGTAAATTCACCGAAAAATTAAGTGCTGGTTTAAAGTTTAAAGTGCTTATTGGTCAAGCCAATTTAAGTCTTCAGAGCAATAACTTTTATCTGAAAGATGCTAACAGTAAACTCGATTTCAATAACGAAGGTTTTATTCGGACATCATCTCCTATTATGATTAATGGTATTCAGGTTCCTGAAATACCACCGGTAACTGATTTTGTAATGCCATCAGGCTTTGGTGCCGCTTTCGATCTGGGGGTGAATTACGAACCTATTAAAAATCTGAATGTTTCGGCGGCTTTAACCGATTTAGGTACAATCAGGTGGAGTAAAAATGTGAAAACATACAATTATACGCTGGCGGCTAATCAATTACCTACCACAATGGCCGGTCTGGATTCAATAACGAATTACCCTAAAAACTTTTATACATTAGATTCAACGCAGACTGCTTATTCAACAAACTTAATGCCCAAATTAAACATTGGTGTTGAATACGGGTTTTTAAAAAATAGTATTAGTGTTGGGTTATTGTCGCGAAATTCATTCTATAAAAGTTCGATTTATAGCGAGTTAACAGCATCGTTGAATATTAAACCGGTTAGTTGGTTCAATTTGTCAGGATCTTATTCGATATTGAATGGTAGGTCAAGTAATATAGGGGCTGGTTTAGGATTCCGACTTGGCTTTATGTATTTGTTTGCCACGGCCGATTACATTCCTTTGAATTATAGTAACAGGATAATAATTCCCGATTTAAACAACATGGAAATTCCAGCTGTTAATACGAATAATATTAACGTGGCACTTGGTTTTAGTTTTGTATTCGGAAATAAACAAGACAAAGACAAAGATGGCGTAAGCAACCGTCGCGATAAAAGCCCTGATACACCTCATGGCGTAATTGTTGATAAAACGGGTACACCACTCGATACAGATGGTGATAAAGTATACGACTTTTTGGATAAATGTCCCGACACACCTAAAGAGGCTCATAGCAGTATTGATGCCGATGGATGTCCTATTGACACAGATGGCGATGGTGTTTTCGATTATTTGGATAAATGTCCAGGTACAATTCCGGCAGCTTATGGTAAAGTTGATGAAAAGGGATGTCCTAAAGATACAGATAAAGATGGTATTGCTGACTATTTAGATAAATGCGAAGCTACTCCAGAAGGTGTAAAGGTTGATTCTGTTGGATGTCCACTCGATGAGGATGGCGATAATGTACCTGATTATTTGGATAAATGTCCAGCAACTCCTATAGCTGCTCGTGGTTTGGTAGATTCTACTGGTTGCCCAATAGATACAGATTTGGATGGCGTTTACGATTATTTGGATCTTTGTCCGAATACTATAGCCGAAGCGCGTGCAAATGTTGACAAAAATGGTTGTCCGAAAGATACTGATTTAGATGGCGTAGTTGATTATTTGGATAAATGCCCCGATACGCCAATTGATGCAAAAGGAACTGTTGACGAAAATGGCTGTCCGCGCGATACTGACGGAGATGGCGTATTAGATTATCTTGACAATTGCCCACGATTAGCGGGTGTGGCTTCCAATAAAGGTTGCCCCGAAATTAAGAAAGAAGTACGTCAACTTTTCCAAAAAGCATTGCAAGGCATACAGTTTGAAACTGCAAAATCGACCATTAAACCGGTTTCGTTTAAAATACTCGACGATGTAGCCAAAGTGCTTTCCGAAAATACTTCGTATTTAGTAGAAATTCAGGGACATACCGATAATGTAGGTAAAAAAGATGCTAATCAGCTTCTATCCGAGAACAGAGCTAAAGCTGTACGCGATTACTTGATTAAAAAAGGTATCGACGAAAAGCGTATGACTTCGAATGGTTATGGTGATACCAAGCCAGTTTTACCTAATACAAATGCCAAAAACAAAGCTAAAAACCGCCGCGTAGAATTTGTAGTTAGTTTTGAGGAGGTTAAGGTTGTTCAAGAAGAGTTATAGTACCTTCAAATTTAATAAAAAAGGCTGTTTGAAATTTTCAAACAGCCTTTTTTATTGGTGTTTCGTAAATTTTATATATATTTGCCTTTTATTTTGTAAATCAAAAAAAAGAGAAGTAAAATGGCACATTTTAATTCCTATAAAAAGATTTTAAAAAGCTTGCTTATTGTCTTTTTATTATCTTCATGCACTACTATAATCGACTGGGACAAACAAATCGATACCTTGATTAATGGTCAGTCCTATGTAATCCCGATTGGCGAAACTACGCTTACATTAAATGATATAATTACTCAACTCGATACGATTCATCTTCTTGAGCCAGGTGAAAATTATATTTTTATAAAATACAACGATACAATTGTATGGGATTTTAAGCAAATTGCCGATTTACAAAACTTAGGGCAATGGAGCGAAGAGGTCACTTTTAATGGTGTTACTATTCCATTTGCAAATAAAACCGTTGAGAAAGATTTTCCACATACCATTAATTTCGATTTTAATTCAGATATAAACGATCAAAATGTAGTTGAATCTAAAATGAAAAGTGCTAAAGTTGAGATTACTGTTGATACTGTAAATCTGAATATAGATCCATCAAATATTGTTATAACTACATTGTTTAATTCCAACGAATTGATTTTTGACCTTGGTGGTGATGTTGCTAAAGGAGCTGGGTCAGTATTTGTTTTTGAACCTACTGTTTTTGGTTCTCCCAAAGTTATTACATTAAATCCATTTACATTATTTACCCCAAATAATTTATCGGCAATTAATTTAACTGTAAAGGTGGAGGTTAAAGCAGGTATTACCCCTATTATACTAAATCCCAATTCAAAAATTTCATTAACCTATCGGCTTTTTGATGTAGATCCTAAAGTGTTTTTTGGCAAGTTTAAGCCTGTAATTGCTACCAATTCACAGGAAAAAACAGTTGATATGACGCCTTACATTATGCAATTACCTCCCTCTGGCATTTTTAAATTGGCTGAACCTATTATCACAATGAACTTGCTTAATAATTCGGGTTTAAAAATGAATTTTTCAATTGACTCAATAAGAGCTGACAGGCAGAATGATCCTTCTTTTGCACCAGTTTATGCGCAGTTTAATGGTTCGAAATCTACTACGAAGATTGTGGATAGGATTCCAGCTTATGGTGGCGATACAGCAAAAACTACTTTTGTGCTGGATCATACATTGGCCAATGGCGATATTTCGCATTTCTTTGATCGATTCCCATTGCCAGACAGAATCATGTATAAATTTAAACTTTCGAATGCAAGAGTAGATTCCGATCCGCTCGATTTTATGACGCCCCAGGGGAATATTACTGCTCATATTGGAGTAAAAGTACCACTTAAATTAAATGCAGGCAGTAGTTTCATATTAGTTGATACCTTGGAGAATATTGATATGGAGAGTTTAATAGATTTACAGGTTGTGGATCAAATGATGCTTGTACTCAAAGTAACTAATAATTTACCTTTAAAGGGAAAATTATCTTTATTGTTTTTAGATGAAAACAAATTACCTATCAACGATTTACAGGTATTAGTCGATTCTGATATAAAAGCGCCACAAATTGATGATGATGGGTTAGTTGTTAGTGGTCAAAGCGTTGATTCCGATTTAAAGGTTATTGTTGCAAACTCACAACTAACCAAACTTCGATTGGCTAAGAATTTAGTTTACATGATTAAAGTTGAAAGTGAGGATAATCGAAAGATTACACTTCAGAAAGAAAATTTTATTAAGCTTAAACTGGGCAAGTATTCCCAAGCGGATTAAAAACGTTAGTAGTAAATGAAAATTTTGAAAAAGATATTGATAACGTTTATTGGGTTTTTACTGTTTTGCACAGTAAACGCACAACAGGTTAATACACTTTATTTCTTGGAGAATGTACCTGTTCGTCATACATTTAATCCTGCTTTACAGCCACTTTCGGGCTTCTATTTGAGTTTGCCTGTGATTGGTAATACACAGTTGAATGTGGGAAATAATTCGTTTGTTGCAAATTCGTTGATGTTGACAAAACCAGATTTATTGAAAAGCATCAAACCTACCACCGTTCTGAATGCCAATGCTGATATAAATTTACTTGGTTTTGGTTTCCGTACGCGCAGTTCATATTGGAATTTTACCGTAACATCAAAAACATCGCTTAAGCTCGGTTTGCCTAAAGATATGTTTCGCCTAGGAATAAATGGAAATGTTATTGATGGTAATCTCGAAAATAATCGTTTTGATTTAAGTTCTTTGAGTTTGAATGCCAATTCGTATCTCGAAGCAGCTTTGGGCTATTCGAGGCAACTCAACGAAAAATGGACTTATGGTTTTAAACTGAAATACTTGCACGGATTAGCTGTTGCCAATATGCGTTTCGATAAGTTTTTGTACACTGCTGGTATCGACCAATGGAAATTTAATATTGATGGGACAGCCAATTATGCTTATCCTGATATTGAAAATTTTGAAATTACTTCTCTATTGAAACCTCTTGGTGTGGGCGGTGCTGCCGATGTAGGAGTTGTTTTTCGTCCAAACGAAAAACTTGTTTTTGGTGCTGCTGTAACCGATTTGGGGATGATAAAGTGGAACAAAAGTCAACAAAATTATAATGTGAAGTTACCTTATACCTTAAATGGTATAGCTAATTTAACTTTTGACGAATTAGTTGGTGGAATAAATACGAACACAATTTTTGATAATCTACTAATAGGTTTAAAAGATTCGTTAAACGATACTACAACTCAAAAAGTTTTTTCAAGCTCGTTAAGTCCGAGAATAAATTTAAGTGCAGAATATGGTTTTCTGAAGAATGTGTTTAGTGTTGGGTTGTTATCCTCAACAATGATTTACAATAAGTTATTGTTCTTCTCGTTAACACCTTCGTTTAATATTCATCCAGTAAATTGGATGAATTTTTCGCTGTCGTATTCGTTACTCAATGGTAGAGGTGCAAATGTTGGTGCTGGTTTAGGTTTGCGTTTGGGTATTGTCAATACTTTTGTTACAGTCGATTATATCCCGTTAAATTATGCGCCGTTAGCAACTCCACTTGCCATATCAGTGCCAGTTGTTGGTCCGCTAACAGTATCGAGAGTCCCTGCTAAAACTGATCGACTAAATTTTGCAGTTGGTTTTAATATTGTATTTGGTAATAAACAGGATAGCGATAATGATGGTATTAGCAACCGACGCGATAAGTGCCCCGATACACCACATGGGGTGATTGTGGATAAGAAAGGTTGTCCACTCGATACAGATGGCGATAAAGTACCTGACTATTACGACAAATGCCCCGACACACCCAAAGAAGCTTACAGCTCGATAGATGCCGATGGCTGCCCGCTTGATACGGATGGTGACGGTGTGTTCGATTACCTCGACAAATGTCCCGATACACCTTATCAAGCTTACGGAACAGTTGATAAAGTGGGTTGTCCGAAAGATACAGATAGAGATAGCGTTCCTGATTATTTGGATAAATGCCCAACAACACCCGAAAGTGAGCGAAATAGTGTAGATTCGGTTGGTTGCACTATTGTTGTAGTTGTTGAACAACCACAGATTGTAAAAGATACCGTAATAGCAGCAATTGTTTTGCCTAAGCAGGATACAATAATTGTAGTGAAGGATGTTGACACGGATGGCGACGGTATTGTTGATCGTTTAGATCGTTGTCCGCAATTGGCTGGCGTAGCTTCGAATGGTGGTTGTCCCGAAATTAAGAAAGAGGTGCGCGTTATTTTCCAAA
>CAZEEN010000138.1:0-8304 GCA_964511115.1 uncultured Paludibacter sp. | reverse complement strand
AGTCCACCTGTATTTTTATTTGCCTCGCTTTTTACACCAAAGCGGTAAAAAGTAGCGGGATATTGTTGGGTGAAAAATGCAAAATCTTCCGAAGTCATACGCATTTCCAATTCAACAACCTGCTCCTCTCCCACCCAATCGGCAGCAAAACTTCTGGCTTGCGCAGTAATTTGTTCATCGTTAACAACACACGGATACCCATCGGGCATCTCAATTTCGGCAGTGCAACCGTAAGCGGCAGTAGTTTCGGTAATAATACGTCGGATATGTTGTTTGGCCTTTTCGCGCCACGCCTCGTCAACCGTGCGAAAAGTACCCGAGAGTTGTACTTCGTGAGGAATCACATTTTGCGCTCCTGCAGCTATTAACTTCCCAAAAGTGAGCACCATAGGTGTAAGCGGATGACACAGGCGACTTTTTACCTGTTGCAACGACACCAAAGTTTGCGCTGTGGCCAGCACCGTATCGTTTACCAAATGCGGCAACGCACCATGACCACCTTTGCCACGCACTTTTACATGTATTTCGTCGGCCGAAGCCATAATTTTGCCCGACAGAAAACCCATTGTTCCGGTTGGATAATCGACTGAAACATGCTGAGCCAGTATCAAATCCGGTTTATAGTCGTCAAAAACACCCGCCTCGAGCATTAGGCGCGCACCACCCGGAGCCTTTTCTTCACCAGGCTGAAACACAAGTAAAACCGTTCCTTCCCACTCCTCCCGAATATCGGCTAAAACCTGGGCTGCCCCCAACAAACATGCCGTATGCGCATCGTGACCACAAGCATGCATCACATTTTCGTTTTTCGATTTCCATGCTACATTTACCGCCTCGCAAACAGGCAATGCATCCATATCGGCACGCAATGCTATGATTTTTTTAGTTGGATTTTTTCCTTTCAGAATACCCAAAACACCTGTTCCGGCAATGCCACTACGGTATTCGATACCCATACGCTCCAACTCAGCACACACAAAAGCCGATGTTTGGTATTCTTCGAACGACAATTCAGGATTCGCATGAATAGTACGGTAACATTGCGTTACATAATCCGTATAAATGGCAACAAGTTCTTGTATTTTTGATTTCACTTTGGTCAATTTTTATACAAAAGTAAGACTTTTATTTTAAAAAATCATAAAAACCTAATTACTAGAGCCTTTACAACCTCGTCTCTAAAATTATTTCCCAATAAAATTATTTTGTAGAATTAACTTGAAACGAAATTTTTTCAAGCAAAAAGAACTACTTTTGCAATAATTTTATAAACAATCATCTATTGATATTCTACAATTTAAAAATTTATGGAAAAACGAACCGTTGGCATTCACGAAAAGCTTCCGCTACTTCAGAGCTTACCACTTAGTTTGCAACATCTTACTGCTATGTTTGGTGCAACAATTTTAGTACCCATTTTATTGGGTGTTAATCCGGCCATTGCCCTATTAATGAATGGCATAGGCACTATTCTATACACCATAATTACCAAGGGTGGCATACCTGCTTACTTGGGTTCGAGTTTTGCATTTATTGCTCCGGTAATGCTTATTAATGCCAGTTATGGTGGTTTTGCACATGCGCAGTCGGGTTTTATTTTCTTCGGATTGTTTTTTATTCTTATTTCGTTTGTGGTTTACAAATGGGGCATTCGGTGGATTGACGTGGTTATGCCGCCTGCGGTAATGGGTGCTGTAGTGGCAATTATTGGATTGGAATTAGCTCCTGTAGCAGTTCAGATGGCTGGTTTAGCTCCTTGGCCAACCAATGTAGGGCAGGTTGTTCAACCTTTTGTGATGGACACAAATACGGTTATTGTTTCGTTATTCACGTTGATTGTGGGTATTGCGGGTTCGGTACTATTTCGCGGATTTATGCAAATTATCCCTGTATTTTTTGCTGTAATAGCCGGCTATATATTGGCGCTTGTATTGGGAATTGTAAATACCGAAGCTATTGCAAGTGCAGCATGGTTTGCTTTACCCACATTTAGCGCACCTGTTTACGACATTAATGCCATATTGATTATTGCACCTGCCTGTATTGTAGTTTTGGCTGAGCATATTAGTCACCTGATAGTTACTGGGAAAATTACCGATACCGATTTGATGAAAAATCCGGGCTTGCACCGTTCCCTTTTAGGCGATGGATTAAGTAATTTACTATCGGGTTTTGCGGGCTCACCCCCCAACACAACCTATGGCGAAAACATTGGAGTAATGGCAATCACGCGCGTATATTCTGTTTGGATTATTCGAATTGCAGCCGTTTTGGCTATTGCTTTTTCATTTATAGGTAAAATTTCAGCAGCTATTTCCACTATTCCAAACGCAGTAATGGGCGGAATTACCATGTTATTATATGGTGTAATTGCGGTGCAGGGTTTCCGTATGTTTGTGGAGCAAAAAGTAGATTTCAGCAAAAATCGAAATATGGTATTGGGAGCACTTACATTTGTGGTTGGAATAAGTGGTGCTTCGGTGAATATCGGCACTGTTCAACTGAAAGGTATGGCTTTTGCGGCGATTGCTGGTGTTGTTATGTCGCTTATTTTCTGGTTGTTCGAGAAGTTGAATTTAATGAACGACAAGTAAAGGTAGAAATTAGAAATTAGAAATTAGAAATTAGAAATTAGAAATTAGAAATTAGAAATTAGAAGGTAGAACCAACGGTCAGCGACCGAAGGGAGATAAATTAGAAAAAATGATAAACTATAAAAACAAGCAACGTCCTGAAAAGGACATGATTTTTGGAATTCGGGCAGTACTCGAAGCCATAGTAGCCGGAAAAGAAATTGATAAAATTCTGGTGCGCAGAGATATGACCAGTGAATTGTCGCGCGAATTATTTAGTGCGTTAAATGGATTGGAAGTTCCTGTACAGAAAGTTCCAATTGAAAGGCTAAACAAAATTACCGTTAAAAACCATCAAGGAGTAGTAGCATTTATTTCGCCTGTGACGTTTCAACGTATCGAGGATATTATTCCCGGAATTTACGAACAAGGCAGAATGCCATTCATTGTTGTACTCGATGGAATTACCGATGTGCGTAATTTTGGAGCTATTGCCCGTACTTGCGAATGTGCTGGAGTCGATGCCATAGTTGTACCGCTCAAAGGAGGTGCAGCCCTCAACGGCGACGCCGTAAAAACGTCGGCGGGCGCTTTGCTTAAAATTCCCGTTTGCCGTGAGCATAACTTAACTGATGCCATTAAATACATAGCCTCATCGGGAATAAAAATAGTGGCTGCCACCGAAAAAGCCACTCAAAACTACACCGAAGCCAGTATGTCGGAGCCACTAGCCATTGTTATGGGTTCGGAAGATGAAGGTGTTTCGGCTGAGAATCTGCGAATTTGCGATGATATGGTACGTATTCCGATGCTCGGGACTATTGATTCGTTGAATGTGTCGGTAGCAGCCGGCGTGCTTATTTACGAAGCAGTAAGGCAACGTGGCGTAATTGACTCTTTACTATCGTGATTTGATTTCGACTTTATGACTAACAACAAGCTTTGGACAAGTAGTTTTATAAGTGCCTGCATTGGTAACTTCCTGTTGTTCTTTGCCTTCTATCTACTTGTTCCGATATTTCCGCTCTATTTAATCGACGAACACGCGGCTTCCAAATCGCTTATTGGCATTTTATTGGCCAGCTATACCGTTGCAGCATTGCTAATTCGGCCATTTGCGGGCTTTATACTCGATATGGTGTATCGCAAACCCATCTATTTAATTTCATTTTTTCTATTTGTAGTTACTTTTGTGGGTTATCCGTTGGCAAATTCAGTTGGCATATTTCTATTTTTCAGAATATTACACGGCTTTACATTTGGTTTTGTAACCACGGCCGGCAATAGTTTAATAGTAGACGTAACACCTGCCGAACGTCGTGGCGAAGGGCTTGGTTTTTTTGGAGTTGCTAATACCTTAGCAATGGCTGTTGGCCCAATGACAGGACTTTATTTGCATGATTATTATAGTTACGATGTCATTTTTTATACAGCAATTGCAACCGGATTGCTAGGTTTTATTTTTGCTTCGATGATAAAAGCCGAAAATAAAGTTTCGAAAACGAAAGAAAGCATAGTTTGGGACCGATTTTTTCTCTTTGAAGGTTTTAATGCTGGTTTTACACTTTTGCTTATGGGGATTCCGTATGGCATGATTGTCACCTACATTGCCATTTATGGAAAAGAAAATGGAATTTTAAGTGGTGTAGGTTTGTTTTTCACATTAATGGCTATTGGTACTACTTTTTCGCGGTTTATAAGTGGAAGAATGGTTGATCGAGGCAAATTAACTCAAGTAATTATTTATGGTACAGCACTTTGTGCTTTGTCATTCTCAGCACTTGCATCTATAAAATATTTAAATAGTAGCAATTTAACAATATTCATCTTTTATGCAGTGGCATTAGTCATGGGTGTAGGGTACGGATTACTTTTCCCTGCTTATAATACGCTTTTTGTAAACCTAGCCCCAAACAATCGTAGAGCCACTGCTAGTTCCACTTACATGACAAGTTGGGACATTGGCATTGGACTTGGCTTGGTCACTGGCGGCTGGCTAGCCGATTCGGGCGGTGGTTTGTCGCTGGCTTACTTAGCGGGTGGATTTGTTGCAGGCATTTCGTTGTTGTTTTTTGCAAAAATTGCCGGTCCGCATTTTGTGAAGAATAAGTTGAGGTGATGATGTGGTGCTAATTGCCCCAAGCCCCTAAAGGGGATGTAGATTAGTAACGAATGGTCTTTTTCTTTAAGCCCCTTTAGGGGTTTGGGGCAGAAAAATAATAAAAATTTACGATATGAAGTGGCTATTTATTTTATTGATAACAACTATTTCCTTTTCAGGTTTTTCAGCTAAAAAGCCTTCGAATACGTTCAATCAAATTGATTCGATTGTGAATGATGCTATTGCGAAAAGAGTATTTCCAGGCTGTCAGGTGTTGGTTCTTAAAGATGGAGTTGCAGTGTATGATAAATGTTTTGGCAATCTGACATACGACATAGGGCATCCTGTAACTGAAACAACCATGTATGATTTGGCTTCATTGTCCAAAACTACCGGAACCTTGTTTGCCATTATGAAACTATACGACAGCGGTAAACTTCAACTTTCCGACAAGGCTTCGAAATATTTAGACTTTTTAAAAAATACGGACAAAGCAAACATTACAATTACCGATTTATTATTTCACGAATCGGGATTACCAGCCTATATTTCGTTTGGAAAAAAGCCTATTTATTTTGAACAAACCGAAATAAATAAATTGGCAATGCAAAAAATTGCTCAAACGCCACTTGGTGCAAAAACATACATATATAGTTGTGTGAATTTTATGCTGCTAAAAGAAATTGCTGAAGTTATAACTCGTTCTTCGATGGATGAGTTTTTGAATTCAACTTTTTATGGTCCAATGGGATTGAAAAACACGGCTTATTTACCATTAAATACGCATAAAGTGGAACAAATTGCACCTACATTACGAGGAAAATCGTTCCAAAATGGTATACTTCAAGGCATTGTACACGACCCCGATGCAGCGTATTTGGGTGGTGTTTCGGGCAATGCGGGGCTCTTTGCAACGGCAAATGATGTGGCAGCAATGCATCAACTGCTTTTAAACAATGGCGAATTGAACGGAAATCGTTACCTTTGTGCCGAAACGTGTCGGATTTTCACAACAACAGTTTCGAAAAGTGGTCGACGTGGGTTGGGATTTGATAAACCTACGCCATCAAAGCCCACTAGTAATCCTTGTTGCGCTGCTGCTCCTAAATCCGTTTTCGGGCATACAGGCTATACCGGAACTTGTTGCTGGGTTGACCCTGAGAATAAACTGATTTATGTTTTTTTGAGCAACCGTACGTATCCGGTTGATGGTGAAAACAAATTAGCCAAAATGAGCATACGACCTAAAATTCAGCAAGTTATATACAATAATATTAAAAATTAATTCAATAAAAGTCAATGAGTAGAAAATTTATCTTTTTCACGCTGTTTACATCAGCATTTATCCTATTCAGTTGTAACAAAACTAAGCAAGAAAGCAAACAAAACCTCGAAGGCCAAACAGATAGCATTGAAACAAAAGCGGTAGCTAATAATGCTGCTCAAATACTTGCTAAGCCACAAGTTCCGATAATTTGCTACCATCGTATTGAAAACGGACGCAACGACGAATATACCGTAACACCAGCATCGTTTACAAATCACATTAAAACATTGGCCGACAGTGGCTTTCACTCCATTTCGCCCGACGAATTGTACGATTATTTGGTTTATAACAAAACACTTCCCGAAAAACCGTTTATGATTACTTTTGACGATTCACGTGTGGAACATTCCGAAATTGCAGCTCCCATACTCGAAAAATACAATTTCAGAGGTGTGTTTTTCATTATGACAATTACTTACAACAAGAAAAACTACATGACGACCGACCAAATTGCTGGCTTAGCAAAAGGAGGTCATACCGTAGGATTGCACAGTTGGGACCACACCATGGTTACAAAATACGATTCGTTAACCCATTGGCAAAAGCAGGTAATTGAACCCAAAAAGAAATTAGAATCAATCACTGGAAAGCCTGTTGAGTACTTTGCTTATCCCTATGGTTTGTGCAACAAAAAAAGCGCAGCCGAAATGAGTAAATACATGAAACTAGCATTTATTTTGAGCACCAAACGCGATTCTGTTCAACCATTACACACTGTTCGACGCATGATTGTACCCGAATGGACAGCACAGGGCATGATTCGGGCAATGAAGAAGACTTTTTAAACAAAACAATACAAACAATGAATATCAAACAACTTACACTCTCAGCATTAGCACTAATTTTTCTCTCCTCAGGCTGTAACACCAAAAAAAGTTCAGAAAACGTAGCTTCGGCAGAAGAAGAAAAAACAACAACTGAAACACCAATAGATTCTGCAAGCTATTTTAAAAAACTAACAGAAATCGCGAATGGCGACACCACAGGTCGTTGGCCAATAATGAATCAACCTGTTCCGAATAAAGGAGCTATTTTACCTTTTAAACGTATTGTAGCTTATTATGGAAATTTATACTCTGTAAAAATGGGTATTTTGGGTGAGTTTCCACCTAAAGAAGTTTGGCGCCGACTGAATGAAGAAGTTGCAGCATGGAACAAAGCCGATTCGTTAACACCCGTTCAACCTGCTATTCACTACATTGCTGTTGTAGCGCAAGGAAGTCCAATGCCCGATGGCAAATTCTGCAAGCGTATGCCTGCTGAGCAAATTGACTCTGCATTAGCAATAGCCAAAATGGGAAATGCAATTGTCTTTTTAGATATTCAATTGGGTAAAAGCTCATACCAACACGAAGTACCTTTACTCGAAAAATACCTTAAAATGCCTCAGGTGCATTTAGGAATCGACCCTGAGTTTTCGATGAAAGATGGCAGCATTCCCGGTAAAAAAATTGGAACTATTAATGCCGACGACATTAATTATTGCACGGAATATTTAGAAAAACTAGTAAAAGAGAATAATTTACCTCCTAAAATACTTGTTGTTCACCGCTTTACTCAAGGCATGGTGCGTAACTACAAAGACATTAAGCTACGCCCCGATGTGCAAATAGTAATGCACATGGATGGCTGGGGTGAACCAATTCTGAAACGAAGCACATACAAACTTTATATTCACAAAGAACCAGTGCAATTTACCGGATTCAAACTTTTTTATAAAAACGATTTGAAAAAAGCGCCTCACACCTTAATGATGCCAGAAGATTTAATGAAGTTAAAACCACAGCCTATTTATATTCAATATCAGTAAACTACCCCAAGCCCCTAAAGGGGATGTAAAGAGCGGTTTTAGTGATTATTTCAAAATAATATTGGACTAAATTTAAGAGACGAAAGTAACTTACATCCCCTTTAGGGGCTTGGGGCAGTTTGTTACTAAAATGTTTTTTCTTCGAAAATGAGCAGTATTATGCTATTGCAAGCTAATTTTTTATATATTTGTAGCAAAATATATTACAAAAAAAAATTAATTTGCGATAGCATTTTTCTTTTATATATTACAATAGAATTTATTGACATGCCTTATATTTGCCGACATAATTTTTATTGTAAATAATCTTAGGAAAATTCTATTTCAATATCAACCCATAAAAAAATAATGTTATGAATGTTTCAATTGTAGGAACCGGTTATGTTGGCCTTGTATCCGGCGCATGTTTAGCCGAAACGGGTGCAGTTGTAAATTGCATCGATGTAAATCAGAGTAAAATCGACAGTTTGAATAATGGCATAATGCCAATCTA
>CAZEEN010000137.1:2611-8555 GCA_964511115.1 uncultured Paludibacter sp. | reverse complement strand
ATGGATTTCAAGGATGATGTGGTGATGCTTGGTCACGATGGGCCTGCCCATTTTGCCATTGCTCAGGGACGTGTAAAGTTAGTGCCACTGCCCATCTATCACGGGAAACCGGGTAAAGGATTATCTATTCAAATGACCGTAAAACATGGACCAGTTACCTTGCTTTCTGTAGTGGAAGATAAGGATGGAGTATTTCTGTTGGTGGCACAAGGCGAATCGGTAGCGGGACCCGTTCTCGAAATTGGTAACACCAACAGTCGCTATCGTTTTTCGATAGGTGCAAAACGCTTTATGAACGAATGGTCGAAACAAGGACCCGCTCACCATTGCGCTATTGGAGTGGGTCATATAGCTGCAAAAATTGAGAAGCTGGCATTTTTACTGAATATACCGGTGAAAGTTATTTGCTAAACATTTATAAATAATTAATACAAATCATATCTTAAAAAATAATACACCATGAACACCAAATTGATTAAAAAACTTAATGTCTTTCTTTTACTAATCTTGTCGATGATTTGTACTGATGCTTTTTCAGCAAACGACACGTATTACGATTTGTATAGTACACAAACGACCCCGCACGTTTACGAGGGAAATTACTTAACAGGACTCGACTTCCCCATTGGAGCAATAGGCGGTGGCACCATTCGTATGAATGGAAAAGCCGAAAGAGCGTGGTGGCAAATTTTCAATAATTTTGAAGAAAAAGTTGGTAGCGGAATTGTCCCCAACAGTTTTTTTGCCATTCGTACCAACACAAACGGAACAACCGTGGTGAAAGCACTTCAAACCTCTTCGCTAGGGCAGTTCTCGGCAATGAATAGTTTAAAGTTCACCGGCGAATTTCCTTTTGGGTGGTTCAACTTTAACGACAATGCACTTCCAGTTGAAGTGAAGATGGAAGCTTTTAATCCATTAATTCCCATGGATTTGAAAAATTCAGCCATACCCTGTGCTATTTTTAAAATCACGGTTAAAAACACTTCAGCCAATACATCGAGTGTCAGTATTCTTGGCACACAACAAAATGTTGTTGGTTTCGATGGGTATGGAACTATTTATAGCAGCCGTAAGTTTAGCGGATATGGAAGTAATGTAAATAACATTGTTTCAGATGCCTCAAGCACCAGTCTGAAAATGACAGGAACAAAAGGTAGTTTACAATTATCGGCTTACGAAACCGGCATGTCATCCACTGCCTCGTGGGATAATTTAGGTACGCTTTACGACGATTTTTCGGCCGATGGCGTTTTAACTGGCGCAACAACTGCAAGCAGTCCCTCCACTGGAACAACCGTTGATGGAGCTCTTGCCAAAGATTTTACCTTAGCACCCGGAGAAGAAAAAACCATCACCTTTGTTTTAAGCTGGTATATGCCCGATGGATTTCATGGCCACGCAAGTTTCCCTGTTTGGTCTTTCAGAGGTCAGCAGTACGAAAACTGGTGGACAGATGCAAACGATGTAGATGCTTATGTGAAAACAAATTTCAATATGTTAGATGAAAAAACACGATTGTATCACCAAACTTTGTATTCTTCTAACATTCCACGATACGTGATTGATAGAATTAACTCCAATCTGTGTGTATTGAAATCACCCACAGCATTCTGGGCTAAAAATGGATACTTTGGAGTTTGGGAAAGTACTTCAAATGATCAGGGCTGGTGGGGAAATTGCAAACATGTATATCAATATGCACAAGGAATTGCGTGGATTTTTCCTGAATTATCGCGTAAAATGATGGTTCAGAACTTAAATTCACAAGCAGCAAGTGGTTTGCTCCTTTCAAGGGATGGTGATGTCCTTTCTGCGATTGATGGTCATCTGGGTACCATACTCGGCATTTACCGAGATTATTTACTCACCGATGATAATACATGGCTAACGAGTGTTTGGGCAAAAACTAAAAAAGCGATGGATGCTGCTATTTCTACTTACGACAGTGACAAAAATGGTATGCTCACAGGTGAATTACACAATACGCTCGACTGTTCAACTTCGGGTACAAATCCTGTGACCGGATCCATGTATGTTGCAGCATTAAAGGCATCGGCTAGAATGGCTGAAAAAATGAACGATTTGGTATCACGCGACTTATACAATTCAATATCGGAGTTAGCTAAAACCAATCAAACGGCTCAGCTTTGGGACGATAATTTGAAATACTTTATCGAAAAATCGCAAAACACACCCGGAAATTATGAATACGGAAACGGTTGTAATATCAGCATGTTCGATGGTCAATGGTGGTCGAATATGCTCGATTTAGGTCAGATTTATCCATTGGACAAAACCATTATTTCTTTATCCCAAATCTACAATAGGAATAAAGTTACAGACGTTGATGGTTCGTATGTTAGTGTCTTTAGAGATTTTCTTGGAACAGGCGATAATGGCTGGATTATGAATAAATTTCCGGGAGCAACACCCACAAAACCGGTGTTATATTATTCGGAGGTAATGAGCGGTTTTGAGTATGCTTATGCAGCCACAATGCTTCAGTATGGTATGATAAACGAAGGGTTAGATGTTGTGAATAATATAGCCAAAAGGTATGATGGAAGATTAAGAGGTAGTGATGAAACTACAACAGTTAATTATGGTACCGTATATGGTGCCGGAAGTCCGTTTGGCGAGGATGAATGTGGCGACTTTTATGGTCGGGCATTGAGTAGTTGGTCTGTATTGACAGCACTTCAAGGTTTTATTTATGATGGACCTTATAAAACCCTCAAATTTATTCCCAAATGGAAATCGGATAACCATGTTTCATTCTTCAGTTCATCCAACGGATATGGGGTATTAAGTCAAACACAAAGTGCGACCAATCAGCTTACAAAAATTGAAGTAAAATCGGGCGTTACTAAAATCAGAACGTTGGTACTGGCAGTACCTAATACCAAAGTGGCTCAAAATATTGTTGTAAAATTGGACGGAACCATATTGCCAATTTCTTCCATAGGTCAATCGGGAAATACTCTGACAGTTAGTTTGACAAACACATCCGATGTAAATGCCAATTCTAATATTACTGTATCATTTGATTTAGTAACTTCCACTCAAACCACCTTTACAAGTGATTTTAATGATGGAACGCTTACCGGCTGGACACAAGTAGGCGGATTGTGGTCGAATGTTAATAACTCTATTCAAGGTACTTCGCCCGGTAACGGGCTGTTGACTAAAAATGATTATGTTGGAACAGATTTTAGTTACGAAGCGGATATTAAACTAACTACCAAAGGAGCCGCAGGCGTACTTACTTTTCGGGGAAACGCCGATGGAAGTAATAGCTACTTAGTGGCATTGGACGATGCAAGTGGCGTTATCAAACTGTACAAATTCCCCTATCAGTCATTAGCCACTGCACCCCAAACTTATACACCCGATACATGGTATCATCTGAAAGTTGTTGTAGCTGGGCAAAATATCAAAGTCTATTTTGAAAACCAAAATACTCCGGCTATCGATTTTAATGACGCAACCTACGCATCTGGAAAATTTGGCTTGAATGTTTGGGCAAGCACCGTGTTGTTCGACAATGTGAAAATTACAATGGGAGCTGGCACAACGCTTAACAACGATGCCACATTAACTGACTTGAAAGTCGATGGAGTTTCAATTTCTGGTTTTTCTCCTGAAAAAATAGCTTACACTGTTTTAGTGCCATCCACTTCCACTACAGTTCCTGTTGTGTCAGCTGTTTTGAGCGATATAGGAAAAGCCACATTATCAATATCACAAGCTGTAAGCATAACAGGAACTGCCAATATTACTGTTACTGCACAGGATGGCATTACTTTCAAAAACTATATCGTGAGTTTTAAGTACGATAAAGAACCCATCATTCAATTTCAACCGTTCCTTGATACGTTCGACAATGGCGGAATTGCCGGATGGACTGTGTTAAGTGGAACATGGACCAATCCCGCAACTGCCATACAAGGCATTTCACCGGAAAATGGACAAGTCATTAAAAACACAATTATTGGAAACAACTTTACATACGAAGCCGACGTAAAAATGTTAACCGCCAATGCTGCTGGTGTGCTTACTTTCAGAAGTAGTGCCGATGGTACAGGGACATATTTAGTTGCCTTGGATGCGGGTAGTGCCTACATAAAGTTTTATAAATTCCCCTATCAATCTTTTATCACTGTTCCGTATATGTTTAACACCAATGTGGTATATCACTTGAAAATTGTTGCTGAATATAAAAACATTAAAGTATATATCAACAATAATGCAACTGCAGTAATAGATTTTAACGACACATCCTACACCAGTGGGCAGTTTGGACTGAATGTATGGGCTGGCACAGCAGTATTTGATAATGTGAAAGCATCGCCATTAGCCGAATCGCCAAATGGAATTGAAGAAAAAAAAACAGTTATCAACGAGTGGTCGCTCACTAATAATACGCTAAAATTTAATACACTGCCAACTTCAAATATTGAAATTTATTCAATGACAGGTATAAAATTACAAGACTATAATCCTAACTATCAGATTAATATAAACTTACAAAAAGGTATATATATTGTCAAAGTGGAGAATAAATCAGCAAAAATTATCCTTTTTTAATCGGACATAATATTAATAACAGCAGAAATTTACCAAAGAATGAAACAGCTATTTCTTATACTACCATTACTTATTAATTTTTTTCTTGTATGCAATGTAAAAGCGCAAGAAAATAATAGTATTCATCACATAGGTCAATTTTCCAACGATGGTGAATATATGAAAGACTATTATATTTTTAAAGAAAAAGATACCTATCATCTATTCTACAATGTAGGTGTTGCATCTGCTACTCAAGACTGGCAAGAATCCAACAATGAAAAGGAATTTGGTCATGCTACTTCTAAAGATTTGATAAACTGGCAACATCATCCTCGTATTCTAAAGGTTATTCCTAAATCGTGGGAAGGTCAGGTTGTTTCCGCACCTTCTATTGTAAAGTATAAAGGTATATTTTATATGGTTTATACGGGATTCGATGATCGTGTTTTTGGCAAACAAACCATTGGGCTGGCAACAAGTAAAGACCTATACAATTGGGAAAGATGCGCATCGAACCCCATTAATACTGCGCCGGAATGGGTAATAACTCATCCCAATGGCTGGGTTGATTTTAGGGATGCACATATTCTTAGATATAAAAACGAATTCCTGATGTTTACAATGGGCACCACAAAGGATGGAAAAGGAGCTATTGCACTTTCAAGTTCAAAAGATGCTTTAAAATGGACGGATTTGGGTCCTGCATTAATTACATTTTCTCAACCAGAGAGTCCTCGTGTTTTTGAGCACAAAGGAACTTATTATATGTTTGCTTCGAGCGCTCATGGTAAAATACTTTACAAAACTAAAAATCCAAAATCCAATAACTGGACGGAAGTTACTTTCTCTTGGCCTACGGATGGTTTATGGTCGGGTTGGGAAGTTGTTGAGAGTAATGGGCGCACTATTTTCTCTGCTTTTCAGTGGAAAATGAATGGTAATTTTATTCGATTTTGGGAAATTGACTGGAAGGGTGAAACGCCTGTGGTTCGGTATTAATCTAATCTTATAATAAAACGATAATGAATAAATTAGCCATTATTTCGGTCCTAGCATTTTTGCTTTTAAATGTCTCGTGTCAAAAAAAGAATCAAAATATGGAAAAAGGAACATACCAATACGATCTTCAGTTTTTCGAGAAGGAAAAAATTGAAACCATAGAACTCGTTGGGAATGATTCGAGTGCAAGAATTCTCGTAATTCCAGCATATCAGGGTAGGGTTATGACTTCCACTGCAGAAGGTTTAGACGGAAATAGTTTCGGTTGGATTAATTACAAGTTTATTTCAAGTCATAAAATTGAACCAAGTTTTAATCCCGTTGGTGGTGAGGAACGATTTTGGATTGGACCCGAAGGTGGTGCATTTTCATT
>CAZEEN010000137.1:0-2511 GCA_964511115.1 uncultured Paludibacter sp. | reverse complement strand
AAAGTACCTTCCGACCGATTGAAGATAGACGACAAGTTGGTTTATTTTAAGATTGATGGCAAAATGCGTACGAAAATTGGAGTTTCGAAGTCCAGAGCCAAAAATTTAGTAGGCAGTTTTGATTCCGAGAAAAATGTACTCACACTCTTGTGGTTCAATTTGCCAACCGAGAAAAGGAAGTATGTAAACAGTCAGTGGGGCAAACAGGATGACGCATTCGCAGGTGATGTGATTAACTCATACAACGATGGCCCTTTAGAAGATGGTTCAATTATGGGACCTTTTTATGAAATTGAAACTTCATCACCAGCAGCCAATCTTCAACCCAACGAATCAATCAAACATATACAATGCATGATTCATTTACAGGGAGATAAGCCGGATTTGGATAAAATTGTACAACAGCTTTTTGAAGTTAAATTGGAGACAATTATTGGAAAAATGAATAAATAATATTTTTAAATACGATTGAGTGAGTAAAATTACAAATATACATCTAAAAACAACCATCAGCCCATGAATAAACTACAGATTTAAAAAAAAAATCGGCAGTATAACTCTGTTGACGAGATATAGTTTGGATAAGAAATCTACAGAAATGTATCAAATCTAATATTAATGGAATAATTAAATTTTTAATGCTAATCGAGGTCATTGTATTCAACAAAAAAGGTTGATTAATTGACTTCACAAAACAAAAAGTATGAAAAGAACAAACACTTTAAAAAAAATGAAAGCTTTTTGCATAGCAATTGGCCTTCTAATTGTTTTTTCGGCAAATTCTCAAGTTCGAAGCTCTGAGATTTTTTCCGATAATTTTGACGGCGCATCGCTTACAGGCTGGACAGCTATTGTCAACCCCTATCAACATCTCTTTACTGTTCAGGGGGGTTATTGTGAAGGTACAAATGGTCAGTTAATGAAAGATGGAATTTTTGCGAGTAATTTTATTTACGAAGCTGATATTAAACACACTGCCGGATGGGGTCAATTAACCTTTAGGGGAAATGATGATGCATCAACTGGTTATAATCTTATCATGATAAATGGATCAATAAATCTTAACAAATACAATCCTGGTTACAATAATTTAGCTTCAGTGTCGGGTTATACCTTTGATGTTAATACCTGGTATCATATAAAAATTGTAGCCAATGGTTCAAGTATAAAAGTTTATTTCAATAATTCCTTAACCCCGATAATTGATGTGATTGATGCTGAATACTCATGCGGGAAATTTGGATTGAATGCTTATGCGGGCACTTGTCAGTTTGATAATGTTAAAGCCACTCAAACAAACTTTTTTACAGATAATTTTAATGGAGGAACACTGACAGATTGGACTTCAATAAGTGGAACCTGGACAAATCAGGGAGTTTATGGGCAAGGATCAAATGGTCAAATCATGAAAAACGATGTTTTTGCTAGTAATTTTGTGTATGAAGCTGATTTAAAAATGTCAACTGGGATTGGTCAATTAACTTTTAGAGGAAATGGAGATGCATCAAACGGTTATAATCTTGCCATAGGTGGCTCATCAATAAAACTATATAGATTTCCTTACGCAGTTTTAGCTGAACCTACGGGTTATACTTTTGATCCCAACACCTGGTATCATTTAAAAGTTGTAGCCAATGGTACAAGTATAAAAGTATATTTCAACAATGCTTTAACTCCAGTTATTGATGTGGTAGATGCCACTTTCTCATCGGGTAGCTTTGGTCTTAATTCCTATGCAGGTACTGTCGAGTATGATAACGTAAAAGCATATCCTATTTTCAATGACGAATTTGCTGGTGGTGTGCTAACTGGCTGGACACCAGTAAGTGGAGTTTGGTCTAATCCGGGAACGGCAGCCCAAGGTAATTGGAATGGTGGCAATGGACAAATGATGAAAAATGACATCATTGCAACTAATTTTATTTACGAGGCTGATATGAAAATTATAGAACCAGGAGCAGCAGCAGTTCTTACTTTTAGAGGAAGCAATGATGGTAGTAGTGAATATTTAGTTGCTTTAGATGGTGGAAGTTCAATTATTAAATTTTACTCATTTCCTTATGCAGAGCTTGGAACTTCACCATATACATTCGCAGCTGACACATGGTATCATTTAAAAATAGTAGCGAATGGCACTAATTTTAAAATTTATTTCAACAATGGTGCAACTCCGGTTATTGATGTTACTGATGCAAAGTTTGCAACTGGTAAGTTTGGATTAAATGCATGGGCAGGTACAGCGGTATTTGACAACGTAAAAGCAGAACCCTTAATCGACTATCCAGATGCACCGACAAGCGTAATTGCTACAGCCGGAAATGCTCAAGCATCGGTAGCATTTACAGCTCCTGTAAGCAATGGTGGTTCTGCAATTTTGGACTACACAGTTACTTCAAGCCCGGGCGGATTTACCGCAACTGGTGCTTCAAGTCCGATTACCGTTACAGGGTTGACTAATACAACTTCTTATACATTCAACGTAAAAGCCAGAAATAGTTTAGATTTTGGTGC
>CAZEEN010000136.1:0-8600 GCA_964511115.1 uncultured Paludibacter sp. | reverse complement strand
AAGTGGTTCTTTGGGTGATAATTACATTGAAAAAAAAGCAGCTATTTGAGTTACAAATAGCTGCTTTTTTTCAATAAAGTGGTGATTCTGACGGGAACACAAACCATACTATATTAAATTTCAAATTATTTCAGTGCATAAAACTAATATCCTTTAATATCAATGCTTTAACCGCTGCAAAGATAAATAATATAAATCGGATATTATTTGATTATATCAAAAAATGTATGTAAATTTGCAGTTACATACAGATACTTACATACAAAAGATATAATCATGGTTGCAAGTTCAAAGATTTACCCCGAAAAGCGCAAAGGAATTGAAAAAAATGTTCCTTTACAGTTGCATATCTTTTTTGACAAAAAACGTGTTTCAGTATTCACTTAATCCCTTATTCATTTTAATAAATGCTCTTATGGATTAAGTTATTGAAAAATTCCAAATCTAAATTTCACAATTCAATAATTTTTCCAACATCAAAAGAAAGATGTTCATTGTGAAATACATATCCCAATTGGTTAGTCACACATTTAGTCTTTCCTATCATTCTGTCAATATTCCTGTGAGAATGTCCATAAATCCAGTATTCGATTGGACTGCTTTCAATATATGAAGCCAATTCAACTGTGAAAGCTCCATTGATTTTGCTCCCTGCAAAATCGTCTGATGACAATTGAAACGAAGGCACATGATGTGTTACAACAATTATATGTTCGGCAGTGCTTTTTTCTACTTCGTTTTGAGTGTATTGAAAACACTTATCGTGTTCTCGGTTGAAATTATCCCACGTCAATTTTTCACCATTATATAAAATCCGGTGGAAATCGCTTACACTACGTTCTGTTAAATATGCTTCTTCGAGTTGGATTTTCGCCCATAAGGTTGAAATAATAAAATCAACATTTTCTATCCGAACAACAGCATCGTAATAGCATTTCACATTATTACGAATTGAGCACACCAAGCCATGGGGCATTTTTGCCAAATCGTAATACTTATACAGTTCGTGGTTACCAACAGACACAATTACTTGTTTGTAATTGTCTGAAGCCCAATCCCAGAAAGGATGCGTGATATAGTTGTCATCGTTCAAATAACCAATATCACCTACTAAAATAAGGATATCTCCAACTGGTTTCAGTGGATTTTGTTTCAAATAACGAGTGTTATCCGAAAATTCCAGATGTAAATCTGATGCGTATTGAATTCTCATTTTATTCAATTCCAAATATGTCTTTCATTATTTCAAGAAATCCTCGGATATCATCATTGGTGCGCTGTAAACTATCACTTAATGACTGATTGGGTAATGATTTTACCATCATATCGATAAAAACACACAATTCAGCTTTCATTGTATCTGATAATTTAATGGGTGTAAGCGGATCAATCCGCATAGCCAATAGTTTAAAAACGTCATCCCGATGTTTTCTGATATCACCATTATGAACTTTTGGATTTGTTTTCTTTTCTTCTGTTAGATTTAAAAATGCTTTTACTTTTAAACAAAGAAGGGATAATGGATTGGCAATACGAATACCGTCTTCAATAACGCTGCTGTCGATGGTGTGATGATAATATTCTTCGTCCAATAGAATTGCAGAAAGACTTGGTGTATCTTCTCCAGTAGGAATTGGAGTTAAATGAAATCCGGTTGGTTCACCTAATATCTCAGGATATCTCGATAATAACTCTATTTGTATCGGAAATCCTTCTTGGGGCTCAATAAAGCGGAACAACTCGGTTACAGGTTCTTTATCTCCCCGTTTTCGTTGACGGGAAGTGTATCCACCCAAATCAATAAATTCCCAAAAACGTTGTTCGAATTCGGGTGTCATTTTTTCAATAACTAATATCATGTCGATATCGTCTGTTGCACGAGGTCGCATATCTGTATTTTGCAAAGTAACATCACAAGCAGTTCCGCCTATAATAACGTAGTTATCTTCAAATCCGGCGAAGTGTTCTTTAAATTTTTCTAATCCTTTTACCATTTCATTTCTTCTATCATTATTTCTAACTCTTTTTCAATCCGAGCATCTGGCTCATCTTTCATCGACAGATACAACGAAAGTTTATCTACTACATTCTGATTCGAAAATGAAGGTAAAATGGTTGGGTATTTCCATAATTCGATTTTATATATCCCTTCTAATTCATTAAAATCATTTCTAGGCATATTGAACAATTTGTCCCATATTGCTCGTGTTTCATATTGTTCGGAATTCAAATGCGAGTATTCCGACAGAGCATTTACTCCGCTGATACTGAAATTGCCATCAGGTATTGTATCGCAATATAAAACCTTTTTTACCGGCGTTGACAAATAGCTTTGTGCTTTCATCCAAAGTTCCCGTTTATTCTCTTCGAATTTTAAATGTTTTATTCCTGTTTTGTCTTTTATCTCTATGTTACACAGCTTACATTCTTCAAGGTTAGTAACGGCTCGTGCCAAACCTAAATAGTTATAGGGCATGATTTGCTCGAAATCTTTGATTGTATATTCTTCTTTTGTTTTTTCTGACAGCAGATAATATAGCAACACATATTGTGCTACCGGGGTTAATCTTGTCGGATTTTTAACCTTCTTTTTAGCCTGAACATTTACAATCAAAGAAGGTAAGAAGGCGTATTTATCTGAGATAACAAAATAAACACCCTGGTTTATTAGCCGTTCCCTTTCATAATAGCTTAATGAACCCAATATAACAACTACCGGCATACCCACCAAAGTTTCAACTTGTTTGGTAATTTGTTTGTATTTCAGGGGTGTTAAGGAGTTCTGTTCGTTTTTTGCCTGAATGACACACAAGGTCTGGTTATTGAATTCAATCGTATAAAAGGAAAACCTCAAAAATAGATCAGCATTAATCCCACGAAGCTTATCACGTTGCATTTGGATTAATTCTGTCTGTACACCTAAAATTGAAATTATATTGCTCATAATTTATTATTATCATATAAATATGCACTATTATCATTAGCTGTGATAATGGTGCAAAATTACAAATAATAAATGAATTTACAAATATATCGTTTAAAAACTTTATATTTGAACAACAATACGCTATAAGCATAGTTATCTTATAAGAACTATTATCAAAAAAGGATATCAATATTGTCTGTTTTTTACACGCATTAAATGACTAAAAATAAAAACCTTGTGGGGCAAATGTGGGGCAGGTAGTGATAAATAAAAATCCCAATCACTGATTTGCAGGTGATTGGGATTTAAAATTGTGATTCTGACGGGATTCGAACCCATGACCCACGCCTTAGAAGGGCGTTGCTCTATCCAGCTGAGCTACAGAACCATTATCTTTAAAGTGGTGCTTGTCAGAAAAAGTATATTCTTCCAAAAGCGCTGCAAAAGTAGTTTAATTTTCGTAAAGATGCAACTCTTTATTTAAAAAACTCCCCTTTTAAACCGCTTTATTGCTAAAAAATTGCTAATATTGCAGTCGCAAAATTCAGTGCAAAATTTTTAAAACTATTTCGTTGTTTGAAACAGTTGTAAGTTCGACAAAAACAACAAAATGTTATTTGCCTTGAAAAAAATAAACTTATTAAAATATAAAAAATGAAAGTACTTAAATTTGGTGGAACATCCGTAGGTTCTGTCAATGGCATCATGAGTGTCAAAAAAATTGTAGAAGCACAAACCGAACCGGTAATTGTTGTTGTTTCAGCATTCTCGGGCGTTACAGACCAACTCTACAAAGTGTCGGATTTGGCTGCAAGTGGCGATGAAACCTATCTAACCGGATATCAATCGATGCTCACGCGCCATGCCGAAATGATTGAAGCACTTGTTGCCGATAACCAGAAAACGCAGGTACAATCTCAAGTAAATATACTTTTTAATGACCTTGCCAATATTCTTCGCGGAATATATTTGATAAAAGATACTTCAACAAAAATTATTGATACGCTCGTTAGTTATGGCGAATCCATTTCGTCGGTAATTATTGCTGCTGCAATAAAAGATGCAGTGCACTACGACTCAAAAACATTTATAAAAACGGTAAATCAATTTAGCAAGCATATTGTTGATTTTGAAAACACGAATGTATCGATTAAAAATAAATTTGCGAAAACCGAAAAAATAGTTGTTTGTGGTGGCTTTATATCTACCGATAGCAAAACAAATTTTATAACCAACTTAGGACGTGGAGGTTCCGATTATACAGCCGCCATTATTGCTGCGGCTTTGGATGCTTCGATACTCGAAATTTGGACTGATGTGGATGGTTTTATGACAGCTGACCCACGTGTAATTTCTACTTCGTATGTTATTGAAAAGCTCAGCTTTAGCGAAGCTATGGAATTATGTAATTTTGGAGCAAAAGTTATTTATCCACCTACAATTTTCCCTGTTTTCCATAAAAATATTCCTGTTGTTATTAAAAACACCTTTAATCCAACTGCCAAAGGAACATATATCAGTCAGCAAAAAACAGAAGAGAAATCAAAGTCTATTAAAGGTATCTCTTCCATTAACGATACATCGTTGATTACCATTCAAGGTCTTGGTATGGTGGGTGTTATTGGTGTAAACCATCGCATTTTTAAAGTGTTGGCAACAAATGGAATTAGTGTTTTCTTCGTTTCGCAAGCTTCGTCGGAAAATACAACTTCAATTGGTGTGCGTAACGCCGATAGCGAGCTTGCTGTGACTGTGTTGCAGGAAGAATTTAAAATTGAAATTTCGCAGGGTGAGATTGATACCATTGCAGCCGAAAACGATTTGGCTACTGTGGCAATTGTGGGCGATAATATGAAACGTACGCCGGGTATCGCCGGAAAGCTTTTCGGGACATTAGGTCGTAACGGTATTAATGTAGTGGCGTGTGCTCAGGGTGCGTCCGAAACCAATATTTCGTTTGTAACCGACCGCAAATCATTGCGCAAAGCGTTGAACGTTATTCACGATTCGTTTTTCCTTTCGGAATATCAGGTGTTGAATATTTTTTTAGTTGGGACCGGAACCGTTGGTGGAAGTTTGCTCGAACAAATTAAACAGCAACAACCTAAGTTGATGGCTCAGAACAGTCTGAAAATTAAAGTAGTAGGAATTGCAACGGTTGATAAAATGTTGTTCGACCGCAACGGAATTGATTTGAACAATTACAATGAATTGCTTGAACTGAACGGTACACCTGTTTCGCCTGCAAATATTCGCGAAGAAATTCTGAATATGAATATTTTCAACTCGGTTTTTGTGGATTGTACTGCAAGCCCAGAAATTGCTGATTTATATCTCACTATGATTAATAATAATATTTCGGTAGTGGCTGCCAATAAAATTGCAGCTTCGTCGGAATACGAAAAATACGTTGAGTTAAAAGAAACCGCTCGTCGGCGTGGTGTAAAATACTTGTTCGAAACCAATGTAGGAGCCGGATTGCCGATAATCAATACCATGAATAGTTTGATGAATAGCGGCGACGAAATTCAGAAACTGCAAGCAGTATTATCAGGTACATTAAACTTTATTTTCAATACCATAAGTGCCGAAATCCCATTGAGTAAAGCTATTTTAATGGCTAAGGAAGCCCGTTTTGCAGAGCCTGATCCACGTATCGACCTCAGCGGGAAAGATGTAATTCGCAAATTGGTGATTTTGGCGCGCGAATCTGGTTACAACGTTGAACAAGAAGATGTGGTAAAAAATCTGTTTATTCCTGATAAATATTTTGCAGGAAGTTTGGACGATTTTTGGAATACCATTTCGGAATTGGATGCTGAATTTGAAGAAAAACGTGCAAAATTGGCCGAAGTTGGTAAGCGTTGGCGTTTTGTTGCTACAATGGAAATGGGCAAATGTAACGTAGGTTTACAAGAAGTTGACAGTTTACATCCGTTTTACGATTTGCAAGGAAGCAACAATATTATTCTGATTACTACCGAGCGTTATAATGAATTTCCGATGATGATTAAAGGATATGGGGCAGGAGCAAGCGTAACAGCAGCTGGTGTATTTTCGGATATTATTAGTATAGCGAATATTAGGTAGTTTATAAAGTTTATAAGGTTCGTAAAGTTTATAAAGTAGAAAAATCACTAAGTTTGAAAGCAGTCTTCTTGTTGTTGATTATATGTATAGTAATTGCGTGTACCCGACAGGTGCCGCAATTGCCTGCAAATAAGGTGACTGCTACTGATAGCAGTGCTTATGATTTGCAATTGGCAAACGAAAAATTAATATCGGGCGAAGATAGTGTAATTCGAAACTATATAACGAAAACTGCCATTGACTTCGAGAAGTCCAATTCGGGCTTGTGGTATAAAATTTATAACGTAAGAAACAACCAAAATAAGCCTGAACAGGGTCAGAGTTGCAAAATTGATTATAAAGTGTTTTCGCTCGAAAACAAATTTTTATTCTCCGAATCTAAAACGATTGTTATTGGTAAAAAGCAGCTAATAAATGGTATTGAAGAAACTTTTCTTTATCTATCCGAGGGCGATTCTGCTATAGCGGTTGTTCCTTGGTACATTGGATACGGAATGAATGGTAATGCTGATATTCCTCCATATACTTCTGTGCTTGTGCGAGTTAAGCGATTGTAGTGCTACCAAAAATAATTCTTATCTCACCTATTAGTTTAAATAAAACTATTGTTTTATCTTGTATTTCGATTTCCGTACAATCTTTTTCTTAGTGCGATAAATCCACGACGAGTAACGGAAGAGGAGCAGGGCAATAATAACGAATGTTGCTTGGTTGAATGTTTGTACCGAAATAGCGACCGAAATTAATGCCAATGCCACTAAAATAAGGTTGAAAAGTTGGTAAATAAACATGTGTATGCGCCATTTGTTGATCCAAATTATAAAGGCCGCAATTACATTAAGTGGGTTTAGCCAAAGTATATTGAGGTTGTATTTCACCAAGGGATGTACTGAGAAAAACATCAGGAAAAAGATTAAAGTTCCGGCAATGCCAGTTACCAAAAGCAGCACAGAATCGAAAATAGTATTGTATTTTTTATCAAAAATAATTTCGTAAGCCGAGAGTAGTGCTATAAATATCAATACTATGGCAAATACATAGAATGGCTTTTCGATTAATTCAGCAACCTTATCCTCTTTATATTCAGTAGAAACCAAAATATTTGTTTTAGCCACAAGTGGTCTGGTTTCAGTGTGCTGATTATTCGAAATTTTGGCATTCAGAAATTCGTATTTCAGAATTTCGGGCAAGAACATACTTTGCAGTTGGGGCATGTTTTTGTCGGCCTGATAGCCAAAAATCACATCAATACCAAAACGCAACCAAGTATCGGCTCCAATGTAATTCCCAATTGCCTGACGGTATGTTTTGGACTCGAAAGAAGTTTGAAAAACTACCCGGCCATCAACCGAACCAAGTACAATGTCGCGCGGACGGGTTGCACAATTATCGAACACAAAATTATAGCGGTATTGGCGATTTTCGGGTCTGTAGTTGATTAATAATTGTTCGACTAACCGTTTGGTTTCGCCGGGGCTAAAATTCAGAACGTGTTCCCACACAACAGAGTTTCGGCTTTTGTATTCGGGCAAGAAATCAGCCGTGTTTTGAACACCCAGCAAATAATCGGTTTTGCCACGAATAAATTTAAAATAAAAATTTTCGGTATTGAAACTGAAAAGCCCCCAGTTAAAGATAAAGTCGTATCCATTTACTTTGTCCAAAACGCGTAAGCCTGAGTGACCGAATTTGGCATAAACCTCGGGACCTGGAGAGCAGGTTATTAAACTCACTTGTACCGAATCGCTGAAAACAATTTCTTGCGCCTTCAGTTGGATTGTAATTAAAGCAAGTAATATAAATATTGTAATTTGTTTCATTCTCAATGATGTAATATATCAGTTCGATATACAAAAGTATGTATTTTAATTTGTTTTTTAAAATTTGCTAGAAATTATAAATACTTAATTCTAAAATATTTAAAAGTAATATAGTTCAAATTCTTCCTTCCAAAATAGGATATTTATTCAATAATTCTTGCTTTTTGGAGCGTAAATGCTTTGTAAATTTCTCATATTCAATTGTATCTGTGTGAATAGGTCGGTGCGATATGCCGTTTTGATACTGATTTATCTCATGCATACATTGCAAGGTGTTTTTGTCGAAAAAAGCATTCGAAAATGCATTAAAAATGTAATCTACAGCTACTTCGGAAGGGTGAAGCATGTCGGTGGCATAGAAACGATAATCGCGTAATTCGTCCATAACTATTTCGTAGGCAGGGAAATAAGTTGTGTTTGCGTGCATTTTGGTAATTTCCTGAATCGCTTGCAAAAGTATGCCTTTGCTTATGGTGTTTTCGGTTGGTCCGTCTTTCCAATGTCGCACAGGGCTTACTGTAAACACTATTTTTAGTTCGGGATTTGTGTTTTTTAGTTCTAAAATAAGATTATTGTACATTTCAACAATTATGTCGGCACTTAGCCGCTCACGCTGAAATTTATCGGACGGTACTTTGTGGCAATTTGCTACTGTTTTTCCGGTTTCGGTAAGTTTATAAATCCAAGCTGTGCCAAAGGTGAGCAGCAAATAATCGGTTTGTGGTAAGTAGTCGGAAGCTGCGGCAAGACGGGAATTTATTTTT
>CAZEEN010000135.1:0-8617 GCA_964511115.1 uncultured Paludibacter sp. | reverse complement strand
TTTTTTCCGAAATGAACAACTTTTTTTATAACTATTTTACAAATGCACTACGGGTAGATATTATATTGATTGTAAGTGATTTTGTATAAATGATGTCGTATTTTTTGGAATTATTCTGTCGTATTTAATAGTTTTTAAGTAACTAAAGTCTAAAATCAAATAGCTATCTTTGCAGCACAAAAAAAAATCAAAAACAGATGAACGAACTTGAACTGCTTTTTCTGCAATTTGCGGGCGAAAAAATATTGTCTAACACCGAACTTTCGGCTTCGGGCTCAAACAGGAAGTATTTCCGAATTGTAAGCGAAAATAATACGGTGATAGGAGTGGAGGGCACTTCGGTAGAAGAGAATAATGCATTTATTCAAATGGCAAAGCATTTTTATGCTAAAGGTTTGCCTGTACCCCGATTTATTGCTAAAACACTCGACGGATTACATTATTTGCAGGAAGATTTGGGCGATACCCTGCTTTTCGATTTTATTGCCGAAGGGCGCAAAACGGGTGTTTTTTGTGAACCCGAAAAAGAAATGCTTCGCAAAACAATGCGCTTATTGCCTAAAATTCAGGTGAAAGGGGCTGAAGGTTTCAATTTTTCAGTTTGTTATCCACAACCCAAATTCAACGAACGTTCCATTCTATGGGATTTAAACTACTTTAAATATTGTTTTTTGAAATCGACCGGATTGGAATTTCAGGAAAACCGTTTGGAAGATGATTTTGCACGACTTTCGGATATATTATTGCATGCGCACACCGATGCATTTATGTACCGCGATTTTCAGAGTCGCAATGTAATGATAAAAGATGGTGAGCCCTATTTTATTGATTTTCAAGGCGGTCGTAAAGGTCCTTTGTACTACGATGTGGCTTCGTTCCTATGGCAAGCAAAAGCCAAATACAGCGACGAACTACGTGCCGAATTGCTTCACGAATACCTGACAGCTTTACAAGAACTTGTGCCTGTTGATGAAGCTGAATTTCGGACAAAACTAAAACATTTCGTGCTTTTCCGTACCTTGCAAGTACTTGGTGCGTATGGATTCCGGGGTTATTTTGAGAAAAAACCGCATTTCCTGCAAAGCATACCGTTTGCTATCGAAAACCTGCGCGAAATTATTCGCGACGATGTGTCAGAATATCCGTATTTACTGAGTATTTTACGCGAAATGACTGAATTGAAGCAATTTAATGAAGTAGAAGTTAAAAAGCCATTGGTAGTAAAAGTATATAGTTTTTCGTATAAAAAAGGCATTCCGAACGACGATTCGGGCAATGGCGGTGGTTTTGTGTTCGATTGCCGAGCTGTGAATAATCCGGGCAAGTACGAGCGCTATGCGCAACTAACCGGTCTCGACGATTCCGTTATTCAGTTTTTGGAAGATGATGGCGAAATTCTTACCTTCTTCGAAAATGCTAAAAACCTTGTAAATGCTTCGGTTAAACGCTACAAAGACCGTGGCTTTACGCATTTAATGATTTCGTTTGGTTGCACGGGCGGACGACACCGTTCGGTTTACTCGGCTCAAAAAATGGCCGAACATATTCATGCTGCTTTTGGTGTGGAAGTGCAACTGATTCACCGTGAACAGAATATCGAAAAGAAATACGAGCTAAACAACTAATTTTTAAGTAGTAAGTTTACTCCAAAAGTTGACAAATATCACATTTTGTTAACTCCCAAAATTAATCGCTTTTAATAGCGATTTTTTTTGTAATTTTGCACGTTTAAAAATTCACACAATATTATGAACAAAATAATTCGCAAAGTTCATTTTTCGGAAAATGTAATTATGTTTGAAGTGGAGGCGCCGCTGATTGCTAAATCGCGCAAAGCAGGACATTTTGTAATGGTAAAAGTTGGCGAAAAAGGTGAACGCATTCCGCTTACAATTGCCGGTGCCGATTTACAAAAGGGTACCATTACACTCGTTATTCAACGAATGGGCGTGTCGTCGACCAAACTTTGTAGCCTCAACGAAGGTGATTTTATTACCGATATGGTTGGTCCACTCGGAAAAGCAACGCATATCGAAAATTTCGGTACGGTAGTTTGCGCTTGTGGTGGTGTGGGTACTGCTCCGATGTTGCCCATTGTTGATGCATTGAAAAAGGCTGGTAATAAAGTAATTACGGTATTGGCTGCTCGTACAAAGGATTTAATAATTCTGAAAGAACAAATGCAAGAACTGTCCGATGAAGTTATTGTAATGACAGACGATGGTTCGTACGGCCTAAAAGGATTGGTAACCAATGGAGTAGAGTCGGTAATCAACCGCGAGAAAGTGGATTTGTGTGTTACCATTGGCCCGGCTATTATGATGAAATTTGTGAGCTTACTCACCAAAAAATACGAAGTACCAACGCTTGCTTCGCTCAATACAATTATGGTGGACGGCACAGGAATGTGTGGTGCTTGCCGTGTAACTGTTGGTGGAAAAACCAAATTTGTATGTGTTGATGGACCCGAATTTGATGCCCATCAAGTTGATTTCGACGAAATGCTGATGCGCCTTGGTGGTTACAAAGATATGGAGCGCGAAGATATGGAGAAAATGAAATGCGCTTCAAATATTAATTAATTATTTCGTGTTTCATGTTTCGCGTTAAAAAAGAACACGAAACGAGAAACACGAAACGAGAAACACGAAACCCGAAACAAATATGAACATCACCGAACAAAGATCACAACCTTGGCGCGTAGAGTTACGCAACTCGATAAAAGCAAAAGACCGTACCAATTTCCCTCGTGTACAAATGCCGGCGCAAGACCCTAAAGTTCGCTGCACCAATAATTTGGAGGTGAATAATGGTTTGACACCCGAAATGGCCATGGAGGAAGCAAAACGCTGTCTCGATTGCGCCAACCCAACTTGTATGGAGGGTTGCCCGGTGGGTATTTACATTCCAACATTTATAAAACACATCGAAAAAGGAGAATTTCTCGAAGCGGCCCGAACGCTGAAAGAAACATCGGCCTTACCTGCTGTGTGTGGACGAGTTTGTCCACAGGAAAAACAGTGCGAAGCGCGTTGTGTTCACTTAAAAATGAATAAAGAATCGGTGGCAATTGGTCATTTAGAGCGTTTTGCAGCCGATTACGAACGCGAAAGCGGCAATATTTCTATTCCGGTAATTGCAGAACCCAACGGCATGAAAATAGCGGTGGTTGGTTCAGGCCCTGCCGGATTGTCGTTTGCCGGCGATATGGCAAAATTTGGCTACGATGTTACGGTTTTCGAGGCTTTGCACGAAATTGGTGGTGTGCTTAAATATGGTATTCCCGAATTTCGTTTGCCTAATGCATTTGTGGATGTTGAAATCGATAATTTGCGTGCAATTGGTGTTAAGTTTGTAACTAACTGTATTATAGGTCGTACCATAACCATCGAAGAGCTACAAGACGATGGTTACAAAGGAGTTTTTGTGGGCAGTGGTGCCGGATTACCTCGCTTTATGAATATCAAAGGCGAGAATTTGGTAGGAGTAATGTCGAGCAACGAATACCTGACACGTGTAAACCTGATGGATGCTGCCAATTCGGCTTCGGATACGCCTGTATTTTTGGGCAAGAAAGTGCTGGTTGTGGGTGGTGGAAATACGGCTATGGACTCCGTGCGTACAGCTAAACGATTGGGTGCCGACCGTGCTATTATTGCATATCGTCGTTCGGAAGAAGAAATGCCCGCTCGTCTCGAAGAAGTGCATCATGCTAAAGAAGAGGGAATTGAATTTATGACATTGCGCAATCCGATTGAATTTATTGGTAGCGAACAAGGTCGTGTAACGCACGTTATTTTGCAAGTGATGGAGTTGGGACAACCAGATGCTTCGGGTCGCCGCTCACCTGTGGAAGTGCCCGGTAAAACCGAAACTATTGAAATTGATGAGGCGATTGTAAGTGTAGGCGTTTCGCCAAATCCGCTAATTCCTCAGTCGGTTATGGGATTAGAAATTACCAAATGGGGAACCATTGTGGTTGATAATGACACGATGCAAAGTGCTGTGCCGATTGTTTTTGCTGGTGGCGATATTGTTCGTGGTGGGGCTACAGTAATTTTGGCTATGGGTGATGGTCGCAAAGCGGCTGCTGCTATGGATAAATGGGTGAAAGGCAATTTATAATTCATAATTTATAATTCATAATTTATAATTGGAAAAGAGAATTTTATTTATTTTTCTTATTATTGTACAGTGTGTTGTTGCTCTTGGTCAGGCTACTGTTGAACCTCCACGTTTGGTGGTGGGAATAATGGTGGACGGCTTGCAGCAAAAGCATTTGGATATGCTTTGGAGTTATTTCGACCCAGCTGGTTTTAAGAAAATAGTAGGAGAGGGGGCTCGTTTCCGAAATGTCAACTACAACATAGTTTCGGGCGGAAATGTATCGGATATTGCAACTGCCATGACGGGTAGTGTGCCTTATTATCACGGCATTACTGGAAATAATTTTTATTACCGAACAAACGATAAAGTGCGCCCTTACATTTACGATGACCAAGAAATTGGCATTGGTACTACCGAAATGTATTCTGCCTATAATTTACTTTCGAGCACCATTGTGGATGAATTAATGATGACTTATCCCGGACGAGCTAAAAGTTATGCAGTGGCCATAAACCCCGGCGAAGCTATAATGTTGGGTGGACATACCGCCAAAAGTGTGGCCTGGATGGACGATATTCATCACAAATGGGTAACGACCGGCTATTATAAAGATGGTTTGAGTAAATCGGCTGATAATATGAATGTGAGTGGAACGTTCAAAACCATTTCGTCGCGCGATTGGCGACCAATGTATGCCATAAATACTTATTTATCAGCAACTAACGATTCAAAAAAAACGGATTTTAATATTCGCCCTACCGATACTAAAAACAAGAATACTTCTGTTACGTGGCTTAAAAACACCCCTTCGGCAAACTCTTTGGTGGCCGATTTGGGAATTCGCATTGTAAATGATGAAAAATTGGGGCAGGATGAAATTACCGACATGTTGATGTTGCAATTTACGGTTCGTACACCCAACGAAAAAGTATTTTCGCTGCAATCGGCCGAAAAGGAAGATATGTACCTGCGTTTGGATAAAGAATTGCAAAATTTATTGCAAAAAATTGATGCAAAAATTGGTTTGGACAAAACGCTGTTTTTTCTGTTTGCAAATCAAACGGATATTCATTCGCCCAAGGAATTAGGCGAAAACAGTATTCCGGCAGGATATTTCAGTGCCAACCGTTCGATGGCATTACTGAATACCTATTTAATGGCTTTGTATGGTCAGGAAAAATGGATAACGGGCTATTACGGAAAAAATATTTATCTCAACAAGCAAAAAATTGAAGAGAAAAAACTTAATTTTTCTGATTTCCAAAAAGTAGTTGCTGGCTTTATGCCCGAGTTCGAAGGTATTCAGGCGGCTTATCCTGCTCAACAAGTGTTGGCTATGGGTGGTGATTCGAATTCGGAAATTGCCCGACTGCGTAACTCGACACACAAAAATAGCATGGGCGATGTGATTATTACATTAATGCCCGGTTGGTTGGAATTGGACAGCGATTTTCGTCCGGTGGGCGAGTCCAATGCCATTACGTCGTACACACCACTTGTTTTTTACGGTTGGAAAATAAAACCGACTATTATTAGTAGTGCGTATCAGGTAATCGACATTGCGCCAACACTTTCGCGCATGTTGAATATACCACTGCCAAATGCAGCTTTAGGTAAACCTATAAAAGAAATTTTTGAATAATATGTATAATTTTGATGAGATAATTGACCGCAAAGGAACAAATGCGGTGAAAGTTGAACGTTGCAAAGCGCTTTTTGGAACAGAAGATGTATTGCCATTGTGGGTGGCCGATATGGATTTTCGCACACCAGATTTTATTTTAAACGCTATTCAAAAGCGGTTAGAACATCCTATTTTAGGTTATTCAATGACTCCAAAGGAGTTTTACCCATTGATGCAAAAATGGATTACCGACCATCACAACTGGCCTGTAAAGCGGGAATGGATTGGTTTCTTGCCCGGAATTGTTCCTGGTTTATCCTTTGCTGTTCAGAGCCTTACTGCACCCGGCGACGAGGTTATGGTGCAGTCGCCTGTTTATTATCCGTTTTTTAATGTGATAAAAAATAATCACAGATTGGTGATAAATAATCAGTTGGTGGAAGAGGATGGTAAATATGTGATGGATTTGGAAGATTTCGAATCCAAAATTACCGACAAAACAAAATTGTTTATACTTTGTAATCCACACAATCCGGGAGGGCGGGTTTGGACGCGCGATGAGTTAGTGAAAGTAGCCGAGATTTGCGAAAAACACAACATAATCGTTATTTCGGACGAAATACATGCCGACATGGTGTTGCCCGGAAAAACGGCTCATACGCCTTTTGCAGCTGTTTCCGAATGGGCGGAGCAACATGCAGTTACATTTATGGCACCTACCAAAGTATTTAATATGCCAGGACTAATAAGTTCGGGTTATATTATTCCAAATGCCGAATTGCGTCATAAATTTGCCGAACATCTCGAAGCTTCGGAAATGAATGCCGGAAATATTTTTGCCTATATTGGAGCTGTAGCAGCTTACGAACATGGCGAAGCCTGGCGCGTGGAAATGTTGGATTACGTGCAACAAAATATTGAGTATGTAGCTGATTTTCTGAAAAATAATGTGCCACAGGTTGTTCCAATGATTTCCGAAGCATCGTTCCTCGTTTGGCTCAATTGCAAAGGTCTTGGCATGGAAACCGACGAATTGCATCAATTTTTTGCACACAAAGCCGGTTTAGGACTCAACAAAGGAACCATTTTTGGCGATGGTGGCGAATATCATTTGCGCTTAAATGTAGCTTGCTCACGCAAAATATTGGAACAAGGGATGGAGCAGTTGAAAAAGGCGGTATTGATGTGATGATGTGGTGATGTGATAATGTGTTGATACCGCCCCAAGCCCCTAAAGGGGATGTAAGTTAGTATTGATAATTACGTGTTAATAATATACATTTTCAAAAACGATGGTAATCCACATCCCCTTTAGGGGCTTGGGGCAGTATTTTCCCAATTTCTTAATTTCTAATTTCTAATTTCTAATTTCTACCTTCTAATTTCTACCTTTAAAAAAATGGACATAAAAATTGAACAATCGTGGAAAGAGGCTTTGCAACATGAATTCGAAAAGGATTATTTTGTGAAACTAACTGCTTTTGTGCGTAGCGAATACGCAACGAAGCAGGTTTTTCCGGCGGCTAAAAATATTTTTGCAGCATTCGATAGCTGTCCGTTCGATAAAGTGAAAGTAGTAATTATCGGTCAGGACCCGTATCATAATGTAGGTCAGGCACATGGATTGTGTTTTTCGGTGAATGATGGAATAGATTTTCCACCTTCGCTGCTCAATATCTTTAAAGAAATTGAGCGCGATTTACAACTACCAATGCCCAAAAGTGGTAATTTAACACGCTGGGCGGAGCAAGGCGTATTGTTGCTAAATGCATCATTAACGGTTGAAGCTCACAAAGCGGGTTCGCATCAGGGCAAAGGCTGGGAAACATTTACCGATGCGGTAATTCGCACATTGAACGAAAAACGAAGTGGAATAGCGTATATGCTCTGGGGAAATTTTGCGCAGCAAAAAGCTTCGGCAGTGGATGCTTCACGAAACCTGATTCTAAAATCGGTGCATCCCTCGCCACTTTCGGCTTATCGGGGTTTTATCGGTTGCGGGCATTTCTCGGCAGCCAATAACTATTTGAAAATGAATAATAAACAAGAAATAAACTGGTGAATTTCTAAAAATAAAAATTCGACTTATTAATGAAATGTATTTATAATATCTTTTTCGACCCCCAACCCCCAACAGGGGGCTAAGACCAATTCTTTATTTATCAAGATAAATACTACGTCTTAAAAGCCCCCAATAGGGGGTTTGGGGGTCACATTCAAAATATATCAATAAACTTTACAAACTAAAAAAATGGCATTACAAGAAGAATTTGAATCGCAGGGAAATTTCCTATTTCGGCATCGTAGTTTTTTACCAATTATAATCGTTGTAGTTGGGTTATTTGTATTTGTAATCAATCGAATATTAGCAAGCTATTCTCCAAATTTTGATTATCAAATTTTGGAATATACAAGTTTAGCAGTTTCGTTATTGGGTTTACTAATAAGGATTTACACGGTAGGACATACCCCCGCTAAAACATCGGGACGCAATACCAAAGAAGGTCAGCTTGCCGAGGAATTAAATCAAACTGGAATATACTCAACCGTACGCCATCCATTGTATTTGGGTAATTTCTTTATGTGGCTTGGTGCTGCCATTTTGTGTGAAAACTTATGGTTTGTAATTACATTTTCGCTAATGTATTGGATTTATTACGAGCGTATTATGTATGCCGAAGAACAATTCTTACGTCGTAAGTTTGGAGCTAGTTATACCGATTGGGCTGCAAAAACATCGGCATTTATTCCTTCATTTAAACAATTCAGCAAACCGAAATATCCTTTTAGTACTAAAAAAGTATTGAAAAGAGAAAAAAATGGATTGTTGGCAATTTTTGTGTTGCTTTTTGTATTTCATAATATTGGATATAGTTTTGAAATTCA
>CAZEEN010000134.1:0-8689 GCA_964511115.1 uncultured Paludibacter sp. | reverse complement strand
TAATTAATACAGTACTGTTTTTGAGTTTCATAACGATACTTTTTTTAGTTGAACAATACTGCAAAATTACGCTGTCAATTTTAGCTGTGCATTGACCTAAGTCAAAAAATGATTTTTTTTCGGATTCGGCTCAGCGTTTCGGGTTGAATTCCTAGGTACGAAGCAATTATCCCTTGCTTGATACGTTGCTCCATGCCAGGAAATTCCAGGAGGAAGTTTTTATACCTGGTTTCAGCATCCAGCAAAAGCAAATCACGTTCTCTTTTTTCCTTTATAATGAAACCTTTTTCAACTAATTTCAAAAGTAACTTCACCCAAAACACATCTTTTTCTAGCAAAGACATGTAATTTAGCCAGTTAATTTCTAATATTTTAGATGTCTCAAGTGCTTGTATATAAAAATAGGAAGGTTTGTTTAATATCATAGCAGAGTAGGAACTAAGGAAATTATTTTCGGTTAATATTCCTTTTGTAAATTCTTCACCGTTGTCTTTGATATAAACATATCGAAACAAGCCCGAGATTACAAAAGCAATTTTAGTAGGAATTTCTCCTTCTCTGATAAAATAAGTGGAATTTTCGATTGATTTTTCTTTTCCTATTGCCATTAATTCATCGAATCGCTCGCTTGGAAGTAAGTTTTTAAGTGGCTCGTTCATAATTTATTAATTAGTTTGATTGTTAGTGCTCAGTGTTTTTTTCCGCCAATTCTTTGAGTTTTTTATTCATTTCTACAAATCCTCTTTTGGTGTTGTTGTCGAGTTGATTTTTGAGAAGCGGCAGCAGAATTCCTTTGAATTTTTCGCTTTGTATAAAAGTTGTTGTCCCGTTTCCGTTGTCAATCAGTTCAAATTTATGATTTCCGTCAAACAGCCCTGGAATGATTAAATGTCCAAGCCAACTTAATTCTTTGTTCGTTTCAAATGTTAGAATCTTTGGATTAAAAGTCATTCCATTTGCTTCTGGTGGTTCAATTCGAGCTGTTATTTTATTGCCAACTTTCACTTCTCCATTTATTGATTTTAAAAATGGATTCCAATTCGGATAATTGCCGAAGTTTGTAAGAATTGACCATACTTTTTCTGGTGTTGCATGAATTAAAATTTCTGTTTTGATTTCTTTTGCCATTGTCGTAGTTTTTAAAATAAATGTTGTTAAGTACTTCGTATTGTTTGTTTAAAATTTCGCTACAAAGTTCTGACAAAATAATTATTTTGCTCTTGACAAAAATCAAGAAATCATAACAGCTGTTTTTTTCTAATTCTACTAAATGTTTCGGGAGTCATTCCAAGCATTGAAGCAATGTATTGTAATGGAACCTGATTAAAAAGTTCTTTGTTGTTTTCAAAAAAGAGCTTATATCTTTCTTCGGCTGTCATAGACAAGTGACTAAAAATTCTGTCCTCTAAAATAGTAAAACAACGCACAAGAAATAATTTTTCAAGTTCGCTCCACTTAGGAACTAAATTTCCAATTTTTTTATAATCTTCTTTTGAAATTGAGTAAATTTCTGTGTCAACTAATGCCTGAATAGTCCAACGTGAAGGTTCTTCAAAAATGAAACTTGATAAATCTGTCGAAAAATAGCCTTTTGTCGAAATCCATTGCGTTACTTCTTTGTCATCGATGGTTGCAAACATTCTCAAAAGTCCTGACTGTACAAAACTTAATTTATTGCAATATTTGCCTGATTTTAATAGAAATTCGCCTCGTTTTACTGTCGTTGTTTTAAACAAGGAAGCTATTGTTTTCAAGTCGTCAATTGATACTATTCCAAAGTATGATTTTACATATTGTTCAAGTTCTGTCATGTTTTATTTTTTTTTGATATTCTGAATAAATTATGGTAAAAAAATATTGTGCGATTATCCACACCATGATTGGAAAAGTTTTTGATACAAGGTTCACTTCTCAATCTTTCAAACATCCAATTGGCACAACCAAAACGCCATCTGCTCTTCGGTAGGCAACGTTACCGCCTGTGAGTACCATCAGAAACGATGGTTTGTTCATTTTCTCGGTATTTATTTTTGAAGTTAGTTTTAGCAGATTTGCTGCTGCTTCGTCAATTTGTGAATTTCCAAGTTTCACCTCTACCGCAGCCCATCTGCCATCGCGCAGTTTAAGGATTAAATCAGCTTCAAGTTCATTTTTATCTCTGTAATGAAAAATGTCTCCATCTACTGCCTGTGCATATACCCGTAAATCGCGTGTACAAAGCGATTCAAACAAAAATCCGAAAGTTTTAAAATCTTTCAAAATTCCACGCGCATCTGTCCGCAGCACCGCTGCTGCAATGGATGGGTCAACAAACTGACGTTTATTTGCCGAACGAATAGCTGTTTTGGAGCGCAACGATGGTTGCCATGCAGGCACATCTTCAACAACAAAAATCCGTTGTAGTGCGTTAAGGTAAGCATTCAGTGTTTTATCCGATAGTTGAGAATGATTCGCCCGTATGTCATCCATAATCGTTTTTGAAGTTGCCATTGTGGAAATATTCCGTGCCAAGGACTGAAGCAGCAATCGAACTTTCTCGGGGTCTTTATCAACACCGTCCACCTGTCGAACATCCAATTGAACAACAGCATCAACATAATTGCGAGCAATGCGCGACAATTGCGATTTAGAAATAACGGCTGCAGGCCAACCACCTCTGCAAATGGCATTAGCAATTTGTTCTACGGTCAATGCAGATTTAGAAGCAATATCTGTATCGCCTTCGAAAAGTGCACCTAAGGATATTGTACCATTCGATTCGCCCGACTCATACAAGCTCATTGGACGCATTGTTAATCGCGCTATTCTACCAGTTCCCGAATGGGCTTTCAAATTGTCGTTGGGAGTAACCGAACCAGTTAATATAAACTGCGACATCAAACTGCGTCTGTCAACTGCAAAGCGAACTGCATCCCATATAACCGGTGCCATTTGCCATTCATCAATCAATAATGGAGGTTCACCTTCCAATAAGAGTGACGGTTTTGTATCAGCTAACGCTAAATATCCCTGACCTTCATCGGGGTCTTGCATGTAAACTACACTATTTGCAAATTGAAGTGCCGACACTGTTTTACCACACCATTTGGCTCCTTCTACCAAAACAGCGCCAGTACATTCAAGTTGTTCTTGCAATAATTTATCGCTAATACGAGACACATAATTGTTAGTTTTCATTACAAATAATATTTTTGCAAATATATTAATAATAAATTAATTACGCAACTAATTCCGTATTTTGGCGCTATTTCATTCCGTATTTTGGCGCTATTTCACTCCGTGTTTTGGCGATAAATTACATTGACTATTAGGCTGGGCGTTTCTTTATTTGCAATTCTCTACGCATCCATCAACTCCCTAAATTTATGAGTTCGGGCTGTACTGACTCGTATTTCGTTGGTTAATATAACTTTATGTTTTTAATGGTGTAAGCTTTTTTGATTTAATGGAAAGTCAATTTTGTCAGCATAACTTGTCATAACTTTACCCACTTTCAGCAATCTATAATCGGAAAATCTTTTCCCAATCAATTGGATGCCAATAGGTAATTTTTGGGAACTTAATCCAATAGGCATTGCCAAAACCGGCGATTCTGTCAAACTAAATGGTGTTGTATATGCCTGAGTTGCCATATAATAATGCAATGGTTTGTTGTTGACAATTAAGGGATTATTATAGACACTGAATGTTCCGTACGATTTGCTCGGAGCGTGATGGTCAAAAGCCATTGTAGCACTTACGGGACAAATCCATGCATCATAATCATCCAAAAAATTCTCCAATTGGGTGATAACCGAATCCTGATAGTTGGACGCTATCATATACTTTTCCACCGACATGGGCTTTACAATATTCTGATGCATAGGCACATCCTTCAAAACGCTTTTTGTAAAAAACTCTCCGAACGAACGAGCAAAGTTTGATGACTTGTAACCTCCCTGCATTCCAACAAAACTTCCCCATGTTTGCCACATTTTATAGAAATCCAATTGGGGAACTACTTTTGTAACTTGAACACCAGCCTCTTGTAAGCGAGCCACGTAATCGTTGATTTTTGCTTTGATTTCATCGTCAACAGGCACACCGCCAAATTCGTCAGTCCACGCAATTTTTAGCGTTTTTATGTCAATAGTATCCTTATTATTCGCAATTGGAACTAGTCTTTTAAAGTTATCGGTGGGCTGAGCTAAAATGGATAATGCGAGTTCGAGGTCATCAATGCTTCGCGCCAAAGGACCACCACAAGCCATGGTCCGAATTCCATTTACACTTTCGGCAGGGTCGGTTTGTATGCCTTGTAGCGACACCACACCGTAGGTTGGCTTAAATCCATACACCCCACAAAAGCTGCTTGGCAAGCGGATGGAACCTGCCAAATCGTTACCAAATGACAAAGCCGTCATTCCGGTAGCCAAAGCCGTAGCACAACCTCCGCTGCTTCCTCCACTCGTTTTGCTAGTATCCCAGGGGTTATTTGTTTTGCCAAAAATTGGATTATCGGCTTGCATATCCATGGCTAAAACCGAAAGATTTGTTTTCCCAATAATAATCGCACCTTCGGCCAGCAGTAATTTTACTATTTCAGCATCTTCGGTAGGAATATTGTTTTTCAACGGCAAATAGCCCGAAGTGGTGAGCATTCCGTTGGTTTTGTAATTGTCTTTTATGGTGATGGGTACACCATGCAATTTTCCCCAATTTAAACCATTTGCAGTTGCCAAATCGGCTTCTTTTGCCCGCTCTAAAGCAACTTTTTTATTGAGCGTAACTATGGCGTTGTAGGTTTTGTTTTGCAACTCGATTTGCTTATAAAACTCACTAACAACCTCATAAGACGAAAGTTGACCGGATTTTATATTCTTTGCCAACTCTGTTGCCGACAAAAAAAGGATATTGTTTTGTGCCATAATTTGTGCTGTGAATAATGTGAATAGTGTAAAAATTAAATAATTTCTCATATCATTTAAAATCAATTATCGACAGCAAAAGTAAAACAACTTAGCACTCAACTAAAATAAAACATGCTGAATGAGAAGAATTAAGGACGAATGCCATTTTTATTTACTAAACCATACCATATTCATCACAAACATTTTCATTTTTAATAACTGCTTTTTCAACTATACATTCCAATGTAAATCCTGCTTTTTCGAGTACGCGTTGCGAAGCTTTATTGAAATCGAATACTCCTGAATAAATTCGTATTAGCTCAAGTTGGCTAAATCCGTATTCGGCAATTAACTTTACCGCTTTTGTTGCAATTCCCTGTCCCCAAAAAGGTTCACCAAGCCAGTAGCCAATTTCGGCTGTCAATCTATACACATCATTTTGCTTTACCAATCCGATACTGCCTGCAAATTCGCCATTATATTCAATAGCAAAAGATTGCTGCGGATTCTCTGTTTGCCACATTTTATAGAAATCCAACGGGGGAACTACTTTTGTGACTTGCACGCCAGCCTCTTGTAAGTGAGCCACATAATCGTTGATTTTTGCTTTAATTTCATCGTCAACAGGCACACCACCAAATTCGTCGGTCAAACAAGCAATGGGTTTGTTTCTTCTTTCTATTGGTTATTTAGTAATAGCAATGGGCGTTCACGGCGTAGATCAGAATGTGATAGTAAGCATTTTGTGGATTACAAGTCTTTATCTATTACACACTATGGGTGAGCTTTGCCTTTCGCCTATTGTGTTGTCGATGGTAAATAAATTAGTGCTCGTGCGCTTTGCTTCGCTATTGATAGATGTGTGGTTCCTGAGTAATGCCGCTGCCAACAAATTTGCTGGCACCCTGAGTGGTTTGTACCCCGAAGGTGGTAAAGCAAAGTCGTTTATTGGTATCGAAATTGCCAGCCTCTACGATTTCTTTATGCTTTTCGTATTTATGTCGGGTATTGCAGCTGTCATTTTATTTTTCCTTTCAAAAAAACTATAATCATTAATGCAAGTTGGTGAATAAAGTTTTTTTATAACCCCCAAAAAAGACATGAACAGGATTGTGTTCATGTCTTTATATTTCTACATTGGTATATGATAGTTGCTGTAAACTATTTGATTAAAGCTCTGCGAACCAACGGTCAGCGTAGCTAAAGTTGAATTAAGTTCATTGTAACTTTTTTTTGATATATAGATTTCAATCCTTTTTATATCCATCAACCTTGAGTGTTTTGCTTATTTCAATCTTATTCGAAGCGGTTTTTACCTTAGCAATATACAAACCAGTTTCGAAAGAAACTTTTTGGCTGGTAGTACTATTCGATTCAATTTGCTTTTGCAAAACTAATCTTCCCGATAAATCGTACATATTCATTGTTGCATTTTCGTTCGTCGCATTTATAATATAGATTGTATTTTCACTACTATAAATTTTTAAAGCTCCCGATTGCTCACTTACAACATCGGTGGTTAAACCTGCCGATGTAAGGACTTTAAATCGTGGTTCGGAGCTCGTGTTTGTCATACTGAAAAAATACTCTGTTCTACTTCGGCTAATATCCACTAAAGCATTTGTTTTTAAGTCTAATAAATAAATATTATTGTATTTCGAAAGCATATTTTCATTCGTTACTACCAATTTATATTGTGTGTCGTTTTTACCTGCCCGAGCCGAAAGTACAGTTTCATGTATGTCGGGAACCGTATTTATTTGATAATTATTATCGGCTTCAACCGATTGTATACGGGCTGTGCCAGCATCTCCCGCCATTTTTGGACCATCCCAACCATTGTCGTAACCGCGCGTAGTGCCTTCATGACTAAAAATCCAAGCTACATCGTGGTCGGCAGTAGCACCAATCAAATTAAAACGCAAACTCGATAAACTTTCTTGTTTAGCTCGTTGAACGGAGAAATTTTTTTGCTTAACGGCATTGTAATTTATGGTAACCGAACCAGGAGTTGAACCCAGTGTTTTAACCATAAATGCCTGCATACTTGGTATCTGGCGGGGAATTGAGTCCGAACCGGCTACATTTTTTGGAATTGTAATATATTGTCCTGGTGTATAAACTGTACTATCCATTCTGGTCACACCTTTAAAGTTTTCCCAATTAGCTAAAGATCCTGTATTGTATAGATAAACAGTGGCTTGTGTGTTAGCATCAAAAGTAATTTGATTAATATCGATAGCAGATGTATAAGGATTGCCAATAAGATGTTGACCGGGGTACTGCGAACCAGAAGTTTTAGGCGTATAACTCAAGGTTTTTGTGAACGATTGATTATACAACTCACCAGTAAAGCTATAAATAGTAGGTGCAACTTGTGCAATTTCATAGCCATTAATATTCTGCATAGCATTACCACCAGCAAGTTGAATCCACAAATTAGATGTAGTATTGCTGCCCGCTTCATTGTGTTTACGTACAAAACTGCCTGTGAATAAAGGTGTTGCGTAAGCCGAAGTTTTTACGGGTATACCAAAGAACTGCCATTTATAATCTGATCTTACATTATTAACCACAGTCCAACTGGCTTTGCTATACATTTCGACAGTTGCCAGCACGGTTGAATTATCCGCATTATGATAAATGAGTGTTCCGCTTGGCAAAGTAGCACTGGATTTAATTACCAACCCAGATATTCCAGCATTGTTGGAAATTGAACCTGCAACGTCGAGCATTTTGGCTGGTGAAACGGTGATAGCAGTACCACTTGTCAAGGATACATTTCCGCCTACGGTTACCACATCGGTAATGGTAGTAGCCGCTGTTCCTTGTAAACTGAAATTTCCGTTCATGGCGAGTGGAGCTACGGGCAGTGTTTTAATGCCGCTTCCACTAAGGGTTAAATTGTGGTAATGTTTCGTCCCATCGGGCAAGGCAACTGTTTGAGCAGCACCATTGTATTCGATTGTTGTATTATTCATATCGGCATACCATTTTCCTGTTCCGGTTCGGGTAATGGAATTTGCAATTTTCATCGTACTTGCAGCCTGATTGGTAATGTCGGCGCCATTGCCAATTTCCACATCGTAAAAACGTGTTGTACCCGACAAGCTTGTTCCAGGATTTGTGAAAACGACTTTACTAGTTCCTGGGCTATTTCCCAATGCGTTTTGATCTTCCCAACCACCACTCAGACTATTTTTTACGGTTAAGGTATTGCTGCCCATGGTCAATGCTCCGCCATTTTCAATGGTCATAGTGTTTATGGTTACATTGGATGCTAACTCGCATTGATACAGAGTAGTAGAAATGTCCGGAATAATAACATGGCTTAAATCTGAAGGCACGCCAGTTGGCGTCCAATTGGTAGATGTTCCCCATTCGGAACTTTCAGATCCATTCCAAGTATAATAACCAACTACATAATCGCGCAGGGTGAAAATAGTTCTCCAGTCATGATCCGTTTTTTTGATAAAATAACTAATTGGTACATTAGATAAACCGATATAATTATTGGCAAAATCGTAAGTCGATCTTCCATGTTCGTCAGACAAGTTTGTTAGTCCTCCAATATCATAATCCATCGTAACCAGTTTGCTTTCGGTATTCACATAATATGGATCGTTACTGCTTGTTAACTCGCTATCCAAATAATGAAAATTGGCGTTTACCGTAGAAGTTGACGTAAATTGTTCGGTTACTGTAGGCACAATTTCATACGTTCTTTTAATGCCATCTCTAATTACATCAGCAACATCTACTGCTGGCACACTTGTTCCAATAGTAGTTGTTACTGATAG
>CAZEEN010000133.1:2484-8830 GCA_964511115.1 uncultured Paludibacter sp. | reverse complement strand
TAATTTTAAAATTTCTGAAATCATGATACATACAGTTAGAATAGACGATACAACACGCAATGGCAAGAAATTAATTGCTGACCTTCGTCGCTATCGCATTGGAATATCGTATACAACCTCGATGCACACGGCAACGTGTATATTCAGCGTTTATTCTCAAACCACACAACTGCCGAGTGATTTTTTGGCAGTTTGGTTCGGCGCGATATAATCTGTCGCTTTTCTGTTAGTTGTTTTATGTTTTAACAAGCAAAATTCTTCCCTTTTCCGGTGATATATTGCGTGCTAAAATATTGACATTAGTGCCTGAACACCATTTTCTTTTCATATTTCCCTAAACCTTATTGATTAAATGAATTATATTTTTTACTTTTGACGCTGGAAAACACAAAACGAACTAATTATCGAATAAAAACCCATATTATCACCGTAGAGACGGGGCGCGCCCCGTCTCTACATTTCAAAATATTAATTTAATAGCATTTTAGTTATTGTACCTGCACTATGGAATTGCAAATTATTCAAAATAAAATATACGAGATACGCGGGCAAAGAGTAATGCTCGACTTTGACTTAGCAGAACTTTACGAAGTTGAAACCAGAGTCCTAAATCAGGCTGTGAAACGCAATATTAAGCGTTTTCCATCTGATTTCATGTTTCAATTAAGCAATAAAGAATTTGATAACTTGATGTCACAAATTGTGATATCAAGTTGGGGTGGAACGAGAAAATTACCTTTTGCTTTTACAGAACATGGCGTAACAATGTTGGCTAGTGTACTTCGGAGCGAAAGAGCAGTAGAAATAAATATTCAAATTGTTCGTGCATTTATCGCATTAAGGCAATATGCACTCGGCTATGCCGAGCTCAACCAAAAGTTGGAAACTTTTATGCTCGAAACCAATATGCAGTTTAGCGACATTTATCAGGCCTTGACCGAAATGGCAAGCCAAAACGAAAAAGATAAAAAGCCTCTGAATCCAATTGGATTTTTGGCTTACGAAAAATAAAACACAAAACAAAATAATTATCGAATAAAAAAAAAATTTCACCGTAGAGACGGGGCGCGCCCCGTCTGTTTTTAGACGCGGCATGCCCCGTCTCTACATTTCAAAAATATTAATTAAATAGCATTCTGCTATTGTTCGCGCGCTAGAAACGTAGGAAATTTCAACTAGCGAACAAGTAAACTGATACAAAGAGCAAAATGCTCACGCCAAACGGCGTGGGCTTTTTGGCTTATCGTTTACTTGTGGGTTTCCTACGACCTCTAGCGCGGATAAGACTTTGGTCCACGCTTTTTGCATCTATAAAGCTGGACTTTAAAATCTTACCTGAATAATGGCAGCCGCTCGGCAAGCCAATGAAAAACACCTTAATTGACAATTCTACAGATACACTGAAAATGAGTTCGGTGTTGAAAAAATGCATAAAAGACGAAAAGTTTTCTGAAATACTGATTGCAACTGGTTATTGGGATTTGCCCGGTATGGTGGCAATTTACGATGAGCTAAAAACCTTTCTAGAGCGTGAAAATACATTTTTACGCCTGATAATTGGGAAAGAACCGATGATACGGCAATATCAACAAGCTGTACATTTAGAAAGGGATGATTTTCCCGGACAATACCTCAAAACGGACATAAACAAGCTAGCACTTACTCCAGATTACCAAAAGGTTGTTAATCTACTACTTCAATACTGTAACGTTGAGGACAAGAACTCAAAATTTCAAATCCGAATTTTTGGACAAGGAGATGAAGAACAGTTTTTACATGCTAAATGCTACATTTTTAAAGGAATAGATGATGCAATTGGATTGATTGGCAGTTCCAATTTCACCTTCAAAGGTTTGGACGACAATGCGGAATTAAACTACTTAGAAACTGACCCAACGCGTGTTGCTGCTACTCAAATTGCTGTAACCAATCAAAAAAGTCACTTAATCTGGTTCAACGAAAAATGGGAACAAAGCGAACCTTGGAATCAAGTATTTTTGGAAGAAGTACTGAAACCTTCGCCAATTGGGAAAAAGGCGATGGAGGAAAAAGAAAAAGTTGAAAATAGTGCTATTGAGTTAACACCACACGAAGCATATATCAAATTTCTTCAGAATGTTTGGGGCGATGTGTTAGATTCTGATTGGCAAAAAAATCCTGAAAAGTTCTTTCCAGTCGACCCACAATTCAAACTACTTCAATATCAAATAGATGCTGTAAATCAGGGATTCTCCATTATGCGTAAACACGGTGGGTTTATACTTGCTGATGTTGTTGGTTTGGGAAAAACGATGGTTGGCATTATGGTTATAAAACGTTTTTTGCTTGAATATGGAGTTGAAAGACCTGTTTTAATAGTTGCACCGCCAGCCATAAAAGGAAGTTGGGAAGAAACCATTAGTTACTTTGACCAAGAGCGCGATTTCAAAATTAAAAATCATGTTCAGTTTATTACTACTGGCAGTATTAGTAAACTTGTCGACGACGAAAATGAAGATGAAGATATTGAAAGTGATGAATTTGAAGGTGAAATTGATTTATCACAAAATTATGGTTTGGTGCTAGTCGACGAAAGCCATAAATTTCGGAACAGTGACACAAATATGTATAAAGATTTGGTGAGCATTACCGAAAGGCAGCCAAGACCTTATGTGGTTTTGTTATCGGCAACACCTCAAAACAACCGACCAAATGACTTAAAGAATCAAATCTATCTATTTCAGCATGAACATGCTAACACTACCCTCGAAACTATACCTGATAAAAAATTAGACACCTATTTTAACGGCATTGCAATACGATATCAAGATTTAATTAGTGCCAAGCGGAAAGGAGAGAAAAAATCAGAAAAAGAACTTGCCGAAGATTTGGTAATGCTGAAAGATATTGCCGAAAATTTACGAAAAAGAATTGTAGAACCACTTGTTGTAAGGCGTACTAGAACTGATATTGAGAAGTATTTCGAGGAAGATATGGAAAGTCAGGGTTTGAAATTCCCCAAAATTAAAGGTCCAAACGAGATTATTTACAAAATGGACGATAAGTTAAGTGAATTATTCTATGATACCATCGAAATAATTGCTTCGGAAAATATTGATAATGTAAATCAAAGTTTGGGTTTTTATCGCTATCGTGCCATTGAATTTTTAATAAACGAAACCGACCGAGCACTATATGAAGGAGGAAAAGGACGTAGGAAAATAAAAGTACAAGATACCTCAGCTCGTTTGGCTAAAATTATGCAGATTTTGCTCGTAAAACGCCTCGAAAGTAGTTTTGATGCATTCCGTCAATCATTGCGCAACTTGATGCAATACTGCAATAACATGATTGAGATGATTGAAAATGACTCAGTTTTTATATGCCCGGATATTGATGTAAACTCGGAGTTAAGCGAAGATAACCGTAAGAAACGAACATTGGCGGGTTGCTATATGCATATCCGTGAGAAGATTAAATCGAAGCCAGAGAAAAATCGTGAGTTTAAAGCGCAAGATTTAAAGGATGATTATTTGATAAAACTCAAGTCGGATAGTAAGATAATACAGGATTTGCTTGACCGCTGGGAGCGAATAAAAGACGACCCCAAATTGGAAACCTTTATGTTTGAGATGAATGGAAAGTTCTTCTCAAAAGAGACCAACAACCCGCACTCTTTGCACGACCAAAAATTAGTGATTTTCACGGAGGCAATCGACACCGTAAATATATTAAAGAGCAAGTTGAAAAATACCAATCATAAGGTTTTGGATATCACTGCTTCCAATCGTGATAAAATGCGTGAAACGATAAAAGCCAACTTCGACGCAAATTATTCAGGCAATCAACTTAATGATTATGATGTGCTTATTACAACCGAAGTATTAGCCGAAGGTGTAAACCTCCACCGTAGCAATGTGATTGTAAATTACGATACACCCTGGAACTCAACCCGTTTGATGCAACGTATCGGGCGTGTAAATCGCATAGGTTCAAAGGAAGATTTTGTGTATGTGTATAATTTTTTCCCTTCGAGCCAAGGCGATGCACAATTAGAATTAGTAAAAAAAGCTTTGACAAAACTTCAGGCCTTTCATACCGTATTTGGGGAGGATAGTCAGGTGTTTAGCCACGAGGAAGAAGTAGTAATGCACGGCATGACAAAATTTGTGGTGGATGAAAGTGAAACACCAACAACCAAATTTATCGATTATCTGAAACGATTCAAAGCTGAAAAGCCCGAAGAATATGCTCGTATCTTCGAATTATCCGATGGTTTGAGTGCTGCAAAACAGGCTGTAACCGAAAGTATATTATTTCATATCAAAGCCAACGAAAAAGACACCGGATTATATTACCAAACCAACGCCGAAGGAGAGCCAAAACAATTATCTCCCATAGAGCTGGCTGAACTACTTCAATGCAACGTGGAAGAGCCGAGCGCATTACCATTGCCAGAAAATTGGGAAATAGTTAGAGATAGAGTTTATATCACTTTCGATGAATACTTGAAAAATGCTGGGCTAATAACTTCAAGCCATCTATCACCACAAAGCAAAAAAGGATTAAGTATTTTGGGTGGTATTATTCGCAATGAGAAATCACTTCCAGTAGAAATTAAGAATAAACTTATTACTGCCAAAGGATTAATTTCACAAGGCAATGACACACTTGCCCGCCAAATAATAAAATTAGATGCATCGCTCCAGAAATCGCTTTTTCAAGATGAAAAACTTGGCTTTATTACCGATTTCGTTGATCGTCATTTAAAAAACATCAAGATTAAAGCTAAGGCTAATAATTCTATAGAACCTTATACAGTGCTTTCTGTAGCATTAAAATCAAACTCATAATTATCAGATGGAAAAGCAATTGCAAGATATTTTTCAAAAATCGTTTTCAGGTTTTGAATCGTTCAAAGAAGCTGTAATAACTCCGGTTTATGGTAAAATACAACCTTACAAGAAATCATTTAAAAGCCAATTAAACGAAGCCGAAAAGAAAATTATAAGCGATGTGATTTGCTGGGGAGAAATGGAATTGGCTACTGATGGCGATAATATTTTGTTTTTTGAAGTAATTTTACAACCTAAGGTTAATCTATCACGAAACCGTGTTACCATTCAAAACTATATCAGGCAAGAATTGCTTCCTTATTCGGCTGCTTTGATTGTTTTCCATTATCCCGACAATGTGGGTGAATGGAGATTATCGTTTGTTTCAAAAGGTAGTAATTTAAGTGATTCAACTTCGGCGAAACGGTACACTTTTTTGATGGGAGATAGCCATCCGAGTAAAACAGCGTCAAAAAGATTGGCTGATTTGGCTAATGATATCAAAACAATTAAGACTATCACTGAAGCCTTTTCTGTGGAAGCGCTTAGTGATGAGTTCTTTAAAAAATATCTTGAACTATATGCTGATTTTGTACAACATATTACTGGCAAACGTTATGTAAAAGAAAATGGAAAAATAATTGAAAAAGAGATTTCAGAACCTGATATTCAATTAGAAAGTTCGTTTAAGGGAAAGGAAAAAGATGTGCGCGATTATGTAAAGAAAATGTTAGGAAGGCTTGTTTTTCTTCAGTTTTTACAAAAGAAAGGTTGGATGGGTGTACCCATGGATAAAAATTGGGGAGAAGGAAATCAACAATATTTGCAGGATCTTTTTGCTAAAAGTGATTATAAAGATGATTTTTTAGAAAGCGTACTTGAGGTTTTGTTTTTTGACACCCTGAATGCAGAACGCGAAAATCAGAAAGCAGATGATATTCTGGGATTAGATATTATGATTCCATATCTCAATGGTGGTTTATTTGAAAAGGATGAGTTGGACAAAAAAACGGTGGTTTTTCCAGCAAATTTATTTGAGAACTTACTGACATTTTTTAGTGAATATAATTTTACGATTGACGAAAACGATATAAACGATGCGGAAGTAGGTGTTGACCCTGAAATGCTGGGGCGTATTTTTGAAAACTTACTCGAAGATAACAAAGACAAAGGAACTTTTTATACGCCCAAAGACATTGTGAGTTATATGTGTAAAGAAAGTCTGATTACTTACCTTAAACTAAAGACTGATTCCTCATTACACAAAGCAATTGATAATTTAATACTTAAACATCAGGTAGATGACTGTCTGAAAATAATAAAGAACGCCATTTTAATTAATAAATTATTGCGAAAAATAAAGATTTGCGACCCTGCAATTGGCTCAGGTGCATTCCCTATGGGCATGTTGAATGAGATTTTCAATGCAAGACGATTGTTATATGAATTTTTGAATGAAGAAATACCTTTCTCGGCATGTAAAATTAAAAAAGAAATCATACAAAATAACATTTACGGTGTTGATATTGAAA
>CAZEEN010000133.1:0-2474 GCA_964511115.1 uncultured Paludibacter sp. | reverse complement strand
CGACTTCGGTTTTGGCTTGCTTTAGTAGTTGATGAGGAAGTTCCACAACCTCTTCCCAACCTCGATTATAAGATTATGCAAGGGGATAGTTTGTTAGAAAGTTTTGAAGGCATTGATTTAAGCAGACTTACAAATGACACTTACCCAATTGTAGAACCACAATACGATTTGTTTGGAAATATAATTGATAATCAATTATCTATCTCATATTCAAATTATGATGATTTGAAACGACTTCAAGATTATATTAATCGCTACTTCAATATCGAAAATCATGAAAAAAAGAATGAATTAAAAGAACTAATTGACAATGAGATTCATACTCAGATTGAATTAGCAATAGAAAAATATGAACTCGGAATTCAAAATAAAATCAATAATTTAGGAGAAAGAACCGATAAAAGTAAAAAACAAGTTAATGAGCTTTCGAAATTAGAAAAAGAGCTTATAGAACTCGTAGAAAAGCGAAATAAGCTTGCTCAATTACAGCAAACAGATTTGAAACCATTTTTCCTTTGGAAGCTATATTTTAAAGATGTTTTTGAAAAAGGCAAGTTTGATATTGTAATTGGAAATCCTCCTTATGTTCGACAAGAAAAATTATCGAACGAATATAAAACATTATTAACAAGCACATTTCCTGATGTAGGAAATGGCACTGCCGATTTATATGTATATTTCTTTGGTTTAGGGCTAAATATCTTAGCTGAGGAAGGAGTATTGATGTATATTACACTAAATAAATACCTTAAAACTCAATATGGTAAAGAATTACGAAACACATTAGCGGAAAAAGTTAATGTTGATTTAATTATAGATTTCTTTGAGTTAAAGGTTTTTCAAGCTGCAACAGATGCAGCGATTACAAAAATAATAAATTGCAAAAATGAAAATCCAACCCGATATTATCCTATCAAAACACTTGATAATTTAGACCTTTTTGAAATAATAAATGGCTATTATCAAACTACAATTAAAGATGAAACTGAATGGAAATTTGTTGAGACTTTAGAGATTGAAATATTAAATAAACTTCAACAAGATACTATTAGTTTAAAGGAATTTACAAATGATAAAATATTTAGTGGAATTAAAACAGGATATAATAAAGCTTTTGTTCTAACAAATCAAGATGCAAACAAGTTGTTAAATTCAGAAAGCAGTCCTATTGTAAAAAAATATGCTCAATCTACTGATATAAAACAATGGCAATTAGTTGATGAGAATAGATATTTTTTAGCTACAGGCTTTTCACTTGATATTGAAAAAGATTACCCAACTACACATGCTTATTTATCTCAATTTATTGAAAAATTAGAGGCTCGGGGTGATCAAGGTATAACTTGTTATAATTTACGCCCTTGTGCATATTATGACGAATTTGATAAGCCAAAAATCATTTATATTCACACAGCCAAAAACCATGAATTCTATTTAGATACTGATGGTTGTTATATAAATAATTCATGTTACATGATTGGCTCGGATAGTAGATTTCTTTTCTGCTTTTTAAATTCTAAATTATTCAAATGGTTTAAAAAAATTAAGTTTGTAGCCTATGGAGATGGAGCAGAGGGAGGTCGTTGCAAATTAGATTACAATAAAATGGTTACTGTCCCAATAAAAAAGGATTTAGATGAAACACCTTTTATTGAATTAGTTGAAAAGATACGTTCGATGAAAAAAGAAGATATAAATGCAAAGACACAAGAATTGGAAGATAAAATTGAAAATCTTATCTTTGAACTTTACAATCTTACTCCTGCCGAAATCGCATTGGTAAAATCCGAGATAATTGAAGAATAAAAAATGCGATTAATATAAATATAATGAAAAATAAAAGCGATGAACGAAGAATTTGTTTTTAATATCTGGTTTATAGTTGATATCGGCACCAATTTATCAACCGATTGTTTGATAAGGTCTTATAACTTAACAGGAAGTGATGAAGATAAACTAAAAGTCTTACATATTCTTGCTGAAAATGATTATAAATCGTGTGAGCGTATACGTTACTCGGAGAATTCAAATGTAACTTATGGTAATGGTAAAGCATTAGAAGGGATAACACACAAAGATATGATTAAAACATATTTTGAAATGAATTTTGAATTCTTTGTTCAGCAAGCCGAAAAGCTACTTCCGTTATTAATTAGATTCGAAGGTGATGGAAAAGGACGAAATGAAACGATTAAACAATGCCTACCAAAAAGTCCCCTTTATGTATTAACAATGATTTTCGAAAATCAATATGGTGAATGGAAACCATATACAACAGCAGAGAACATTGCTTGGATTGAGTCAGAAAGAAATAAATAATCCTGACGCCGTAGGTGTCGCATATTTATAGAAATATACATTAACACAATGTTGTTCGACCCCATTCGGGGTCGTATCTCTTTGGTTAATAATGGTTTTCTATTGATATATTATCCCACTGGGATAAAGAAAGGAGCATGTTTTTTAGATTCCTC
>CAZEEN010000132.1:7673-8906 GCA_964511115.1 uncultured Paludibacter sp. | reverse complement strand
ACACCCATTTTTAAAATTTCCAACCCAACGATACAACAAAGTTCGAAGTTAAATCGGGTTTAGTATCTTTGGTAAAGCTATAAACATCGTTTATTACATTTAACCGAGCATCTAGTGTAAACATAAATAAATCAACTCCTGCACCCAACTCAAGACCTACTGATGCATTTTTGAATTCGCCACCCAAATCATTTTTAAGAGTTTGCTCATCTAAGTTTTGAATATTTTCAAAACTAAATTTTGAACCCGCATTCAGCTTGAATTTTGGACCTGCAAAGGCTCTGATGTTGAATATCTTACCATCAACTAACTTATATCCAATTAGTACAGGAACATCAATGGTGCTAAAAGTTACAAATTTATCAATTGGCAAACTAGGATTTGTTGCATCTAGTATTGTTAACTGAAAGTTTTTCTTTTGTAAACCATAAAGTAATTCTGGTTGTACATAAATTTTCCCTCCAACACGAATAAATACTCCACCGTGAAATCCATTCTTTAATTCTCCAGCAACACGATTTAAATCGTATGTTCCGGATTGAACCGTACTAATATTTTCTAAATTTAAAGATGAATTATACCCACCTTTAATACCGAAATTAAACTGCGCACTGGCAAATAACCAAGTAATAAGCAATGCGGCTAATGTAAAAATTGTTCTTTTCATTGTGATTGATTTTATTGTGAAAAAATATTTTGAATTATAATTTAAACAATTATTGTACCGTTTTATTGTTTAAACACATTTTGTGTAAGAATGTTTTTAATGTTTGAATTAAAAATAAACTAATTTCAATTTTTGGTATGTGTTTTGTTTATCACCAAATATATGTAAAGAAGAAACATTCGCATGATAGCAAAATAATGTATCTTTGCACTTTATTTTTTTGAAAAAAACAAATCCCAATGGCTTCAAGACATTTTTTACTTAGTGTGCTACTTGTTTTTAGCGCCTATTTATTTTCGCAAGATGATTCGACTGATGAAAAGAAATTTTGGTTAGGTCCAAAATTTGGACTTGATGTATCATCTTCATCTGCTGATTTGTCATCAATTACCAACCAATTAAAACAAAATTACCAAGTTGGTATGTTTCTGCAATTGGGTAAAAAAATATATTTTCAACCAGAGATTTATTATTCATCATATACAACCGATGCTACTGCAAATACAAAAATTAATTTTGTAAAAGCGCCTATGATGCTTGGTTGGCAGATTTTTGATATTGGATTA
>CAZEEN010000132.1:0-7573 GCA_964511115.1 uncultured Paludibacter sp. | reverse complement strand
GGTGTGCGTTTTGCTCCAAAAGTCATCTAACACAGGATTTTTATTTTCTAAAAAATCTTCAGCACCAAACGATTCTACTTTTTCAAATAAAACGGCAATACTAAGTTGTTGAATGTCGATAGCCGGTTGATAGGATTTGTTGCGGTCGGTTTCGTTAAAAACCTCAATAAGCACGCCTGCATCCGTCAGGTTGCCAAGAAGCTGATTTACCAAACGAATGGGAATGCGGTTCTCGGCAGCAATCTGATTCGAGGAGAATGGTGGTTGTTGCTTTTCGTATTGCTTTACAATCAACCAAACAATAAAAAGCGTCAGGAAATTTTTGTAACGAATACTGATGTTTTTGGAGTCGGCTTCGTACTCGAAATTCTGAATATTTTGCGAAGCGTAGGAAATTTCGGCTCCCAATAAAACAATCAAGCATGAAATTTGCAACCACAACAACAAAAGCGGAATAGCGGCAAAACTACCATACACCACATCGTAGCGCGACAGCAATACTTGTCCGTTGATATAAAGTACTTGAAATAGTTGAAATGCCGAACCTGCCAACACACCTGCGATAGCTGCATCTTTCAGATTTACTTTGGTGTTGGGTATTACCAAATAGATAATTGTAAAAATTATCCAGTTGATAATATAGGGAGCAAACTTAACACTAAATCGCAGAAACGGACTAAGAATATCGTAAAAGAGCGATTTTTCGAGTATAGCGTTGAAATAAATGGTGAAACCCGACGATAAAACAATAAATATGGGCACAATAAACAATGCCGAAAAGTACATAGTAAACTGATTGATAATGGAACGTGGTTTTTTTACCTGCCATATACCATTAAACGCTAATTCGACTTGAATAAAAAAATTCATAACCGAAACCAGCAACACAACCAGACCCACGCCGATAAATAGTCCGCCCTGCGTGGTTTCGAGGTAGCGCTGCACAAATCCCATTACCGTAGGAATCATATTGGCCTGAGCAACAAACGATTCCTGGAGCGATTTTTCAATCATACTTTCCACGCCAAAGCCACGCCCGATTGCAACTATCAGTGCAAACATGGGTATTATGGCAAACAAAATAGAGTAGGTGAGGGCAGATGCTTTTACACTAAGCCTATCCTGAATAAATGCGCGGGTGGATAATACTACAATTTTTACAAAACGATACAAGAGCTTTCGTGTTTTCGAAAGTTCGTGTTCGGTTATTCGCCAAATATCGTGTGTAATAAAATTGATTAGTTTCATAAACCCCCAGCCCCTAAAGGGGAGTTGAAGTTAGTATTATTATATTTATTTTTATTAAATTACCTCATAATTCCCCTTTAGGGGTTAGGGGTCGAAAAAAAACAGCAAGCCTATAAGCCGGGTTTTGTATCTCGGCTTGCGCCAAAATGTTTGTCATTTATCTCGGATGCAAGTCGCCTTGCACCTCTAGCAATCTACCCCCCGGCATCGGACGAGCCATCCTACATGCGCCGGTATACATGATCTTGCAACCCATAAGGCGTACGGCTACTACTGTTGCCAGCAATACCGGTGAGCTCTTACCTCACCTTTTCACCTTTACAAACTCTTTCGAGCATGAAGTTATTTTCTGTTACACTACTCAACCCTTGCGGACTGCTTCCCGTTAGGAAATATGGTGCTCTGTGTTGCCCGGACTTTCCTCACCACAAAAAGTGGAGCGACAAACCGGCCTACTGTTTTTCTGCCTGCAAAGGTAGTGTTTTTTATAAAAACAAAAATATTATTTCAACCATTTATCCAACCAACCAATAAATGTGCGCTGCCACAATACGCCATTTTGTGGTTTTAGTACCCAATGGTTTTCGTCGGGGAAGATAAGCATTTCGGCTGGCACACCTCGTAAAACTGCTGCATTAAATGCTGCCATGCCTTGCGAAGCCAATATGCGGTAATCTTTTTCACCGTGAATAACCAAAATTGGCGTATCCCATTTATCCACAAATAAATGTGGTGAATTGGCGTAAGAATTTTGAGCCACTTTGTTGTCTTTTTCCCAATAAGCTCCACCCAAATCCCAGTTTACAAACCACATTTCTTCGGTTTCCAAATATTGTTGCGGAAGGTTAAACATGCCATCGTGGGCAATAAAGGCCTTGAAGCGTTTTTCGTGATGTCCTGCTAACCAGAATGCCGAAAAACCACCATAACTTGCTCCCACACAACCTAATTTGTCTTTGTTTACGTAAGGTTCTTTTGCCACTGCATCAATTGCCGATAGGTAATCTTTCATGTTTTGTCCACCATAATCGCCACTGATTTGCGCCAACCATTCGCCACCAAATCCGGGCAAACCGCGGCGGTTAGGTGCTACAATAATGTAATCGTTGGCAGCCATAATCTGGAAATTCCAGCGGTACGACCAAAACTGACTAACGGCAGATTGTGGTCCACCTTGGCAGTATAATAAAGTAGGATATTTTTTATTCGGGTCAAATTCGGGCGGATAAATTACCCAAACCAGCATTTGTTTGTTGTCGGTGGTAGTTACCCAGCGTTCTTCCACTTTACCCATCTTAAGTTTGGCCAATAAATCTTTGTTTTCGAACGAAAGCTCGGTTGCTTCGCCATTTGCAGGGTTTACACTATACACTTCATTGGGTATGCTCATCGAATGTTTGAGCGCTATCAGTTTGTTGCCGACAATTTCTACCGCTTCGTAATCGTGCTGACCTTTCGTGATTTGCGTAATTTTGCCATCGGCAATGTCGGCACGGTAAATTTGCGTTAAAGCATGCCATACACTTGTAAAATAAATGGATTTGCTATCGGCAGTCCACGTTAAACCTTCGGAGTTTTGGTCAAAGTTGGCCGATAAGTCTATTTTTTCGCCTGTTTGTAAATTCATAACAAACAGTCGGTTTTTGTCCGATTCGCAACCATCGTGCTCCATACTTTCCCATGCCAGCCACTTACCGTCGGGCGAAAAGCTTGGGTTAATGTCGTAACCCATCATGCCTTCGGTTTTGTTTTCAGTTTTTCCGCTAGCAATATCGTAAAAATAAATATCCGAATTGGTGGAAATGGCGTAGGCTTTCCCTGTTTTTTTGCGGCAAGTATAGGCTATCGTTTTTCCATCGGGACTCCATGCTAATTGTTCGATTCCGCCAAATGGCTTCATCGGACTTTCGAATGGTTCACCTTCCAGAATGTCTTTTTCAGTTCCAATTTTACTGCCATCAAACTCAGCCACAAACGGGTGCGGAATGGTTTGCACCCATTCGTCCCAATGTTTGTACATGAGGTCGTTAACGATAATTCCGCTCGATTTGGGCAAGTCAGGATGTTTATCCACCGTGCGTTCGCCGTATTTTACATCCGCTACAAAAAGCAGTTTCGATTCGTCGGGCGAAAAAGAAAAGTCGTTCACTCCACCTTCGCGTTCGGTAATTTGTTGGCGGTCGCTACCATCACTTTTCATTATCCAGAGCTGCATCGTACCACTTTCCGACGATAGAAATGCAATATGCTCGTTATCGTTCATCCATTTGGCTGACGCTTCGCGCACAGCCGTTTCGGTAATTTGCTTTTTGTCCGTACCATCCGCATTCATCACAAACAGTTCCGAATTGCCTTTATCCTCAGGAATTGAATAATACGAAACGGAATAAAGCACCCGTTTACCGTCGGGTGACACCTGTAAACCACCCACTCGTCCGAAAGCCCACAGCACTTCGGGAGTCATTCGTCCGTTTTTAATTTCGGGATTTTGTTTGCCAATTATCGGGCTGTTGTCTTTAGTTGCGCACGAAGCAGTTGCTAATACGGCTATTGCCATTATGGTCTGTTTTAATATGTTATTTTTCATTTTTGTTAGTTGACCTGTTATAACTAGAAATTTTTGCGTAAAGCTTGCAAATATAGTTTATTATTTTTTAATCCAAAAGCAAACCATGTTCCTAATCATAAGAAATTCAACTTTTGCATATTATTTCGCTAAACCTACTTCTAAAACCTTACTCAAAGAGAAGAATATCTCTTGTATTTGTGATATAAATTTGTATTTTTGCACAAAAAAAGAATAAATTGTTATGATAAAAGATTTATTTGTACGAAAAAGGTTATCGGAGCTGTTGCATGATGCCGAAAATAATAATTCGCTGAAACGTCACTTGACGGCTACAAACTTAGTGTTGCTTGGGGTAGGAGGGGTGATTGGTGCTGGTATTTTTGTACTTACGGGTACAGCTGCGGCAATTCATGCCGGTCCCGCAGTGGCTATTTCGTTTGCAGTTTCGGCTATTGGTTGTATGCTTGCGGGATTGAGTTATGCCGAGTTCTCGTCTATGATTCCGGTTTCGGGTAGTGCCTACACGTATGGATATGCTACTATGGGCGAGTTTATTGCATGGATTATTGGTTGGGACTTGATTTTAGAATATCTTTTTGGAGCGGCTACTGTAGCTGTTGGCTGGAGTGGCTATGTGGTGAGTTTTTTTAAATTTTTCGGCATTCATATTCCCGCAAGTATGAGTCAAAGTCCCTTGAGTTTTGGGGCGGATGGCTGGGCTACTACGGGGGCTTATATAAATTTTCCGGCAATATTTATTGTTTTGATAATGACAGCTTTGTTGGTTGTAGGAATAAGGGAGTCGGCTAAATTCAATAATATTATTGTATTGATTAAAGTAGCTGTAATATTGCTTTTTATTGGCTTCGGAATTTCGCACATCGACTTAGCTAACTGGATGCCATTTATTCCTGAAAATACGGGTGAGTTTGGAGAATTTGGTTTGTCGGGAATTCTTTCGGCAGCGGCAGTAGTGTTTTTTGCTTATATAGGTTTCGATGCAGTGAGTACAGCCTCACAGGAGGCTTTAAACCCGAAACGTGATATGCCAATAGGCATTTTGGTGTCACTAGCTATATGTACGGTTTTGTATATTGCTGTTAGTTTAACGCTTACAGGAATTGTTAATTATAAAGATTTAAATGTGGCGGCTCCTATTGCGTTGGCAATAGATAAGTTCGGTCCTACGCTCTTGTGGTTGAATCCAATTGTAAAGTTTGGTGCCATTGCTGGACTTAGTTCCGTTATACTAGTATTGTTGATGGGGCAATCGCGCATATTTTTCATCATGGCGCAGGATGGTTTGTTATGGAAGAGTTTTGCCAAAGTGCATCCCAAATATCAAACACCACACGTAACTACCATTGTTACAGGAATAGTTTCAGCATTTTTTGCAGGATTTTTCCCCATCGGTTTGCTTGGCGAAATGGTCTCAATAGGTACTTTGTTGGCTTTTGTAATTGTAAGTATTGGCGTAATTATATTGCGTAAAACCGAACCCGATGCTCCTCGTGCTTTTAAAACGCCTTGGGTTCCGTTAGTACCTGCATTGGGTGCAATTATTTGTTTGGTTCAAATGGCATCACTTCCACTCGATACTTGGCTTCGTTTAATTGGCTGGATGGCAATCGGTATAGTAATTTATTTTACTTATAGTATAAAACATAGTAAAGCGAGAAAAAGGGCGAATTAGTTTATAGTCAATAGTTAGTAGTTTATGGATTTTTTTCTTTACTATAAACTATCTACTGTAAACTATTAACTTTCCAAAAATCCTTGTTGTTTTAATGCTTTTAGAAATTTTTCGGAGAAAAACTCGTTGTTTTTACGAGTGTAGCGCACATCGGTAAATACTTGTGCCAATGTTTCTTTGTTGTTTTCTGCGACAAAATTTTTATAAAATTCCAATTGCTCTTTTTCAGCATAAATAGCATCTATTTTTTCGGGTGTAAAGTTAGTGTAGCGCTCGTAATGAACCACCGAATTTAAAGGAAGGCGGTCTGTAATGGGTGGAATAACTTCGGGGTAGCCGAGCGTAATGGTTGTGACAGGAACCACCAATTTTGGGAGCTGCAGTGCTTCGATAATTTCCTGCGCATTGTAAGTTGTAGTGCCCAGGTAACAAATTCCCAATCCTGCCGTTTCGGCTGCCACAGCAAAAGTTTGAGCAAAAATCAATGCATCGATGGCTGCAGCCATAAACGACTGAAAATTCCCATATCCAGGGTCGGCATCACGCATTTTACACCATTGCGAAAAACGATTGAAATCGGCACAAAAAGTGAGCACAACAGGTGCTTGCACAACCATTGGTTGATTGAAATGTGCTGGAGCTAACTGTTTTTTAATTTCGTCGTTGGTTGTAGCTACTACGCTGTATGTCTGCATATTACCTGTATTCGACGACTGTGCTGCGGCTTCGAGTAATTTTTCGACTAATGCATTATCAATTTTGGTATCGGTATATTTGCGAACGGTGCGGCGATTGGTCAGAAATTCGAACATGGTAATCAGTTTTTAGTGTTTTCAATGTGCAAAGATACAAATTGCAGTTTGCATTTAGTAAACAGGAAGCATTGTTTATTGAACACAATACTGTGTTTTTTGTCAATTTTTGGTTGTTTTAGGTGTTTTGTAGAACTATATTTTTATATTTTTGTTCTTTGTAACAGTATTCAACTAATTATTTGATAACTTTGCAAAATTAATACCGAGAAAAGAATATGGCTTTACAAATTGGAGACAAAGCACCAGCAGTTTTGGGTGTAAATCAGCATGGAACAGAACTTAAATTATCTGATTTCAGTGGTAAAAAAATAGTGTTATATTTTTATCCAAAAGATAGTACACCGGGTTGTACAGCTCAGGCTTGCAGTTTGCGCGATAATTACGAAGATTTGCAAAAGGCTGGCTATGTGGTGCTTGGTGTAAGTGCCGATAGCGAGAAATCGCATCAGAAATTTATAGAAAAGCAACAATTGCCGTTCGATTTGATAGCCGACACCGAAACTAAATTATCGGTACAATTCGGAACTTGGGGCGAAAAGTCGATGTATGGTCGCCAGTATATGGGTATGTTTCGCACCACTTTTATTATCGACGAAAATGGTCTTATCGAGCGTATTATCAGCCCCAAAGAAGTAAATACAAAAATGCACGCACAGCAAATTATAGAATAAATTAAAAAATATTATGAGAAACAATTTTAATCCGTGGCATCAAGTAGTGCCCAGCACTGATGCACCTGATATAATTAAAGGAATTATTGAAATTCCGAAAGGCAACCGTGCCAAATACGAATTAGATAAAGAGAGTGGTCTTTTACGCCTCGATAGAGTGCTTTATTCATCTATGTATTATCCTCATAATTACGGATTTATACCTCAGAGCTATTGCGATGACCATGACCCGTTAGATATACTTATCCTTTCGCAAATCGAAGTTGTTCCATTATGTATAGTTGAAGCCAGAGTGATTGGTGTAATGCGCATGTTGGATAATGGCGAAGCTGATGATAAAATTATTGCAGTAGCTATTGGCGATCCGAGTGTAAATCATTACAATGATGTTTCGGAACTTCCACAATACTTGATTCAGGAAACCATGAGTTTTTTTGAAGATTATACCAAATTGGAAAAGAAAACGGTTGTGGTAGAAAAATTCTTCGAAAAAGCTGTGGCGATGGAGATTTTAGCCGATAGTTATAAAATGTACAAAAAACACTACGGCGAGCTACATAAGTGGTTCTTTGGGTGA
>CAZEEN010000131.1:7642-8950 GCA_964511115.1 uncultured Paludibacter sp. | reverse complement strand
AATTTCGAAAATGCAAACCATTTCTTGCCAAGGTCTTTAAGCGAAGCCCCGAAATGGTAAATATCAGCGTTGTCAATAATCAGAAATCGGTCGTGCGATTGCTTAAATTCATTTACGTCAATGGGTTCATATTGAGCATTATACTTTTCAATATCAACTTGTAGCTGCTTACTCACTTTTTGAGTGTATATTTTTACTTTTACATTTGGTTTTCGCTTTGTAAGTAGGGCTAAAACCGATTCATCTACATAATTATCAATAAGCACCAGCGATTGATTGGCGGTTTTAATTAAATCGGAAACTAATAACCATGCATCGAAAATCTGTCCGTTGTAAAATATTCCTTGTTTTGGTTTCGTCGTTCCACTATCGAGCGCATTCAGTATTTGGTCAATGCGTTTATTTGTTTCAATTTGTTTATGTTCTACAGTTTCAATTCGTTGAAATAATTGAGCATTATTCAGAATGAATTTCCGCATTTCTACAAATGCATTTATTATTTGAATGCTTGTATTAATAGCTGTTTCACTCCTTAATACTGCCGACAACATGGCAATGCCTTGTTCGGTAAATGCGTAAGGTAAATACTTTATATTTTGTCCTCGTTTTGATTTTGAAGCTTCGTTCAAGGTCACAATTTGTGACCTTGAACAATTTTTATATTCACTTTCAGTCAATTGAAATCTGAATGATTCAGGAAAACGTTCAATATTTCTTTTTACTGCTTGATTCAAGACTTTTGTTTCCACGCTGTAAAGAAGGGCTAAATCCACATCAATCATAACTTGTAAACCTCGAATAGTGTATATCTTATTTTGCATATTTATAGGTTGGAGTTGTAAATTTTCAGTCATAAACTTATCAAAAATAATGGTTAGGAATAGCAGCGAATACTTTATTTTGCGAAAATAGAATTATTTCTTTAATAAAAGGTGTAAATGCTGAAAAAAATCAGTAATTAGCAGAATTGTCAGTGAGAGTGCGACTTAAAGTCGCGCCCTCACTTGTGATTGCTATATGCCTGAATTGAGGTTATTGTACTAGTTTTTCAAGTTTTGTCAATAATTCTTCAACGGTTTTCAACTCTTCGTTTTCAATATGCCAACTTTCAGGAGTGATTTTTATAACTACTTCGGCTTCTTCTACCACCATATAACCAGCACGAGCTAAAGCCCGCAAAGTCCAATACATGCGGGTTTTGTCACCTTCAACTCCTACTTTTTTAGTCATGGGATAATTCATCGAAAAGTTTCCGTTTGCCGAGTTAAAATAGTACGATTTACTTTGAAACGCTTCGTGAAAATGCCC
>CAZEEN010000131.1:0-7542 GCA_964511115.1 uncultured Paludibacter sp. | reverse complement strand
CGCTGCCGTTCACCATCCGAAAGTTCATTCAGATGACAATCGGCTTTGGCCTCCAAATGTACCATTTCAATGGCTTCGTTCACAATATTATAATCCGCATCCGACAAATTCCCCCACCAATTGCAATACGGTTGGCGACCCATGCGCACAATATCCGCAACTGTTGCATTTTCGATATCCACTTTTTCGGTTAGTACGAGTGCTAATTTTCGAGCTTTCTCGTGAATGCGGATGTTGGCTAATTCCTGATTATCCACCAATACTTTACCGTGAAGTGGCTTTTGCAAGCCCGCCAATGTTCGCAGCAATGTGGATTTTCCGCATCCATTCTGCCCAATCAAACAAACTAATTCACCAGCCCTCAGTTCCAAATTGAGGTCGGACTGCACAACGATTTTATTCTTTTTTTTAGAATAACCGATGGAGAGATTATGTGTACTTAATACTGTCATTGATGGAGATTAGAAAATAGAAATTTAATTCATTGGCACATTGGCATATTCTCAAATTGGCATATTGGTTTACTTTTTCTTTAAAATAATCCACAATATTATCGGTGCACCAAACAGCGAACTTATTGTATTTATGGGTAATGTATAAGCCGGAAGTTGCGAAATTAAATCGCAAACAAGCAATAGCGATGCGCCACAAAGCATGGTTGCGGGAATCAGAATTTTGTGTGTTGATGTTTTAAAAATACCGCGTGCAATATGCGGTATAGCTACACCGATAAACGCAATGGGACCTGTAAATGCTGTAATACCTCCGGCCAGCAAACCTGTTGCTAAAATTATAAAAAAACGTGTTTGAATAACCGAAACGCCCAAGCCACGCGCATAATTTTCGCCCAACAGCAATACGTCCAAACGTTTGTGTAACATCATGGCCATTATCAAACCAAGTAAAATAATAGGCAATAAAGCTTGCATATACGTCCATGTTACGGCACTCAGACTGCCAAATGTCCACATTATAAACAACTTAATCGCATCAGGGTTACTGAAATTTTGCATAACACTCACTACCGAACTGGCAATGGTGCCAAACATAATGCCCACAATAAGCAGCGAAACAGCATTTTGAATTCGAAACGAAACGCCTAACACCATCAAAAGTACCAATGCGCCACCAATTACAGCTGCCAAAATCATTGCCCAACCGCTATTCATTAAAATGGCAGGTAAAAAGCCCGACGCCATAGTAACCAACGCCACGCCCAAACTTGCTCCTGAACTCACGCCCAAAATATAAGGCTCGGCTAACGGATTGCGAAAAAGCGTTTGCATCATCAGTCCGGCAACCGACAACGCAGCACCTGTAAGTATAGCTGTTATGGCTTTTGGTAATCTGAAATTTAGCAAAATTTCGGTATTTATGCTTTCCCCTTTTCCAAAAAATACATCCATTATTTCGCGAAAAGGGATGGTAATGCTACCCCAAGCCAAATCGGACAGGAAAAGTAGCATTGTCAGTACCGACAAAATTGCAAAATATAGAAAATTTTGGCTTCTCATTCGGAGTTTACTCTAATTTTTTAGCATAAGTAAATTTGTATTCGGGCAAAAGTTCAGGATGTAAAATTGCTATTACATCGCTCAACAATAAATCGGGACGAGCAACGGCGCTTTCCCAAAAATCGTTTGCCGACGAAGGCAAAAGGCGATTATTAAAATTATATACCTGTTTTTGCTTAAATGCTTTGAAAAGCGTATGTTTTGTGTCGGCATTTTGTACCTCGCTCAAGGAGTTGAAGTTGCAATTTAACCAAATATCGCAATCCGAGAAGTTTTTAAGCACAGTTTCTACATTCAGCGGTAAACTTCCGGCTGTAGTGTCGTTTTTATAAAAGTAATTGGCACCAGCATCGGTATACAATTTTGCCATGTAGTTACGGCCTGAGGGCATATACCACGTTCCGCGAAAACTATTTCCAGCAACAATGCGCGGCTTTGCTTTTACAGTTGCCGCTTTTGCTTTTATAGTTTCGTAATTATCACTAACCACATTAAAAATACTGTCGGCAAGCTTCTCTTTATTATAAAAAGCAGCCACAAATTTTATCCATTCGGCACGAGCAAGTAGCGAAGTCTCCATCCATTCTACATTGAGAATAACCGGAATACCAGCCTGTGAAACGCGCTGCGAATAAGGGTCGTTTTGATTATAGCCACTCATCATTACTGCTTCGGGTTTTAATTGCAGCGTTTTTTCCACATTTACATTAAAAGCATCACCTAAATCGGTTAGTTTGCCTTCGTTGAACTTTTTCAAAACCGCTTTATTGTAAATTAAATGTGGCGAGCAAACAGCTGATAACGAGTTTATTTCGCCCAATAAATTCAAAAATTCGAAATGTGTAACCGACGTAGCAGCAAGAGATTGTATTGGTAGAAGCACTTTCGAACCGTTTGCAGGCGTTTTGGTGTTTTTATCATTGACCAAAAAATAGCGGGCATATACTTCGCCTTTATTCCAAGGACTATAAACTATAACTTCTTTGTATTCGCTGCGATATAAAACATCGAAGCCTTCGGCAAATTGCAATTGGAGTGAGTCGGTTGCTACATCGGAAGATTTATCGGCAGTCGATTTTGGAGTGCAAGAAAGGAAAAGAAATACAATAAAAATACTGCCCCAAGCCCCTAAAGGGGATGTGGAATAGTTTTGTTTGATTTTATCAATTACTGCAAAATTCATTTTATCAAGATTGGAGCACAAAGATAGTTTAAAATGCAAAAAAGAGAAAATTGCCGAAGCCATTTTCTCTTTTTTACTTTGTAGTGATTCAAAAAGCTTACACGCGTCTTTCTTTGATGCGGGCTTTTTTACCGGTAAGTGCACGTAAATAGTACAATTTAGCACGACGTACTTTACCGCGTTTGTTTACTGTAATGCTTTCGATAAACGGAGAATCGAGCGGAAAAATACGCTCTACACCAACGCTACCCGACATTTTACGTACAGTAAAACGTTTTTTGTTTTCGTGACCAACAATTTTGATAACATCGCCACGATATTCCTGAATACGTTCTTTGCTACCCTCAATAATACGGTAAGCCACTGTTACAGTGTCGCCTGCTTTAAATTCTGGGTGCGTTTTCTCAACAAGAAATGCTTGTTCAGCAATTTTAATTAAATCCATTTTGCTCTTTTTTAAGTAATTAGTGCGCAATATTCACAGACTTCTAGCTATTCTGTCAGAGATTACGCTAAATTGGACTGCAAAAGTACTCTTTTTCTGCAAAAGAACAATGAAATACAACAAAAAAAGCCAATTTTATTTCACTTTTTTATCCCAACGCTTTTTTAAACACTTCCAGAACTCGATTTCGGGCAAAAGCATGTTCGACAATTGGTGCAGGATACGAAAGTTGGTCTATTTCGGGTACCCAACAACGAATATACTTGAGGTTGCTATCGAATTTCTTCACTTGCTCAGTAGGATTAAAAACACGAAAGTAGGGTGCAGCATCGCAGCCACATCCTGCTGCCCACTGCCAGTTGCCGTTATTGGCCGAAAGGTCGTAGTCGAGTAGTTTTTGTGCAAAATAGGCTTCGCCCCAACGCCAATCAACGAGTAAATGCTTTACCAAAAACGAAGCAACGACCATGCGCACACGATTATGCATCAAACCTGTAGCATTTAATTGGCGCATACCAGCATCCACAAGCGGATAGCCTGTTTTACCTTCACACCATTTTGCAAATTCTGTTTCATTATTTCGCCACCTTATTTCATCGTATTTGGGCTTAAACGATTGCCGAACAACAGCAGGAAAATGGTATAAAATCATCATAAAAAACTCCCGCCAGATAAGCTCATTCAGGAATTGTTCGTTGGTTTTGAGCGCCAATTGTACCATCTTACGAACACTCACTGTACCAAAACGAAGATGTACACTTAGACGCGAAGTTCCATTTTCAATAGCAGGAAAGTTTCGCGTTTCGGGGTAATTTATTAAAACATTTGTTGATAAGTCAGGTGAGTTCCAGCTTACGTCCGTTGCTTCGAAACCAATATTGGCAAGCGAAGGTGTTGAAAATGAATTGCTTTTATACAAATTATCGAGTAGCGATTCCGAATTAAATGTTTTAATTGGATTTTCGCTCAAGTGTGATTTCCATTTTTTGGAATAAGGTGTAAAAATAGTGTAAGGTTTACCATCCGGCTTTAGCACATCGTTTTTAGCAAAAACAACTTGGTCTTTAAAATTATGAAAAGCAATATTTTTTATTGCAACTATTTTCATAATTTCATTGTCGCGAGCAATTGACTGTGGCTCGTAATCTTCATTGCAAAATATTTGTGTTACATTGTATTGTTCGCACAATTCAGGAAAAATTTCTTGCGGACGACCGTATTTCACCAACAATACCGAACCGTATTTTTGCAGTTCGGAATGTAATTCATATAAGCGTTGATGGATTAAATCTACCCGCATATCTTGCTTTTCAGGCAATTGATGTAAAATATCGGTATCGAAAATAAAAACAGGAAGAACAGACAATCCGCTTTTCAAGGCATGAAATAATCCGACATTATCGTCGAAACGCAAGTCGCGGCGAAACCAAAAAAGGGCTGTGTGCATTTTTTATAAAAACTATGGAAATGATAATCACAATTTACTACATAACTAACAGTGTACAGTAACTCTAAGTTTAGATGTTTTTACAAATAAATTTGAAACGAAAATAGTTGTGAAAGTGTTTGAAAACAAAAAAGAGAGAAATGCTGATGAATTATATGATTCTCATGGGATAAATGTATTTTCTTTTAAGCGCAAATTAAATACGAAAACTAACGCCCATTTTTCAGCATTTTCCCTGCTCACGCAGAGACACTCTCTTTTTCTATTTGAATTATTCTGTTTTAGCAATAAAATCGCGTAGTGTGCTACCAATTTCAATGTGTTTTCTTGTCTTGTTTTTAGATGCTTGCATATTGGTAGCTAGGTTTGTTACCGATTCCGAAAGCTGAAAAACGGCAAGGTCTTCGGGTCCGAAATGACAGCATTTACCTGAATCTTTGTGCTTTAAACCCAACGAATGACCCATTTCGTGTGCCAATACATATTTATTGTTTTTGTAGGCATTGGATACGCCAATTGTTTTTCCATCGTTCACACTTATAGCCCTGTTTAAAACTTCATCGCCATTTTCGTTGAGCGAAGTTTTTTGTTTGAAAAAAGTGTGGTTGTTTGGTATCACCGTAATTACATTTACAGCCGTGTCGCTAAGTGGGTTTTTATTAACCACAATTTTAAAATAAACAGAATATTCTTTTTGTTGTCCATTTACGGAAATAAAACATTTATCTTTTCCGTTTCTGTTGTTCCACAATTCGGCTGCTTTAAGCATCGAATTTTCGATAGGGGCCGGCGAAACAAAATTCGCCAGAATGGTTACAGTTTTGTTGTTGTGATTTACAACTACATCGTGATTTGCAAAAGCTTGCAATGCTACTGTGCTACACAGTACAATTGCCACTAAAATTTTTTTCATAACATTTAATTTTTTAAAAAGTGAATTTGTGTTTTAATAATACGACGATTAAATAAGAATAATATAACATCGAATATCGATGTTTTTTTAATTAGACGCAATAAATCCTGTGTTTGGATTTATTTGCCAAAAAATACTTTAGATATTTATGTGAAAGCCGTTTTGCACTTTTCATTTTTTGCATTACTTTTGCAATACACAATTATTTTTTAAATAGATATGAGAAAATATATTTTATCAATTTCAGTTCTAGTGATTCTTTTTTCGTGTAATCAAAGCAATAAATTTGAAGTGGAGGGTGTTGTTGCAGACTCCGAAGGTCAATATATTATTTTAGAACAAAATGGCTTGCTCACAACAACCGTAATCGACTCGGTAAAACTCGACAGTGATGGCAGTTTTAGTTTTAAAGGGCCGCGTCCTGAATATCCCGATTTTTATCGATTAAGAATAGATTCAAAAGTGATTGATTTTGCTGTTGATTCGTGCGAAAAAATTACTATCAAAGCCAACTTAACCAATTTCTCGACAGGTTATAGCATCGATGGTTCGCAAACCAGTAGCGATATTTTGAAATTACGCACCTCATTATCAGCTATTCAGGCTAAGGTTAATAATTTGACCGCCGAATTATCTGCAGAAGCCCGCAATGCGCGTTTAACTGAAATTGAAACCGATATTGAAACACACAAAGCGATGGCTCGCCAATTGATTTTGCAAAATCCTCGCTCGTCGGCAGCTTATTTTGCCATTTATCAAAAAATAAATAATTCCTACCTTTTTTCGCCTTACGTAAAAGCTGATAAACCTTATTGTGCGGCTGTAGCAACTTCTTACAATGCTTTTATGCCCGACTACATTCGTTCCAAAAACTTGTATGCCTTGGTAATGGATGCTATTAAAACCGATAGAAAAGCACAAAACGATGCTGCTTGGCGTGAGATTGTTGCCAATTCTTCGACTGGTTATATCGATATTGCGCTTAATGACCGTACTGGTGCCGAACGTAAACTTTCGGAACTCGAAGGCAAAGTTATTTTAATTGATTTTTCGGCTTCCGAAATGGAAAATAATGTGGCTTATACCTTCGAATTGAGAGAGTTGTACAATAAATATAAAGGTCGTGGATTCGAAATATATCAGGTTTCGCTCGATAGGAGTAAGCTTTTGTGGGAAGACGCTTCGGCCAATGTGCCCTGGATTTCGGTGCGCGATGAAAATGGTCAAAATACCTCATATATTGCTTCATACAATGTTCAGTCTATTCCTACCATGTTTTTAATGGACAAAAAAGGCGTAATTGTAAGCCGAGCAAACGATTTTAAAACACTCGACGCAGAAATTGCAAAATTGTTGTAAAGATTTTTTATGCTGACATTAACCGCATGGGATTCCATACAGTTAGAAAAAAAGTTTTTATTAGCAGCTTTGTAGCTTGGTATTCTTAGTATTTAACAAAGATATTTTAGACATCTGATTAATATTAGATTGAAATTAAAATAGTGTTTATATAAGTTAGAATATTTTGACCCCCAACCCCCAAATGGGGGCTAAATAATGCGATTAATAGACTGTTTTTCGTTGTATAAGATTCAAAGAATGCGTCTTAAAGCCCCCAATTGGGGGTTGGGGGTCGAAGACAAAAATGAATAATATAAGACAGTTTAATTCATACAATGACTAATACTAAGTAAGCAAAACAATGCATAATTTCATTAAACAAAAAGCGCTCGAAATAGGATTTGATGCTTGCGGAATTGCCAAAGCAGAAGCCTTGAACGAAGATGCTGCGTTTATGAAAGCATGGTTGGAGGCTGGCATGCATGCTGATATGCAGTATCTGGAACGCAATTTTGAGAAACGAACAAATCCAGCTGTTCTTGTTCCCGAAACAAAATCGGTGGTGGTTGTTTTGTTGAATTATTATCCCGAAAAAAGTCAACCCACAGATGCGCCTCGTATTGCACGTTACGCCCATTCGGCTTTTGATTATCATACGGTTATAAAATCGATGTTGGCAAAGCTTGAAACCGATATTGT
>CAZEEN010000130.1:0-9057 GCA_964511115.1 uncultured Paludibacter sp. | reverse complement strand
AAACGGCATGATTGGAATGGGCGCCGACTCAGTTGCGGCAGAATCGATACTTAAAGTTGCCGAAAAAAATGGACTTTCGACAGGAATGGTTACTACTTGTGATATTACTCATGCTACACCCGCATCGTTTATTGCACATCAAGTTAGCCGCAAAATGACCGAAGAAATTGCAGCTGATTTTCTAAAAACTGACATTGATGTATTTATTGGTGGTGGTCGTAAAAACTTTGAAAAAAGAGACGATAATCGTAATATTACGAACGAATTAAAAGCAAAAGGATATAGCATAGCCTATACGTTGGATGAAGCAAAAAAAGTTAAAGAGGGTAAACTTGCAGGATTACTTTACGATGTACACAATCCACCAATGCCTGACCGAGGCGATATGCTGCCTGAAGCTACAATTGCAGCGTTGGATATTTTAGACAATAATAAGAAAGGCTTTTTCATGATGATTGAAGGTTCACAAATCGACTGGGCAGCTCATGATAATAATGCCGATCAAATAATAAAAGAAGTGCTTGACTTGGATAAGACAATTGGAAAAGTACTTGATTTTGCCGAAAAGAATAAAAATACACTTGTAATTGTGACTGCCGACCACGAAACCGGTGGACTTACCTTGCCCAAAGGAAATTTGGCTAATAAAGAATCGAAAGCCTCTTTCAGTACAAAAGACCACTCAGGTGTGCCTGTTCCTGTTTTTGCCTTTGGGCCTGGTGCCGAAAATTTTACAGGTTTTATGGAGAATATTTCGTTCAAAAACAAATTAATTAAGTTGCTAAAATTGAAAAACTAAGTAAAAAATACATCTTAAATTTTTATACATTAAATCACATGGCTGCATTTAAACGAATACTACTAAAACTAAGCGGTGAATCGCTTATGGGCGAAAAACAATACGGCATCGACGAAAAACGCTTGGGCGAATATGCCGAACAAATTGCTGAAATTGCAAAAATGGGTGTGCAAGTAGGCATAGTCATTGGTGGAGGAAATATTTTTAGGGGTTTGAGCGGCACTTCCAAAGGTTTCGACCGCGTACAAGGTGACCAAATGGGTATGTTAGCAACTGTAATCAACAGTTTGGCACTCAATTCTGCACTTCAAGTTGCCGGAGTGAAATCGCGCGTACTTACTGCTATTCGCATGGAACCCATTGGCGAGTATTATTCCAAACAAAAAGCGGTTCAAAGTCTCGAAGCTGGCGAAGTTGTTATATTATCGGCTGGTACAGGAAATCCTTTTTTTACAACCGATACAGGCTCATCGTTGCGCGCCATCGAGATAGAAGCTGATGTAATGCTCAAAGGAACACGCGTTGATGGCATTTACACAGCCGACCCTGAAAAAGACAAAACAGCCACAAAATTCGACGAAATAACTTACGACGAAATTTATAATCGCAACTTGAAAGTGATGGACCTCACAGCTACAACCATGTGCAAAGAGAATAATATGCCGATTTACGTTTTTGATATGGATACACCCGGAAATTTAAAAAAAGTAATGGACGGTGAAAAAATTGGAACTCTTGTGAGGAATTAATGAATTGATGTGGTGATGTGATAATGTAATGATGAAAGAATTTAGAAATTGTAATTTATTCGAACACGAAACTCGAAACTTGAAACACGAAACAAAATATATTTAATATTATGCAAGACGTAAAACCAATTCTGACAGATGCTGAAGATAGCATGGAAGCAACATTGCTTTTCTTGGACGAATCGTTAGCACATATACGTGCCGGAAAAGCAAACATTCGAATTCTCGATGGTGTAAAAGTGGATTATTATGGTTCGCACGTTCCAATTTCGAATGTGGCAACCATTACAACTCCCGATGCCAAAACAATCTCTGTTCAACCTTGGGAAAAAGGATTAATAAGTATTATCGAAAAAGCCATTCTGAACTCTGATGTAGGCATTACACCAATGAATAATGGCGAAGTAATCCGTTTGGGCATTCCTCCATTAACTGAGGAACGACGTAAACAGTTGGCAAAGCAATCTCGTCACGAAGGCGAGGAAGCTAAAATTTCGGTTCGCAATGCCCGTCGCGAAGCCATTGACCACTTTAAAAAGATGGTTAAGGATGGTTTGCCCGAAGATGCAGAAAAGGATGCAGAAGCTTCGGTGCAAAAAATCCACGACAAATACATCAAAAAAATTGATGATATGATAGCCGCCAAAGAAAGAGAAATAATGACGGTTTAAGTACAAAATCAAAAAAACGACACTAAAAACAGTCATTTCGTTCAGGTCGGAATGACTGTTTTTTTTAATCAATAAATGAAAAACTGCGTTATTATACTTCTGCTATATTTCGGTTGTTCGCTTCAACTTTTTTCAAATAATGAAGATACAATAGCCAGTCGGAAAAGTTTTTTTCTTATTCCTCATGCTGCCTATCAGCAGGAAACGAGCTGGTCGGGCGGAGTGGCTTTTGGTTATTATTTTAAGAGTAATGATGTTAGCCGCATTAGCTCTGTTTCGGGAAGTGCGGTGTACACCGCGCTCAATCAATTTATGCTCAATATTTCACCAAAATTATATTTTTCGGATAAAAAGTATTTTTTGTTCGCAAACTTAAATCTCCGCAATTACCCCGATTATTATTTTGGTGTAGGCAACAAACCTCAAAACCTGAAAGTGGGATATGTTTCACGCAATTTTAATGTAACTTTGCAACCGCAATATCTTATTTCAAAGCAACTCTATGTTGGGTTGTCCTTGTCGTTTAAAACTGAGGATTTGCAAACAGATTCCAGCAATGCATTTTTGCAACAAAACATTTATAATCGTTTTGGCGATGCAGGTTGGAAACCTTATGGGCAATTCACTGCCGGAGTTGTAACTGCATTCGATAGTCGTGATAATCAGTTTTATCCCGAAAAAGGAATGTTTGCAAAGCTAATGACAGGTACATCGCCAGTGTGGTTAGGTAACACTTTTAGTTTGAGCGAGTTTAGTATTGATGTTCGTAAGTATCAGCCGATATTTCGTAAGCATAACTTGGCTTTCCAAGGCTATGTATCAGGTATATTTGGAGAAACGGGTATCCCTTTTCAACTTTTACCAACATTAGGTGGTCGCGACATGATGCGCGGATTTCGACAAGGAATGTATCGCGAAAATATGATGTTTTTAGTACAGTCGGAATATAGATTGCCCATTTACAAACGACTTAAGGCTGCATTTTTTTGTTCGGCTGGCGATGTGGTGAATAGTTCCAATTTCAAAATCGACAAGTTGAAATTTGGTTATGGTGCAGGATTACGTTACAGGTTAAACGATGCGCGGGTGCACTTACGATTTGATATTGCCAAAAATAATTATGGCGAAAAATTGCAGTTTTACATTACGGCAACGGAGGCTTTTTGATGTGGTGATAATTAATGTAGAGACGGGGCGCGCCCCGTCTTTACAAATACAATTTACAAAAATATATGATTGGATTAGTAGTGAAAAATACGGGCAGTTGGTATCAGGTTATTGCCGATGACAATACCTTGACTGAATGCAAAATGAAAGGAAATCTTCGATTGCAAGACATTCGGAGTACAAACCCTATTGCCGTTGGTGATATTGTTCATTACGAAAAAAATGCCGATAACACAGGTGTAATCAGCGAAATTTGCGACCGCCGAAATTATATTGTGCGTAAATCGTCCAATCTTTCGAAGCAATCACACATTCTGGCTGCAAATTTGGATTTGGTTCTATTGGTAGCAACCATCAATTATCCAATAACTTCATTGGTTTTTATCGACCGTTTTTTGGCTTCAGCCGAAGCTTACCGCGTGCCTGCAAGTATTGTTTTTAATAAAATTGATTTATACACACCCCAAGAAACTGAGTACTTAGATGCAGTTGAAAATTTGTACGAAGGTCTTGGCTACAAAGTTTTTCGTTTGTCGGCTTTACAGGAAAATTCGTTTGCTGAACTCAATGAATTTTTAAAAGATAAAACTACGCTTATATCGGGCAATTCGGGTGTAGGGAAATCGACCTTGATAAATGCCATTGCTCCAGACTCGTTGGCAAAAACGGGTAAAATTTCCGATTATCATAATAAGGGGATGCATACCACAACATTTTCTGAAATGTTTCACCTCAAGCAAGGCGGAAAGGTAATTGACACGCCAGGTATAAAAGGTTTTGGAGTTGTGGACATGGAAGCAACCGAAATTAGTCATTATTTTGTCGATATTTTTGCCAAAAGCAAAGCGTGCCGATTTTCAAATTGTAAGCACCTGAATGAGCCTGGCTGCGCAGTTTTGGCAGCCGTTGATAATCAGTTGATAAGCACCTCGCGTTACCAAAGTTATATCAGTATGTTGAGCGATTGTGATAGTGGAAAATACCGATAAAAATGAATATTTACAACTTTTGCTTACAATTTGTTTGTTTGTGTGTTTGAAATACGAAAATTATTAATACATTTGCAAAATAAATCACATATAACAAACTATTACTCCAAAAATTCGGTAATTTTTAATCATCATGGGAACACATCAAATCGACCGTTTAGACAAAAAAATTCTACAATTAATTTCGCAGGATGCACGCATTCCATTTCTCGAAGTGGCACGCGAATGTAACGTTTCTGGTGCGGCTATTCACCAACGAATTCAAAAACTTCGCAATACGGGAATAATTAAAGGTTCAGAATTTGTAATTGATACGTATAAGGTTGGATTTCAGACTTGTGCATACATAGGTATTACGCTTAGCGATGTAAAATCATTTCCATTGGTAGTTGAAGAACTCAAAAAAATACCCGAAATTGTAGAATGTCATTATGCTACAGGTAAGTATTCGATGTTCGTGAAAATTTATGCGAAAGACAACCGTCATTTATTGCAGATAATTTTGGAAAAAATGACTCCAATCAAAGGTATTGCTCATACCGAAACATTCCAAATTTCACTTGATGAAGTTTTCCATCGTCAGCTTTCAGTTTTCGAAATCGAAGCTTCGCACGAAATTATTGACGACGAAATTGAATAGATTTCAAATATGAACTTATAGAGAAGCCTCCATGTGGGGCTTTTTTATTGTTGGTACTGAAATGTAGCTTTGTTTAATCTGTCCATAATCGCTTTCCCAATACCTTCTTCGGTAGTTCGGGCAATATAGATTTTTTTCACATCGGCATCTTCTTCCATACGGTGCAGCGACGAAAATAAGTTAGCAGCAACTTCCAATAAATTTCCTGTTTCGGAAGTAAAGATAGTTTTATTGGAATAATTTCCCCCTTCTTCTTTTTTATGTAAAATTAGGCCGGCATCAGTTGGGATTACGGTATCGTTTTCGATATAAAATAATGGTTTAAGTGGCGAATAATGGCTCTGCAATAAGCCCGGAGAAACAAGCTTTGTGTTTTTTCCAGGTGTAAGCACTTCAAAATCAGGGATGCATTGCTGTATGTCTTCGGCTGTAATAACTCCAGGGCGAAGTACGGTGCAAGTCTCATTTTCGATGGCAACAACCGTCGATTCGATACCAACGGCTTTTGCTACATCATCACCCATAACAATATAATCAATTTCCATATTTTGCTTCGCAACGTGCTTGTAGCTTGTTGGGCTTAGTTGTCCAAATCGGTTAGCACTTGGAGCTGCCACAGGCACACCAGCTTCGTGAATCAACTTTTGAGCAATTGGGTGCGAAGGCATGCGAACAGCCACAGCGTCCAAATCGGAAGTAACAATCGACGGTACTATAGCCGATTTGCGATGAACAATGGTAAGTGGTCCCGGCCAGAATCGTTCAGCCAGTTTATAAACAGCCCCGTTTATAGGATGCTCAAAAAGTGCGTCAATCTGACTCAAATCGCTTATGTGAACAATAAGTGGGTCGAAATTCGGACGTTTTTTAGCACTAAAAATTCCTGCTACAGCAATAGGATTAAGCGCATTTGCACCCAATCCATACACCGTTTCAGTTGGAAAAGCAACTAATCCACCATTTCGCAGACATTCAGCCGCTTCGCTCAGTTCGTTTTCAGAAATCAGTTTCATTTATTTTTTATACGGTTTTACTTCATATCCCGCTTTTCTTAATTGCTCAATCAAACCATTTTCACCTGCAAGCAATCTAACATCAAGGGTGTAAAAGCAAGCGTTTGTGTTTAGCAAATCAGTAAGTTTAACTAATTGGTTGTCAGATAGAAATTTTTTAGTGTTGTTGTCCTGCTGTATTTCAATTACATTTAAAACCTCAATTGTTTTGTTTAAATCATTTGATTGATAATAATGAAGTAGCTTTTTGAAGTTTGCTTTGTATAATTCAGCTTTCGAAATATCATCTGTGAGTTTATCTGCATAAAATTGAATTTTCCCACCATCGAAAAGTGATGCAATATAAAGGCTATAGTTTTCAATACCAATCACTTTTATACCTTTTACGGCTGCTACGCGTTGAAAATACGAATCGGTTTGAGCATCGTCGGCAATATTGCTTGCTTGCGCAAATAATTCAGCTAAATACATTTGTCGTATCATTGCCGGATGCATTAGTGCCAATTCTTTCAGACCAATCTTGAGCGATTTTTTTAGTTCTTTATCCACTTTATTATAAACCGAGTCCGATAAGTAATCTTTCATTGATTTATGAAAAGGCAAAAGTGCCGCTTTTTTTAGTTGTGCTTCGGCATCTACCGAATACGAATCGTAAGTACTAATCACCACATTGCATTTGTTAAATGCCCGATACACGCCTGGAATGCTATCTAATGCCTTTGCCGGAAGCAAGGAGTGTGTTCCCAAAATATACGATTTCGTTTTGGTGCTTTTGCCACTCACCTGCCAAAACAGCTGTGAATAGGCGCTTCCGCCAATAATTAGTAAAAACAAAAGAAGTAGATTTCTCATTTTTAAGTGAATAGAATTATTATGAAAACAAAAATAGTTGTTTTTCACGCGTTTACCTTTATTTGAAGTTTCATTTTTCTGCTTTTTAGTCAAGTTTAGCTTTTTTTGTTGCTGTTGATAAAATATCTATGTCTAAGTTATTAGTTTTATCAATAATTATTTATCTTTGCAATACAATCAATTACAAATTAATATCCCTGATTTCATATTTTCTAATTTCTTAATTTCTAATTCACACTTATGACATTACAACAACTTGAATATGTGCTTGCGCTGGATAAAACTCGTCACTTTGTACGCGCAGCCGAAATGTGTGGCGTAACACAACCTACATTGAGCGCTATGGTGCAAAAACTCGAAGATGAGCTCGATTGCCGCATTTTCGACCGTTCGTCGCACCCCATTGTTCCAACACAGGCAGGCGAAATGGTTATCAAAAATGCACAGAATGTATTGCATAGTGTAAATATGCTCAAAGAGAGTTTGTCCGACATAAAAGGCTCACTAACAGGTTCGTTTACGTTGGCAATGATACCAACTGTAGCACCCTATTTATTACCCGGATTTATTGCCAATTTTAAACAAAATTATCCCGATATTACCTTGCGAGTTACCGAAATGAGAACCGAATCGATTATTCGCAAGTTGCAAACTGCCGAAATTGATATGGCTATTTTAGCCACGCCACTGGACGATGCAAAAATACTGGAAGTGCCGCTTTATTACGAAAAGTTTCAGGCTTATATTTCGCCCAACGAAGAATTGTTTAAAAAAGAAGAAGTAACAACAGCTGAAATGTCCGACGAAAAATTGTGGGTATTGGAAGAAGGGCATTGTCTTCGTAATCAAGTGTTTAATTTTTGCAAAAACCGACAACATGCTTCTACTTACGAGGCAGGAAGCATCGATACTTTAGTTAAAATTGTAGATATTAATGGAGGTTACACAGTTATTCCCGAACTACATTTCGACTTATTAAGCGAGAAACAGAAATTAAATGTTCGCAAAATAATAATGCCCGAAGCCACACGCGAAATTTCGTTGGTTATCCGCCACGATTATGTGCGCGAAGGACTAATGAATGCTGTGGCGAACTCAGTAAAGCAAATTATACCACAACACATGCTCGATGCTCGTTTGAAGAAGTTTGCCATAAAATTGTAACAAATAAATCGAAAGATGTCACCTACAAGAATCAAAACATCGCTTTATAAAAAGCTAATTTTACCGCTGATTATTTTGGTCGCTATACTTACAGGTGGTTTCTTTGGTTATATTTATATCGAAGGATTTACGCCTGTGGAATCAATTTACATGCTTGTAATTACTTTTGCAACAATTGGTTATGGAGAAATACACAATCTCTCGGAAGAAGGGCGTATATTTACAATATTTCTTATTATTACAGGCTTTTCGGTTGGCTTTTATCTTATTGGTAAAATTTCGGAATTTGTGATTGATGGTGAATTGTCAAAACTTATAAAAATCAGAAAAATGAATAAATCGCTAAAAGAACTACACAACCATTACATTGTTTGTGGCTATGGTAAAACAGGTCGAAAAGTGGTAGATGATTTACTTGCAAAAAACAAAAAGGCTGTACTTATTGAGGGCAACGCAGAGCGAAACGAGAAACTAAAAGACTTTTACAATGAAAATTTGATTCATATTATAGGCGATGCTACACATGATGATGTGTTGCTACAAGCTGGAGTTGAAAAAGCAAATTGCAAAAAGCTAAAAAATGACCTCTCCCTAACCCTCTCCATGTGGAGAGGGAAATTGGGGTAGGTCAAGATTGCAGAAACAAAGTAATTGTTCATTAAGTTATTTTTCCAACCGTTTCATAGCTTCGATTGTAGCTTCGCGACTACCAAATGCCGAAAAACGTACAAAGCCTTCGCCGCTTAAACCAAATCCTGCTCCGGGAGTGGTAACTATATTTTTTTCTTTCAGTAAATAATCAAAATACTCCCAGCTTCCCATGCCCTCGGGTGCTTTTGCCCATACGTAAGGTGCATTCTTGCCACCGTAAATGGAGTAACCAGCTTTTTCCAAGCCTTCGCGAATAATGCGGGCATTCTCGGTATAAAACTCAATCAATGCTTTAACCTGCTTTTTCCCTTCGGGGCTGAAAGTGGCCTCGGCAGCACGCTGCACAACGTACGAAGTTCCAT
>CAZEEN010000129.1:0-9192 GCA_964511115.1 uncultured Paludibacter sp. | reverse complement strand
AAATGGCCAATCGCAATTATATATTTAATACTATAAAAGACGTTTTTCGCCTCTATGGATTTCAGCAAATAGAAACTCCGGCTATGGAAAACCTATCGACTTTGATGGGGAAATATGGAGAAGAAGGCGATAAACTGCTATTTAAGATTCTAAATTCGGGTGATTATTTGAATGGACTCGCTGATGCTGAACTGCTTGAGCGAAATAGCATTAAATTGACGAATAAAATATCTGAAAAGGGACTTCGTTACGACCTAACTGTGCCTTTTGCCCGTTTTGTGGTTCAAAACAGAGATAAAATTACCTTTCCCTTTAAACGCTATCAAATTCAACCCGTTTGGCGTGCCGACCGTCCTCAACGTGGTCGTTATCGTGAGTTTTATCAATGCGATGTAGATGTGGTGGGAAGCGATTCGCTGCTTAATGAGCTGGAATTGATACAGATAGTGGATGAGGTATATCGTCGATTGAAAATTAATGTAACTATTAAAATAAACAACCGCAAAATTCTTTCGGGAATTGCTGAAATAATTGGCGAAGCCGAAAAAATTACGGATATAACCGTTGCCATTGATAAAATGGACAAAATCGGGTTGGAAAAAGTAAACGAAGAAATTGCCTCGAAAGGAATTTCGAACGAAGCCATTGATAAATTGCAACCCATTTTAAAACTCAGCGGAACAAATAATGAAAAATTGCAACAATTAAAATCCGTTCTTGCTACTACTGAAATTGGATTGAAAGGCCTTGCTGAATTGGAAACTATTTTTGGATTGTGCGAAACTATGCAGGTGAAAACCAATATAGAACTCGATTTGACTTTGGCGCGTGGACTGAATTATTACACAGGAGCAATTTTCGAAGTAAAAGCTTTAGATGTTGAAATTGGAAGCATAACAGGTGGCGGACGATACGATAATTTGACAGGTGTTTTTGGTATGGAAGGTGTTTCCGGTGTGGGAATTTCGTTTGGTGCTGACCGAATTTATGATGTATTGAATCAATTGAATTTATATCCTGAAACTTCCGAAGAGCAAACTCAAATTTTGTTTGTGAGTTTTGGTGAAAAGGAATTGATGTACAGCTTGCCTTGGATTAATTTTTTGAGAAACAATAAAATAAATACTGAAATATATCCGGAACCAGCTAAAATGAAAAAACAAATGACTTATGCCGACAATAAAGCTATTCCGTTTGTGGCAATTGTTGGCGAAACGGAAATGAATGAGGGTAAAGTAATGTTGAAAAATATGAAAACCGGAGAACAGCGTTTGTGTAATCAAACTGAATTGTTGTCGGTTATGCAGTTTTAAAAATAGCGAGTTCAGGTGCAATTTCGCGCAAAGGTATTAATACGAAATCCCGCTCCATCATATATGGATGCGGGATTTTTAATTCTGGATAGTCAATAGTTTCATTGTTATAAAGCAAAATATCCAAATCGATAATTCGGTCGGTATATTCGTTGTTCGTTTTCGGTTTACGTCCCATTTCTCGCTCAATTTTTTGCAGTTTTCGTAGAACTAACATGGGCTCCATATCCGAAATTACCAACAAAGCTGCATTCAAAAAATCATTATTCGAAACAAATCCAACGGGTTTTGATGTATAAAACTCTGACACACGGCGCACTACTCCAATTTCGCAACCAATTGATGCAATTGCCTCCATAAGGTTTTGTTCCTTGTTTCCTAAGTTGCTTCCGAGTGATATGTAGATTTTTGACATTTAAATCAACTTTTATTTGCAAAGATATATTTTTTTTGCGAAAATCTGACAAATTCTGCCCTTTTGTCAGTGGATAAAGTGGAGTTTTTTGAATAATTGCTGTTAATTGTGCCAAAAATTATATTGATGATTGCTTTCGGGTGGTTGGCATATAGTTTGTAAAAATGAATGCGTATCAAAAAAATAGAAACAATCAAAATATTTAAAATAAACTCAAAATGGGAAAAATTATTGGAATTGACTTAGGAACCACCAACTCGTGTGTTTCTGTAATGGAGGGTAACGAACCTATCGTTATTGCTAACAGCGAAGGTAAACGCACAACACCTTCGGTAATTGGTTTTGTGGAAGGAGGCGAACGCAAAGTAGGTGATCCTGCTAAACGTCAAGCAATTACAAATCCGACTAAAACTGTATTTTCAATCAAACGTTTTATGGGCGAAACCTACGACCGTTTGACAAAAGAAATTGGACGTGTACCTTACAAAGTAGTAAAAGGCGACAACAACACACCACGTGTGGACATTGATGGTCGACTTTATACACCACAAGAAATTTCGGCGATTATTTTGCAAAAAATGAAAAAAACAGCCGAAGAATACCTTGGACAAGAAGTGACTGATGCTGTAATTACAGTTCCTGCTTACTTTAACGATGCTCAGCGTCAGGCTACAAAAGAAGCCGGCGAAATTGCAGGGTTAAATGTAAAACGTATTGTAAATGAGCCTACTGCTGCTGCTTTGGCGTATGGTTTGGACAAAACCAACAAAGACATGAAAATTGTAGTGTTCGACTGCGGTGGTGGAACACATGACGTTTCGGTACTTGAATTGGGCGATGGCGTATTTGAAGTAAAATCGACCGATGGTGATACTCACTTAGGTGGCGATGACTTTGACCACCGTATTATCGATTGGTTGGTTCAGGAATTCAAAAACGAAAATAGCAATATTGACTTAAGCAAAGACCCTATGGCTTTGCAACGTTTAAAAGAGGCTGCCGAGAAAGCTAAAATTGAACTTTCGAATACGACTTCTTCGGAAATCAACTTACCATATATTATGCCTGTTGATGGTGTGCCTCGTCACTTGGTACGTACATTAACACGTGCTAAATTCGAACAATTGGTGGACGATTTAGTGCAAAAAACAATAGAGCCTTGTCGTACAGCACTGAAAAGTGCCGGTTTGTCAATTGGCGATATCGACGAAATAATTTTAGTAGGTGGTTCAACTCGTATTCCTGCCATTCAAACTGCTGTTGAAAAATTCTTCGGAAAAGCACCTTCGAAAGGTGTAAACCCGGATGAAGTGGTGGCTGTAGGTGCAGCAATTCAGGGTGGTGTATTGACAGGCGAAGTAAAAGATATTTTGTTGCTTGATGTAACTCCACTTTCGTTGGGTATCGAAACTATGGGAAGTGTAATGACTAAACTGATTGAAGCAAACACAACAATACCTTCAAAAAAATCCGAAACATTTACTACAGCTGCCGACAATCAGCCTTCGGTAGAAATTCATGTATTGCAGGGCGAACGTCCATTGGCAAATCAGAATAAATCGTTGGGACGTTTCCACTTGGATGGCATTATGCCTGCCCGCCGTGGTGAGCCTCAAGTTGAAGTAACTTTTGATATTGATGCGAATGGTATTTTGCATGTTTCTGCAAAAGACAAAGCAACAGGAAAAGTACAAAGTATTCGTATTGAAGCTTCATCGGGATTGAGCGATGCTGAAATCAAACGTATGAAAGACGAAGCTGCTGCCAATGCTGAAAGTGATGCAAAAGAAAAGGAAAAAATTGACAAATTGAATCACGCTGATTCGTTGATTTTCCAAACCGAAAAACAATTAGCTGAATTTGGCGATAAATTGCCAGCAGACAAAAAAGGACCAATCGAAGCTGCTTTGGCAAAATTGAAAGAAGCGCATAAGGCACAAGATTTGGCAGGAATTGATGCTGCGACAGCAGAATTAAATACTGTTTTCCAAGCTGCTAGTCAGGAAATGTATAACGCTCAAAATGCACAAGGCGGACAACAAGCCGGGCCACAGGATTTTGGCGGCCAGCAACAAGGAGGACAAAGCCAGAATGACAACAAACAAGGCGATGTAACTGATGTGGATTTTGAAGAAGTAAAATAAAAGCCCCTAACAAGGAAAAATAAATTTAGCGAAACCACTGTAAGCACTTAGTTTACAGTGGTTTTTTATTTATATATTTATGCTTACCTATTGTTATATTCGATTATTTTTCTTATATTTGCAACATATTTGTAACGCGACTTAATTAGTAGGAAAGTGCGACTTATAAATACTTATACATACGTACCCATATTTAAAACGTGTATTATGCCAGTTAGCAAGTTTATCCTCCAAAGAAATTGCGAAAATTGCGGTAAGCAATTTAACGCCAAAACTGTCTACTCGAAGTACTGTTGCGAGAAATGTTCTGAAGCAGCCACACGTAAAAAGAAAGCCCTCGAAAAGGAAGAAGAAAAACGCGAACAGTTAGCCAATCAAATTCCAGCAGACCGCCCTTACATTTCAATTCAGGAAGCAGTTATTCTGTTTGGAATATCCAGGGATACCATTTACCGACAAATAAAGAAAGGTAAAATCCCTGCCGTTAATCTTGGGGAGCGGTTAACCCGCATTAGTCGGGTCCACATAGAAGCCATGTTCCCAAAGGTTGAAATTGCCAAAGCAATTCAACCGATGGTCACAAATCAGGAAATCAATTTCGATCAGGCTAATTGCTATACCATTGGCGAAATAACCGAGAAGTTTGGAATATCGGCCTCCACAGTTCAAAAGACCATTCGAAAATGCAGTATTCCCAAAAAGCAAATTGGCAAATTCGTATATGTCCCCAAATTAGAAATCGACCGGCTATTCAACCATAAATAATACTGAGCCATGAAAAAGAAACTCGCAAAAACCAAATGTACTGCAAAGCTCCGCAAATCCGAATATCATAACGAATGGTATTTAATACTTGAAAGCTATCCAGTTTTCAAGGCTGGTAGTGATAAAGCTCAACGGATAATAGAAGCACTTAACCGCTCTGTTACCACACCAATATGGGATAAAGCGCGTACAACAAGAGCGTCAACAGATGAAGCCAAAACATTCAAACCCAAGAGAGATTCAAATGGTATAATTCAATGTAAAAGCAACATTGATCAGGAAGCCTGTATTTATGCAGATGGTGTGCGTAGTCTTAGGCAGCGTGAGTATGATAATGCTGATTTGTACACAGAAAAGGAAGCCGAACAAGTTGAACACAACCAACGTCAGCAAATTGATTTTATCGATTACTTTCAAAAAGTATCAAAAGAGCGACACCGCAACAGTTCTCAATCCATTATTGTCAATTGGGTTCGAGTTGGTGAGTTGCTAAAATCATTCAACAACAATCAGCCACTTTTATTTTCTCAGATTAACCTTGGTAAGGCTGAAGAATTTCGTCGCTTTGTACTCACAGCCCCTTGTGGTGGCAATAAAAAGGGAACGATATCACATAATACCGCCGCCACTTATTATAGCATATTTAAGGCTGGATTAAAACAAGCATTTGTTGATGGTTATTTGACTGTAGATATTTCGGCCAAAATAAAAGGCATTCAGGAACAGGAAAGTCGCAGAGAACACTTGACAGTGGAAGAACTTAATATCCTTTCGGAAACACCTTGCGAACGTCCAATTCTCAAACGTGCTTCGCTTTTCTCTGCTCTCACTGGCGTTCGCCATTGCGATATTCAAAAACTCAAATGGAAAGAAATACAAGTTGATGGCGAACAAATTCGCCTCAACTTTACACAACAAAAAACAAAGGGAGTTGAATATATGCCAATATCAAAACAAGCCTATCAACTTTGTGGAGAACCACGCAATCCGGAGCAACTTGTTTTTGAAGATTTACCCGACCCTTCTTGGATTTCAAGTCCGCTTAAACGATGGATAAAATCTGCTGGCATTACCCGGAATATAACCTTTCATTGCTTCCGACACACCTATGCCACTTTACAGTTGGCAGGTGGTACAGACATTTATACAGTATCCAAAATGCTTGGCCATACCAATGTAAAAACCACTCAAATCTATGGTAAAGTAGTCGACGAGAAAAAGCAGAAAGCAACAAAGACAATTAAAATCAAAAACATAAATTAAAAGAAGCAAACATGAAATTCACGCCAAATATTGAAATTGATGAATATATTGAGAACAATGAGTTAAACGCACGTATTTACCAAGTTTTACTGCATTTACAAGACACCAACGATAACAATAGATATTATTTAAAGCGCTGTCCATTAGCAATTTTTAATCAGTCTTATGCTATTTGTGAACAAGTAAAATCTATTAAACACCCAGAAAATGAAGTTAAAATAATATACTCAACAGTAAGAGATCATTTTTTGGCTTATGAAACTTCCATAATTTTCTCTTGTGTATATTTGATTTTGTCATTCAATGAAAAAGAAAATTCAAACATACGATTCTTTTTAAATCGTATAAAACAAAAATTAGATCCAATATATTTTTGTGAATTTGAACCGCTACTTAAAGAAGAGCTTACTTTATTGGGCGAACTTCCTTTGAGTTTTAAGCAACTAAAAATTGCAGCAGACAATAATCATGATTTAAACGAAAAGGAGCTATTTTATGCTGATTATCTTACTCGATATAAACAAGCACGAAATAAGGGGAATATTATCCAACAAATTGAAGATGAAATAAACCTTATAAAAAAGAAAAAAGAACTTACAAACTCTATAAATAACGATAGTGATTCAAAGATTCCAGATATCCAAAACATAGCAAGCTTAAAAGTTCGTTCAGTTGTAATTTTAGAAATACTCAAAGCAATGAAATGCGGTAAAGCAAATAATGATTTAACGAGTATTTGCAAATTAATTTCATTTCTTACTGGTAATAGCTACAAAAGTATTTATAATGATTTACAAAAAGGTGTCGTTTTAAAAGGAATTCATTCTCAAGACATTCAAGAAGCAAACCAATTACTTGCAAATCTAAATATCTCAATATCAATAGAAAATGATAAACATTACTAATTTCCAACTAGGTGTACACCTGGTTGTATGATGTATTTGTTTGTTATTTTGCAACCGTAATTCTACGATAGAGTTACGGTTTTCTTTTTTCGTGCGCACTTGAAAAGAAAGCATAGTTATTAATTAAAAATAATAAGATTATGCTTTTTCAAGAAGAAAAAACTATCAATTTTGAACAACTACCACAAGCGGTAGCATTTCTTATTTCAGAAGTACAAGAGCTTAAATTATTTCTGAAAACAAACAATTCTGTTCAAGTAGAACCTTCAAATAAATGGTTCAACATACAGGAGCTCTGTGAATATCTGCCAGACCGGCCAGCTCGTCAAACAGTTTATGGTTGGATTGGTCAAAAGCTTATTCCTTACCACAAGAAAGGAAAGAAACTCCAGTTTCTTAAAAGTGAAATTGATACTTGGCTGCTTGGCGATAAACGCCAATCAGTTGCAGAGCTTCAAGCAGAAGCGGCAGAGTTCGTAGCTAAAAAAGGGAGGATTGTAAGATGAACGACAACAAGCAACCCCGCCGATTAAACGAAATTCTGGAAGAACTTCGTTGCTGCCCCGAAAGCATTCTCTATCAACTTGAGCAAAAGAGACAGCATTCTTGTATGTGTCCGAGCAATTGCAAAATCTTGGAAGCCCTGAATTCAATTGAATCCAAACTGACCAAGACCCAAACTTCTTGCGAAGATTTGAGCAAAGAATGGGTTGACAACCAAGATGTAATGCTTTTGTTACACATTAGCCCCAGAACCTTGCAAACACTGCGTACAAATGGGAAATTACCATTCTCCCGCATTGGCAACAAACTCTATTATCGCACTGAAGATATTCAGCGAATTTTAAAGGATAATTATACAATGTATAAGATTCGGAATCATGGCAGCGATAAATAAAGAGCAGATTTTGAGCAAGACTCATTATGGTTTAGTTATCTATTCGCATATTTTACGCGAATATTATCCAGAACAAACAGTCCTCTCCCTTTCGGGGAGGACTTGTTTCCCTACTAAAAACCCATTCAATGCCGATAAATCGACATTGAATATTTTCATTTATAAAGAGAGTATTTTGGGCAATGTTTTGGATCGAGAATTTGCACGGCATACGGATAGCGAGAATGCTATCCCTGCCGGTGATGCGTTCGACTTCGCCGAACTGCATTACAAACAGTCGGGCGATGAACTATTGCAAACTTTGAATAAAGAGATGAATCTGCATATTGGTGAGAAATTCGATTTTTACGCTAACGGTAAAAAATCAAATATCTCACATAATCCGGATAATCAAAATAATCATAGTTCAGACATTGTGGTGAGGCATTTCTCATTCTTCAAAGCTCCTATTCGGAATACCATTCCTTACAAGTCAATTTCCTTGCTCGATGCCTACAATTACATTGTCGGAGATTATGCCAAAAAGCGAACACAAAAACTTAGGAGTATAACGGACCCAAAACAGGCACGGCAATATAAAGCTACAAACTTCGATTATTGTACTTTTTCGGGAATGTTTACAACCCGCAACGACAAGGCATTGGTAAATCATTCCGGTTTATTATGTGTTGATTTTGACCATTTGCAAAACGTTGATCTGCTTCGCAACCAACTTTTGCAAGACGAATACTTTGAAACACAATTACTCTTTGTTAGCCCTTCTGGCGATGGACTAAAATGGATAATTTCCATTAATACAGTCAAAGCCTCACATAGTGAGTTTTTGGCTGCGGTCGCTAACTACATTCTACAAACCTATAAAGTTGAGGTAGATAAATCAGGGCGGGACATATCCCGCGCCTGCTTTTTACCATACGACCCACAGGCATTTATCAACTCAAGCAACCTATAATAACATGAGCAAGAAAATATTTAACCCAACAGATTGGCAACCCACAGAATCCACAAAACAGCCAAAAATAATTCAACCAACCAAAAGCAATCCAATTGAGGATGCTGGGCAAGCCGACATTGATGTAATAACACAACGAATTGAAGCCGCTTCAGTTGATATTGCCCCCAACTATGCAGATTGGAGAGACCTTGGCTTTGCCCTCGCTGATGCTTTAGGCGAAACCGGACGAAATTATTATCACCGCCTAAGTCGTTTTTATCCGTCTTTTTCGCAAAACGAAACCGACAAACAATACAATGCCTGTCTAAAAGCACACGGACACGGTGTTTCAATAAAAACATTCTACCACCTTGCCAAAGCAGCCGGTATAAATGTAGGAATCCCGAAAGCAAAAGACAAAAATCCCTCTCCACTTGGAGAGGGATTTAGGGTGAGGTCGGAAAAGGCGGAAGTTGAAGATATGTCGGACGAAGAACTTTTCCCCTCCACAAATGGAGAAGGGCCAGGAGTGAGGAGTTTACCTTCCGAAATCTT
>CAZEEN010000128.1:0-9254 GCA_964511115.1 uncultured Paludibacter sp. | reverse complement strand
GCAGCGTTATCCATATACCTGCAGCCCAAAGCAATCCGTACCAACGAACATGTAAGGGACCTAAACTAAATAGTTCAGGGTCAACATTCCAAACGATAGCATTTATAAGCATAATCAAATAAGTTATTTTGGCTTCGCCGTTATTTTGGCTTCGCCGTTATTAGGCACTTCGTGCGTTATTAGCTTCGCGTTATTTTGGCTTTGCCGTTATTATTATATTCATTACCATATTGGCAAATTAGCACATCATCACATCATCACATCACCACATCAATTAGCTCCGTGGCAATTCTTATACTTCTTGCCGCTACCGCAAGGGCACTCTTCATTGCGACCTACTTTTTTCTCAACAATTATCGGTTGTGTTTTTTGCACTTCGCGGGTGTCTTGTTTTGTTGGGTCTTGCTGCGCTGAACTTCTGCTGCCTATCTCATCTTTCTGAATACGCATACGGCTTAAATCCATGCGTTGTGCAGGACGAGCTTCTCGAACCTGTTCGGGTTCACGTACTGGAATTTGTCCACGCATTAATATCGACAATACTTTGCGATTCATCGAGTCTATCATTTCTTTGAATAATCCAAACGACTCTAATTTATAAATCAAAAGCGGGTCTTTTTGTTCGTAGCTGGCATTTTGTACCGATTGGCGAAGTTCGTCCAACTGTCGAAGGTGCTCTTTCCATTCATCGTCGATTACATAAAGCAAGGATTGTTTTTCGAATGCAAGTACCACTTCTTTTGCTTCGTTTTTGTAAGCGGTTTCGAGATGGGCAGTAACGTTGAAAACACGTTTTCCATCGGTTACAGGAACTAAAATATTTTCGTATTGTTGACCACGTTCGTGATAAACCTGCTTGATAACCGGATAAGCAACCGCGGCTAATTTGTCCATTTTGCGTTTGAAAGTAGCTAAAGCAGCTTCACCAACTTGATGAACTAACTCACCCGAACGAGTAGAAGTAAATACCGTTTCGTCGAATGGAGCTTCCATTGCAAAGGTTTTAAGTAGTTCTTCTTGAAGCAGTTCGAAGTCATTACTTTGTTTAGCGCTTTCAACAATTGTTTCGGCCACATCGTAAATCATATTGGTAATATCTACGCCAATACGTTCGCCCATCAAGGCATGGCGGCGTTTGCTGTAAACCACTTCGCGTTGCGAATTCATTACATCGTCGTATTCGAGCAAGCGTTTACGAATTCCAAAGTTATTTTCTTCTACTTTTTTCTGTGCACGTTCTATCGATTTCGAAATCATCGAATGCTCAATCATTTCGCCTTCTTCGAATCCAAGTTTGTCCATAATGCCCGAAATACGTTCCGAACCGAACAAACGCATCAAATCATCTTCCAAACAAACGTAGAAAATAGATGAACCCGGATCACCCTGACGTCCTGCACGACCACGCAACTGACGGTCGACACGACGGCTCTCGTGACGCTCCGTACCAATTATCGCCAAACCACCTGCTGCTTTCACCTCGGGCGTCAATTTGATGTCGGTACCACGACCAGCCATATTGGTAGCAATGGTTACTGTGCCTGTTCTACCTGCTTCCGATACAATATCGGCTTCGCGTTGGTGCAACTTGGCATTCAGTACGTTGTGTTTGATTTTTCGCCCATTGAGCATTCGGCTTAATAATTCCGAAATTTCAACCGAAGTTGTACCCACCAACACCGGACGACCAGCTTGAACAAGTCGGTCAATTTCTTCGATTACGGCAATATATTTTTCGCGTTTGGTTTTGTAAACGCGGTCTTCCATATCGTTACGGGCAATGGGGCGATTGGTAGGAATTACCACCACATCCAACTTGTAAATGTCCCATAGCTCACCTGCTTCTGTTTCGGCAGTACCTGTCATACCAGCAAGTTTGTGGTACATACGGAAATAATTTTGCAAGGTAATTGTTGCAAATGTTTGTGTAGCAGCTTCCACCGTTACTTTTTCTTTTGCTTCAATAGCCTGGTGCAATCCATCCGAGTAGCGGCGACCTTCCATAATACGTCCGGTTTGCTCGTCAACAATTTTTACTTTGTTTTCGATAACCACATATTCCACATCTTTTTCGAAAAGCGTATAGGCTTTCAGCAATTGATTAATGGTGTGAACACGTTCCGATTTTATAGCGTAATTCTGATTTAAATCATCTTTGCGATTTTGTTTGTCTTCGATCGTAAGCGATTTGTCTTTTTCAATTTCAGCAATTTCGCTTCCAACATCCGGTAAAACAAAGAATTTGGCATCTTCGGAGCTATCGGTTATCAGGTCAATACCTTTATCAGTAAGATCCGTAGATTTATTTTTTTCGTCAATCACAAAATAAAGCGGATCGGTAGCAATATGCATGTTGCGGTTATTCTCCGCCATGTAAAATTCTTCCGTTTTCAGCAATTGCGCTTTAATGCCTTGTTCGCTGAGGTATTTAATCAGCGGTTTGTTGTTGGGCATACCTTTGTACGAACGGAAAAGCGCCAATGCACCCTCTTCCTGTTCTTTTTTATCCGACGACGCCATCATTCGGCGGGCATCAGATAAGTATTTGGTAGCTAATGTTTTTTGTGTGTTTACAAGGCGTTCCACTTTGGGGCGAAGTTCTTCGAACAATTGGTCGTCGCCTTTGGGTACTGGGCCTGAAATAATAAGTGGCGTACGCGCATCGTCGATTAATACCGAGTCAACCTCATCCACAATGGCATAGTTGTGTTTGCGTTGTACCAAATCTGTTGGGCTGGTAGCCATATTGTCGCGCAGGTAGTCGAAACCAAATTCGTTGTTTGTGCCAAAAGTAATATCGGCCAAGTATGCAGCGCGGCGTTCGTCGGAGTTGGGGCGATGGCGGTCGATACAATCCACACTCAATCCGTGGAACATATACAACGGTCCCATCCATTCCGAGTCACGTTTCGAAAGGTAATCATTTACCGTAACTACGTGTACACCGTTGCGGGTCAATGCATTAAGGAAAACGGGTAGTGTTGCCACCAATGTTTTACCTTCACCAGTTCCCATTTCGGCAATTTTACCTTTGTGAAGTACTGTTCCACCAAAAAGTTGCACATCGTAGTGCACCATTTCCCATTTAATAAGATTTCCTCCGGCAGTCCACTCGTTTTTGTAATGAGCTTTATCGCCCACAATGTTTACAAAATCGTATTTGGTAGCCAAATTGCGGTCGAAATCGGTAGCAGTAACAATTACTTCGGCGTTTTCGGTGAGTCGGCGAGCAGTATCTTTTACAATGGCAAATGCATCGGGCATTACTTCCTCTAAGGCTTTTTCGAGTTTTTCGGTTACTTCCTTTTCGAGTTTGTCAATTTCGTTGTAAATTTTTTCGCGCAGATTAATTTCTGTTTCTTCAATCGAAGCTTTCAGCTCAGCAATACGATTTCGCTCTGTGGCTACATAATCCTGTATAAAGAGCTTAATATCTTCTGTTTTAGCACGAAGTTCATCGTTGGTGAGGTTTTTGATTTTTTCGTAGGCAATCTTTATTTTTTCAACGTGTGGCTCTATCTCTTTTAAGTCGCGCTGTGCTTTATTGCCAAATAGTTTTTTTAGAATGTCGTTAAATCCCATATTATTTATTTTTAATTTCGTGTTTCGTGTTTCGAGTTTTGGGTTGTACCATTTTTGTCAGTATTTTCCAAAATGACTGACAAAGATAGTGTTTTTAGTTGTAAAATTAAAGTAAAATCCCAAATTTAAAGGGCGTGTATAAGTATGCAATAAGCGAACCAAATTCACTTTTAATCAACATTTTCTGGAGGAAACCCAAAAAAGCTAAAATTCACATTTCCATAGGTCCTATGGTCTATATAGCGTGGATGTTGGCTGAAATTATTTTTAGATGAATGTTCCAGTACAAATAATCCATCTGCTTTTAGTAGTTCGTTTTTGAAAACAAGGTCGGGAATTTGTTCCAAAATGCTTAATTCGTAGGGCGGGTCGGCAAAAATAAAATCGAACTGAAGGTTTGAAGAGCCAATAAACTTAAAAACGTCCATTTTTAAAAGTTGCAGGTTGCTGATTTTTAATTCAGCACACACTTTGTGAATGAAATCACATTGTGTTTTGAAATTTTCGATGGCTATTACGCTCCTACAGCCGCGCGACACGAACTCGATACCGATACTGCCTGTACCTGCAAACAAATCCAATACGTCTATATCTTCAAAGTCCATTCGGTTATTTAGCAAATTAAACAATCCTTCTTTGGCGAAATCCGTTGTCGGACGTGCTTTTATATTTGTTGGGGTGCTTATTCGTCTGCCTTTATATATTCCGCTGATTATTCTCACTGTTTAATTTTTTGATTGAATGATAGTTGTGTTAGGAATGTGTTTGACCAACAAATTTTGCAATTCCGACTCATTTTGTTGGGTGAATATGCTTAATTGTCGCATTTCGGGCGTTAATTTAAGCGTATACATAATATTTAGTAAATGATATAAAATATCTTCGTTGCTGCTGTAAGTAAATGTATTAAGCAGTAAAAGCTTACTCTCAGAAACAACAGCTACATCAATTTTTGTATTTCCCAACGCCACAAATACGCCATTGTTGTTTTCAATATTTCTTAAAAATTCAACAATAGAATGCGATATTTCAATGTTGTCGAATACTTTTTTAATGCCTTTGATAATCTTTGCAGGACAGCCAAAAATCAAATTTGTTTTTAGATTAGCACTTACTTTATTGAAAATTATGTTGGAATTAATGTCGAAATCCGGATGCTGAAACTTCATTAAATCAATATAAGAGTCATTTCCAGTGAAAAAATCCGGTACAAGTGTGTAAAGCTCGTTTTCAATGATAAGTTCCGAAGTGCTGAATTTTATATCTGTTTCAAACAGAAGTTTGAATTCTTCAACTAACTCCTCCTCGTTGAGTTTAAGCAGGTTGAGTTTTCCTTTTTTTGTGGAAAGTACCGATAATCCATCATCAAGTATATATAAAGAAAATCCATCCGATTGGAGTCGGATGGATAACTGATATGGTTTGTTGGTCATACGTTTATTCCCAGTTACCGGCATTATTGTTTGGTTCAACAATCGAACCAACCATTAAACCGGGGAATTTGGAAAGTTTAGTTTGTACATCAATTTTGTTCAAAACTTCCTGATGATTCAAATCTTTCAAATACACTTCGTAAGGTACCGATGCTTCAAATAGTGGAATTTTAATATCGTTGTTATTCGTATATTCGTTATTTACTTTTAAATCAAATTTTTGATTTTCGGTAAATGGAACAATAGCAATTTGATCAATTGTTTCGGCTGTATATTTCTCAGGAAAAATAGCTTCAATCATATTCACATAAGCTGTATCACGACGGAAATTCTGAAGTCCATTGGCAATAATTTCCTGTCTGTTACCACTGCGAACGATTTTAGCAGCTTGGGCTTCAGTAAGTCCTGCTTCGAGTTGTTTCTCTGTAAGTGAACCCTCTTTTAAAACTGTTTTTTTCTTAGCAGCTTTTAGGAATTTAATTAAATCCTCAAATTTGTCGGTGTAACCTCCTTTTTGGTCGCGGTACTCAACTTGTGCCTTACGAATGTCTACTAATTTTACAATAATAACTTTTTCGCGTTTTTCTTTTTCTGCGTCGAATTGAATTGGAGTAACAATACTCATTATACACAAATACGTAAGAAGTAGAATCGATACTACAAGCAAAACTTTGATGATTGTTCTCATGCTGAAAATATTGTTATTTAATTATTTATCTATTTTTTTGTGCTTAAACCAAGCGGTTTTATTTGAGTTTGCAAATTTAAAAAGAAATTTCAAATCAGCCTACTTTTTTCGAAAAGATTTTCAGAATATTCTGATAAAAAGAGTCGTTATTTTAAAGTTTTAAAATAAAAGCCTTACCCTTTTTAATTGGCAAGGCTTTTAGCTTTTACAAAACGATAGAAAAAAATTACTTTTTTAATTCGGTTGCTGCCTTTAATTCAGCTTTTTTCTGTTTGCGTTTGTAGAATTCGTATGTAATTGGCGAAGCTACAAATACCGAAGAATAAGTACCAATTAATATACCAAACAACATAGCGAAGATAAATCCGCGGATTGTTTCGCCTCCAAAAATAAAGATGGCGAATAATACCACTAATGTAGTCATCGAAGTACTAAATGTACGACCCAATGTTGAATTGATAGCCTCATTCATCGACTGCATACGGTCGCGTTTTGGGTATAGATTTACATTTTCGCGAATACGGTCGAAGATAATAACGGTATCGTTCACCGAATAACCAACAACTGTCAGAATTGCGGCAATAAACGATTGGTCAATTTCCATCGAGAATGGCATAAATTTGTATCCTAACGAGAACAAACCAATTGTTATCAATGCATCGTGGGCAAGAGCTGTTGTAGCACCCATGGCATAACCAAATTCACGGAATCGGATAAAGATATACAAACCGATAGCAATAATTGCAAATAGAATTGCCCATATAGCTGCTGTTTTAATATCATCAGCAATGGTTGGCCCTACTTTTTGTGAACTCTGAATGTAATTCGAAACAAAATCGTCTTTTGTTACATTACTTTTAATAAGTGGTTTTAAGCCAGTATACAATCTTCCTTCAATTTCGTCGTCGATAGTTTCCGAATTGTCATCAATTTTGTATTTAGTTGAAATACGTACTTGATTTTCCGATCCGATTGTAATTACTTGTACACTTGTACCTTCAAACGATTTGGCCAATAAACCACGTACTACATCTGTTTTCACAGCTTCGTCAAAACGTACCACATAGTTGCGACCACCACTAAAGTCAACACCTAAGTTTAATCCATTTATTGCAAATGATATTAAGCTGATAGTAATTAGAACTCCTGAAATAATATAGGCAACTTTTCGTCCACCAAGGAAGTTCAATTTAGCATTTAACCACCATTTTTCGGTCAATTTGGTTGAGAAAGGTAATTCTTTCGCTTTTTCTTTCGAAGCATACATTTCGAGCATCAAGCGTGTAAGGAATACCGAAGTGATAAACGAAGTTACGATACCAATAATTAATGTATTAGCAAAACCTTTGATAGGGCCTGTTCCGAAAACAGCCAATACAATACCCGTAATTAAAGTAGTAACCTGACCATCGACGATAGCCGAAATTGCATTACCATATCCATCTTTAATAGCCTTAGCCATGGTTTTACCACCGCGAAGCTCTTCCTTAATACGTTCGTAGATAATTACGTTACCATCCACAGCCATACCAAGTGTGAGCACTATACCTGCAATACCCGGAAGTGTAAGAACAGCAGAGAACGAAGCCAAAATTCCGATAAGGAAAAATATATTTACAAATAAAGTAGTATCAGCAATAAGCCCCGGAACTTTTCCGTAATAAACTACCATGTAAATCAAAACCAGTGCAAAAGCGATTAAGAACGAAATAAATCCGCTGTTAATAGCTTCCTGACCAAGCGATGGACCTACAATGTCTTCCTGAACAATACGTGCAGGAGCAGGCATTTTTCCTGAATTCAAAGTGTTTGCTAAATCTTTTGCTTCTTCAACACTAAAGTTTCCGGTAATTTGTGAACTACCACCCGATATTTCGGTGTTTACAGTTGGGAATGAATAGATATAACCATCGAGCGAAATGGCAATAGATTTACCAATATTATCTTTTGTCATACGAGCCCATGTTTTCGAACCTTCCTGATCCATAGTCATGCTTACGTTGGCATAAGCCGAAGTTTGACTAAAGTCGGCACGAGCATCGGTAATTACATCGCCTTCGAGTGGTGCACGACCATCGCGGCTGGTAACTTTAATAGCTACTAATTGGAAAATTTCACCGCCTTCGTCTATTGCTTTTACTGTCCAACGCATTTGTAGGTCGCGTGGCAATACTTCTTTTACTTGTTTAGTAGCTAAATAAGAGTTTATTTGAGCAGTATCTTTGCTATGAGCCATACCAACAACCGGTCCACGTCCAATTTGACCGTTCTGAGTATTTGGTTGCAAGCGTGCAAATAATGGATTTTCTTTTTTGAACTCTTCGTTCATTTTTGCAGAATCAGTTTTTGCTACTGGCTTTTTAGCTAAAGCAGCTTTTAAACTGTCGGCAGCCGAAACTGCTTTTGGTGCAGCAACAGCAGCAGCTGCTGCTGGTTGTGCAGCTACAATGGTAGTATCAACTACTGCAGGTGCATTTCCGATGGTGGCTAAAATTTTGTTTGCATCAGCAAGATTGCTGTAAATTTCTGATAATTCGTATGTTTCCCAGAATTCCAAATTGGCAGAACCTTGAAGCAGTTTACGAACACGTTCGGGTTCTTTGATACCCGGCAATTCAATAAGAATTCGCCCCGTGTTATTATTGTCGCGTTGAATGTTTGGTTGAACTACACCAAAACGGTCGATACGCGTACGCAATACGTTGAATGAATTGCTGATAGCGCCATCAATTTCCGATTCGAGCACACCTATAACATCTTCGTTCGAAGTGTTTAGCGAAATTTTTTCTTTCAGCTCAAATGTACTAAATACTGTCGAAAGTTTTGCATTTGGGTCTAATTCTTTGTAAGCCTGTACAAATAAATCGAGGTATTGCACCTGACTGTTTGTTTTTTGACGCTCGGTTGCTAATTGCAATGCCTTTGTAAAATTAGGCGATGTGTTGTAACCCGAAAGCGAACGAATAATGTCGGAAACTGAAACCTCGAGGGTTACGTTCATACCGCCTTTTAAGTCGAGACCAAGATTGATTTCTTTTTCGCGACATTCTTTCAATGTGTAAGCGCCCAACCACACTTTCTCGTTAGCAACGGAATCTAAGTATTGGTACTCTTTCAATTTGTCCCCTGCTGCATATTCTTTCGCTTTTTTGTTATAGGTACTTGTAACAACAGTAAAGGACAGGTAAAACAAACACACCAAAGTGAGTGCTACGGCAAAAATCCTGATTAATCCTTTGTTTTGCATGGAAATTTTAATTTAATATTTAATCTTAATTAGTTCGATTTTTTCAAATGAGGTGCAAATATACTATTTTTTTTTATACAAATACTTTTAAGGTTAAAATCATATCCTATAAATATTTAAAATCTGTTCTTTTTTTGTAGTAATAAAATACTCACGGCACAATTTTTATTTGCAGTTGTTGTGATATTGCGTAAAATTAAGATGTTGGAACAGAGCAAACAATGCTTACACTTTTTCATTCAACTAATTTGAAGCTTTAAGTTAGTTTACAATTTTATTCGAACACCAACATTATAATTAATCC
>CAZEEN010000127.1:0-9307 GCA_964511115.1 uncultured Paludibacter sp. | reverse complement strand
TTCGGCCATTTATCTTTTATCGGATGCTTCGCAATGGATAACAGGAACAGATTTAGTAATTGATGGTGGAATTTCTTTAATCTGATGAATTATGGCACTCATTACATTTAATAATATAGGAATTAGCGCATTAAGTGGAGCAGTGCCTCGCAATGTGGTTTATAATTACGAATATAACGAATTTTTCACTTCGGAGGAAGTGAAAGAGGTGGTAGATAAAATTGGAATAGTTGAACGTCGTTTTGCTGATGAAAATACTTGTTCGTCTGATTTGTGTTTTGCCGCAGCCGAAAAACTAATTGCCGACAATAATATAGATCGTTCGGAAATTGACTTGTTGGTTTTTATTTCGCAAACGCCCGACTACCGCATGCCAGCCACTTCGATAATTCTTCAGGAGCGCCTGAAATTAGCATCGTCGACAATGGCTTTTGACATTAATCTGGGTTGTTCGGCATTTATTTACGGATTAAGCGTAGTTTATGCTTTGATGCAAACAGGGAGTATTCGCAAAGCGCTTATTCTGGATGGCGAAACCCGTTCGAAAGTGTATTCGAAAAAAGACCGACGCACCGCTTTTATTTTTGGCGATGCAGGTGTTGCAGCTTTAATCGAACGCAACGAAAAAGCAGGAAAAAGTTATTTTTCGTTTAATTCGGACGGCTCACGCGAGGATTTGATAAAAATTAATGCCGGTGGTTACCGCAATCCTTCGAGTGCCGAAACAGTTACTGAAAAAGTGGTTGATGAATTTGGAAATATCCGAACCGAAGAGCAAGGATACATGAATGGCGGCGATGTATTTAACTTTGTAATACGCGAGATACCACAAGATTTTAAGCGAATTTTCGAATTTGCCGGCATTGAGAAAGAAGCGGTTGATTATTATGTTTTTCATCAGGCTAACAATTTTATTAATTCGTATTTGGCAAAAAAATTAAAATTAGATGCAGACAAATTACCGTCGACATTGGAAAAATTTGGAAACACTTCATCGGTTTCGGTTCCTCTAACAATTATTAGCGAGTTGAAAGACAAACTAGATTCGCAGAAAACATTGTTACTTAGTGCGTTTGGTGTTGGAATGACATGGGCTTCGGCAATTATAACTCTTTCCGATTGTGCCATAAGTGAGTTGATAGAGATTTAAGTTTTTAAAATTTATTGTAAAAAATCAGGGTTATGAAAAGAGACAAAATTTGGTTATCCTTAGCTCAAATGAGCGGATACGAAATGCAGTTTATCCAAAGTGCTTTTGACACAAACTGGATAGCTCCGCTGGGACCCAATGTAACAGACTTCGAAAACAGGTTGAAAGAGTATGTGGCACCCGAGTCTGAAAATTGCAAAAGCGTTGTAGCCTTAAATACGGGTACTGCGGCTTTGCATTTGGCATTATTACAATTGGGTGTAAGTGCAGGCGATGAAGTACTTTGCCAAACATTTACCTTTGCTGCTACAGCCAATGTTATTACCTATTTGGGTGCAACACCCGTATTTGTAGATAGCGAAAATGTAAGCTGGAATATGTGTCCTATAATGTTAGAAGAAGCCATTTGCTCGCGCTTAGCCATTACTGGCAAACTTCCCAAAGCAGTCCTTTTTGTGGATTTATATGGTATGCCTGCACAAGCAGATAAAATTGTAGCTGTAGCCGATAAATATGGTATCAAAGTAGTTGAAGATGCTTGCGAAGCACTTGGTTCGCGCTACAAAAATAAAAGCTGCGGAACATTCGGAAATTTTGGTGCACTATCGTTTAATGGCAACAAGATTATCACCACTTCGGGCGGCGGAGCTCTTATTTGCCCATCCGAAGAAACTGCAAAAAAAACATTGTTTTATGCCACTCAAGCACGCGAAAACGAAATTTATTATCAACACAACGAAGTAGGATATAATTACCGCATGAGCAATGTAAGTGCAGGTATTGGATGCGGACAAATGATGGCTTTGGAGGGTTTTATTGATGCTCGTCGTCGCAATCATGCATTGTATTCGAAACTACTTAAGGATGTGCAAGGCATTACTGTTCAGGATAATGCAACTGAAGACTTTGATTCAAACTTTTGGCTTACTTGTATATTAATTGACGAACGAAAATTTGGTAAAAATGCCGATGAAATAAGAATACTTCTCGAAAAAAATAATGTAGAAACTCGCCCGTTGTGGAAACCCATGCATTTGCAACCTGTATTTGCACATTTACCTTTTTATGGTAATAATATATCCGAAAACATATTTAAAAATGGCTTGTGCTTGCCTTCGGGTGTAGGACTTACCGTTGAAGATATTTATTTTATTGTGGACTTAATTCTCACCGATTATCCTCCAGTAAAAAAGAACGAATATGCCCGTATCAAAAGCAAAGATTTACGCTACCGTCCCATATCGACCGAAAAGGTATCGAGTGTACTCTACAATTTACGTAACGAAAAAAACTGAAACTAAGCTAACTGAAACAAAGAGAAATGAATAATAATAATCAAACAACTAACGACGAAAATATCGAACTAAACGATAAATATCCTTATGGTAATTATCATAAAAACCAACAGGATTTAAACAGTTTCTTTTCGAGATTTTTCAGGATAGTGCTTATTCACAAGTGGCTATTTCTGAGTGTGTTTGTTACAATATTAATATTAGTATTGCTTTATGCGCTTAAACAACCAAAAGTTTACCAGTCGAACTACGAAGTATTCTACAACGAAACCATGCGCGAATATATGAGTATGGATAATGCGCCTATTGTAAAATCGGATTTTGATAAAAATTATTGGTTAAGTGCCATGAAGTCGAATGAGGTTTTTAAGGGAACAATAAAAAATTCGGGGTTGATATATTCGGTTTCACAACTAAAATCGATGATGTTTATTGGCATTATCGATAAGCGTAAAGAAGACCGCATTCCTGTATATTTAGTTAGTATATCGTCGAAATACAACGAGCACATACCTATCTTAATACGGGCTTATGTAAAATCGCTCAACGAACTCTTACTTCAAAACCAAGTTTCAAACTCGGAACGCTTAGTTGTTTATTTGCGCGGCCAAATAAATCAAAACAACCAAAAACTAAATCAGATTGATTTGTCTATTATGCATTCGGGTGCTTCCAAAGGTGCCGAGATAATCGATTTTGATAAAATCAGTTCCACTTTAGACAAGTTCAGAGCAGATTTGCTCAATGCTCGCGTAAATTTAGCATCCATTGTTGCCGCTCGAGCTCGCACCGAAAATGAGTTAAAAAACTTAGACGGTACAATAATTAACGAGTCGGCATTTTCCGAGCCATTAAAAGTGCAATTGATGAACCTTGAGGTGGATTTAGCTCGCTCGCTGACTCGAAACAAAGAGGACCACCCCGATGTGAAGCAATTACGCCGTAATATTGAGCAGATAAGCACCATGATTCGTGACACCCTCCAACAACGGATGGAAATACGAAGCCTCATTCAAAATCCCGTAAAAAGTCAGCTTGTAAGTAAGCTTATGGATTATAAGATACAAGAAGTATCTGAAGAAACAAAAGTAAAATCGCTCGAACAAATTATTTCCGAACTAGAACGCAAAACCTTGCCTGGCTCTATCAACGAAGAGCAACAACAAACCTTGCGAAATAGGGAATTGGTAGGACTCACCATTAATCAGTTAAATGATAAATTAATCGAAACCCAATCGACTTCACAGGGCAGTTTAAGCCGTTTTGTTTTTGTCGACGACCCAAGTTCAGTTTTTATTGCTAACAAAGGTATTTTGTTTTATTTAATATTGGCATTACTATTAGGGTTAGTTTTGGCATCGCTTATTGTGTTCATTTACGATATGCTCGACGACCGCATTATGCTAATCGACGATTACGAACGATTCTACCCTGCCCCTATGCTAGGAGTGGTAAAGCATTATACCGATAATGAAAATGCTCTAGTAACCGTAAACCCATTAACTGGAGCAAAGTATCGTTCGACGAGCGACATGAGCAACCTTATTATCAATCTTAGACAGATACAGAAATTAAAAGAACTAAAGACATTTGTTATATCAAGTGCCGACCGCTCGGATGGTAAATCGCTTGTAAGCATGAAGTTGGCTGCTGCTGCAGCTAATAAAATGCAAAAAGTATTGCTGGTAGATATGGACTTTTTCTCGCCCAAATTAAGCAATAAAGTAGAGCCCAATTTCGAATCGGGATTGAGCAATTACCTTATGGACGAATGCGCATTAACCGACATAATTCGACCTACCGAAATTGAAACACTTCATTTTGTAAATGCCGGCAACTCAGAGGGGCACAAAGAAATGTATTACAATAACAAACGATTGGTGGAATTTATAGCCTGGGCGCGTGAAAATTACGATATGGTGATTTTTGACACGCCAGCTGCTATTTACATTCCCGATATTGTCGATTTCTTTGAATATATTGATGGTATTTTTGTGATTGTTCGTCTAAGACGCACGACTCGTACTATGCTCAATCGTTTGTTTAAAATATTAAATGTTTTTAGCGGAAAGCATATTACAGCAATTTTGAACGATTTCGACGAAAAACAAGGTAGAGGTTATGGTGATTACAACTATTCGTACAAAAACTATTACGAAACATTAAACGAGGAAAATAGTGAATCAAAACTAAAAAAGAAACGTCCTCGTCGGTCTATAATTTTTATTATTATTTTCGCAATATTATCTGTGTTAATGTTAAGCTATTTTTGGAAATCGAGTTTATTTTCACAAAATTCGAAATCAAAATCAGGACAAACAGTAAACAACGTTATTGACAAAAAATTAGTTCAGTAAATCTGTAAGTTAAAAAACAAATCTGTTTGTTAAAACATGAGCACGCACCAAAAACATAAACGTAGTATTTATGCAAAGCGCAAAATGTGGTTTTGGATAATTCTTTTAATCATATTGATTTTGGGTATAATACTCTATTTTTTGCTAAATAAAAAAACGACCGAACACAGATTAATACGCGTTGCATCCTGCGGTTGTGTGAATCAGAGAGCTGTTTACACCATGCGCGAAGGATCAGATTTGGGAATGTTGATTCGATTATCAAAAGGATTTTCGATTAATGCAGATGTGTTACATGTAAATTTAGACAAAATAGTATTGAACGATTCGGTGTATCATATTCCTTGCCAAGGAGCAGCGGGAAATAAACAACGAGGCGAATTTATTAGGCAACTTAACCAATCCATAAAGCTGTCTTACAAAGATTTAAGTAAAGAAGTTGTAGCAGAGGCACAACAAAAAGATATTGAATGTTATACAATTTTATATGTAGGAATTCCGGCGGTATATGTACTTATTAGTTACTATCCCGAATTTCACCGAATAAACTTTGTACATATTCCACATAGCGCTTTGTTTTTGAATACCGAATATCGTTTGATAGACTTATTTTTCACACTCGATATTTATCCAACAATGCGCATATTGGAACACACGTTGCAACAAAAAATTGATTATTATTTAATTCAAGATCGTTTTAATTTTATCGATTTAATAGATTTGTTAGGGGGGGTTGATATAAATCTTGATAAACCTTATGCCGACGAATATAATTTGAAAGCAGGAAAAAACCGAATTGATGGCTTTTACTCGTGGGAATACATTCGATTTTTGGATTGGCGCAACATAAAAATGACTGTTAAAAGTGAAAAGAAAAAAGATTTGGTACGGCAAGATAATTTTGTAATGGATCCACGAACGATGGAAATGACTTACGAAATGCGTAATCAACGACAAAGGCATGTATTAGAAGGTATGCGTCAATCATTTAAAGGGCTATCAGCAACCGATCAACTATATGTGATTGAGAATTTTAAGAATGTTTTTAGAACAGATATGAAAGTTGAATTATTAAACCTGCTTTACAAAGATATATTGAGTACGCCAAGTTTTTCGTATGGAAATATTCCAGGTTATTATAGCCGTGAAGGTTCGAAATTGTTTTATTATCCCGATTTACCTTCGTTTGAAATGATGCGAAAACGCGAAATCAGAACGTATTTAGAGAAACGAAAAGATAAGAATCAAGTTATATATTAATAGTAAGAAAGTAAGAAAAAAGAAATTAAGTAATCAGAAATCATACATTATGAGCAGGTTAAAAATAAAATTTTCGCTATTAGTTTTGTTGTTAACGGGATTTCTCCCTTTTGCAACAAACGCAATTAACGCACAGGATACCGATTATATTATTAAAAAAGGCGATGTACTTACGATAGCCGTAATGGGACATCCTGAGTTCAGTTTGGAGCGAATAATAGTACTTCCCGATGGATTTATTCAATTTCCGGGCTTAGGAAGCATTCAGGCTTCGGGCATGTCGGTTAAATCGTTTACAAAATTGGTAACCGACAATGTAAGTAAATTCGTTCTGAACCCTATTGTAACAGTATTTATTTACGCACTGCCAAGCCAAGTTATAAATGTAATTGGCTATGTAAACCGACCAGGGCAAATAACAATTTTTGAAAAAATAAGTGTAATGGATGCCATAAGTCGGGCCGGAGGTATTAAATTTATAAAAAAAGCCAAGAAAATCATTGTAATCCGTGCCGATCAATCGTACGAAGAGATTTCGGTAAAAAACATTTATAGCAACGACACCGAAAAACGAACTATTAAACTCTTGGATATTGGCGATACGGTGTATGTGGTGGAACCGAAAGAAATTAATTGGTCGCAACTATCGTTTTTCACCACACTTGGATATGTAATAATAAGTCTTATCAGTATATTAAATTAAAAATTATTCACTATAAAATTTAAAAAAATGAAAACAAAAATGAAACTCCAATTTTTCAGACTGTTTCTATTAACAGTTATGTTAACTTTGATGAGTCAACATGCTAAAGCTACAGATTTAATATCTTATAGCCTTACATCGAGCTATGCTTCTACATCGGGTGAGTCTTCGGGAACTTTTTCAACTACTGCGGCAAGTCCTACCTTTTCAGGAACTTACCTCCAAACAAGTGGTTGGCACAACGATGGTGCTGGCTTTAAAAGCCACGAAACTACTGCTTTCAGCACTTTTGGCTATTACAATGTAGTTGTGAATGCAAGTATTTATTCGCAAACGGCTGGGGTTCGCGATTTTGCTGTGCAATACAAAATTGGCGCAGGTGGTACATGGACTAATGCAGGTACTTTCTCAGTAGGTTCATCTGGGGCAAATCATGCAGTTACACTACCAACTGCTTGTAATAATCAATCTTCTGTTGCTGTAAGGTGGATAGCTACAAGCTACATTAGCGTAAGTGGAGGTAATGTTCTGTCGGGTGCCAAAAATTATATTTATGCTGTATCAATCTCTGGAGACTTACCTATTGTCCCAAGTAATCAAGCTAATACAATTACATTTGTCTCAATTACTCCAACAACAATTCGTGTTAGTTGCACTCCCGGAAATGGTGATAATCGAATAATTGTAATGAATACTTCGAATAGTTTTACATTACCTACCAACGATTACAACCCTACTGCTAATAGTACGTATGGCGGAGGCGAACAAGTAGTTTACAATGGTTCGGGTTCTATTATTACTGTAACCGTACCTTCATCGACTAATGAGTATTGGTTCCGTGTTTTCGATTATAAAATGAATGGTGGCATGACACGTTACATTACTTCAACAGCTACAAACAACCCCAAATTATGTGCTTTGGAGACAATAGTAGCTAATAATGCTACGAATATTCGCCTAACAAGGGCCACATTGGGAGCAACTATTTCGCCTAAAAAAAGTACTATACTCGACAGAGGTATTGTTTGGAGCTTAACATCGGGCGAAAGCTTTAGTATTACAAATGAATATTCCGATTTTAATACAGAAGATGGTTCATTTTCATTAAATTTTCCTGATGTAGATTATGGAACTACTGATTTTCCACGAGGAACTACAATTTATTACAAAGGATATGTAGAAAATATTTCGGGTAAAATATATTCAGCTGAAAAAAGTTTCACAAATGTACCTATCTTCACCGGCACCGGTACTTGGGAAACCGCCGCTCGCTGGAATGTACAGGAAGTTCCCGGAGCTAATGGTGATGTAACTTATGGAAGTGTAGAGGACAGCCCTATTATTAATGGTATTTGCGAGTTAGGAGCAACTAATAATGTAACAAATCTGACTATCAATGCGGCAAAGAAATTGACCATCAATAAAGGCGTTAAAATGCAAGTAGATGGTACATTAATTAATGATGCCGGAACAAGTGGTATCCTTATCAAATCAATTGATATAGCATCAGATGCATCGGCCAACGGTAGTCTTATTTTTGCCAATGGATCACCACAAGGCACTGTCGAAATGTTTTCGAAATCATCTTGGAATACTACAAACCCTGAAGGCAGTAGGTATAAATGGCAGTTTTTTGGCATTCCGGTAACTACATTAAGCTACAATGCCGCATTTAATTTCCTAGGATGTTATGTACGAAAATGGGCCGAAAACTCAACTGATTATTATGATGCTTGGGTAAGAGATAATAGTAACAATATTTTGCAATTAGGACAAGGAGCTACACTGACAGCTGGCTTAGGCTACGAATTGGTTCAAGAGAACAATCGTAAGTATAGTTTTGCCGGTACATTAGTGCACTCTGATTTTAGTCAATCGCTTCCTTATACTAATACAGCCTATTTCAAAGGTCAAAGTGTGTTAAGCAATCCATATACAGCTGCTATGGATATTTCGGAAATGGTTTTTGGAGCAAATACGGAAGCCGCAGTTTATACATACAATACAGGTACATACAACGAATGGTTATCTGCCAATGCACAATATGACCCGGGAACAGGTCCTGGAACTTATACTGTAACAACAAAAGGAGCTGGTGGATTAACAGGTATTTTAACACAAATACCATCAATGCAGGGTTTTATTGTAAAATCGACCAATGTGGCTGGAGGTTCAGTAAGTTTTCCTTATGCAAGTTTAATTCAGAATACCGAAAAACAAAAATCGAAAGCTAGTTCAAAAGTTGGTAGTATGATTGATGTAATTGGAACTCATTATTCTGACCGTATGTGGATTTTGGACGACGAAAATTGTACTCCTTCATTTGATAATGGTTATGATGGTAAAAAAATGTTAGGATCAGCATTAGCTTCTCAGCTCTATGGAATCCAAGATAATGAACCTTATCAAATTCAAGCTGTTAAGGATTTGAATGAAACATACTTAGGGTTTTTACCAGGCACCGACACTTCATTCAAATTGGTGTTTAATCATCAAAATTTAGATACAAAGTACACAAAACTTTATTTGATAGATTTAGTTG
>CAZEEN010000126.1:0-9488 GCA_964511115.1 uncultured Paludibacter sp. | reverse complement strand
GAACGAACGACCTTTGGGTTATGAGCCCAACGAGCTACCACTGCTCCACTCCGCGCTATTTTGTGAGTGCAAAAGTAGTGTATTTTTCTTGTATTGCAAAATAATTATCTAATTTTCTTGTATTCGAAGCTAATAAGCATATTGATTATCTATTTATTAGAGTGATAATTAGATAATTAACAGGCTAATATAGTTTGATTATAATCGTTGTATAAACAAAATTTTAATTGCATATTTAATCAAAATTCATTTTGAAAATTTAAACTGGCACGTTGTTTGTTAATAATTTAACACCAAAAAATCAGTTTATAAAACATCAAACTACTTTACTAATGAGAACAATGAATAATTTTGCTTACTTTCTGTTTGGTCTTGGAATAATGTTTCTCGTATATGCCATTATATTTTTTCAATATCTGAAACAAGTGTTGCTTAAACTAAAATAAAAAATTTTTGGCGATTTTACTGTAAAAAACACTTAATTTTGAACATTAATTCTTCTCCGCATGTATTCTGAAATCGTAGTCTCCTGATCCAATATTTAGAGTTACAATTCCGTTTTGTGTAGAGATAAATTTTATGTTTTTAAAGTTTCTCAAACTTTTTCCATTATTTGTAATTGTGGCAATTGTGGGTGATGGAATATAAACAGTGGCTGTAGTATTTGGAGGAATGGACACTTTCCAGCTCAAATCATTTCCATCTCTTTTCCACTCACTTTTTATTACTCCATAAGGTGAGTTGTGCGAAGTTTTTACAAAATTTAATCCTACTGGGAAAATTGGTTTCAATATGATTTTCTTAAATCCAACTTCTGATTTATCAGTTTGTATGCCTCCCAAACTCTCGTAATACCAACTTAGTAAATCGCCCAGCAACATGACGTGATTGCCTGAGTTCATGGCTGGATCGGCGGTGTTGCCATTCCAAAGCTCCCATATTGTAGTTGCGCCATTGTCAATCATATAGCCCCAACTTGGATAGGTGCGGTTGGTGGCAATTTTGTACGCCAAATCAGGTCGGTTGTACGCCGTAAGTCCGCGCATTAGAAACTGAATTCCAATCAATCCAACACTTACGTGCGACTTAAACTCACCTTCAATACGACCCGAAAGATTTTCAAAAACCTTTTGCTCGTAACCTTCGGGAACCAGCCCTTGCATCAACGAAATAATATTGGCTGTAACGGTATTGTTGCCATATTGTGCTTTGTTTTTGTCGAAGAATTTTTCGTTATAAGCCGTTTTTACTTTTGCGGCTAAGTCCAAAAATTCTTTTTTATCAGATTGATTTCCAGCAATATCAGCATATTTTGCCATGATGTTCAAAATTCTGTAAAAAAAACTGGTAGCAAGTATTTGCCCATCGGTGATGCGAGCGGGGTCTTTCGACCAAATAATATTTAAATTTTCGGGCGGCATACACCAATCGCCGTATTGGTCTTTGGTTACGATATAATCTTTCATGTAATTGGATTGCATATACTTCACCCAACTTTTCATCGATGCGTAATGCAATTTTATCGGTTTTGTGTCGCCATATTGCTCGTAAAGCATATTCACAATATGAATGTAAGCTCCTGGCCAAGTTATATTATCGGTATAAAATTGCCAGTATGCCGGTGCTACATCGGGCAAACTTCCGTTTTGTTTTTGTGAATCGTCAATATCTTGCGCCCACTTCGAATAAAGAAGCTGATTATCGAAAATATAACTTTCGCCCACGCATCCAGTAGCTCTGTCGCCTAACCAACCCATACGTTCGTCGCGCTGCGGACAGTCAGTCGGGAAGCTGCGGTAATTGCCCATTATTCCCCAGCAGGCATTGCGGTAAATTTGATTAATGGTACTATCCGACGTTTCAAAAGTACCACTATTTGCCATTTGGTCGTAATTTACTTTGCCTTCCAAATCGTTGATTGTAGGCATTTTATCAATTCCGGTAATTTCCACATATCGGAAACCGTGATAGGAGAACCGTGGTTCGTAACTGAAAATGCCATCGGTTGCAGGCGTATAAATATCTGTGGTACGCGAACCACGTAAATTGGCAGTATAAATATTACCGTCTTTTTGTGTTGTTTCGGCATAACGCAAAGTAACTGGCTTATTTCTATTTCCGTAGAGTTTCACAGCAAGCCATCCTACCATATTTTGCCCCATATCCACCACAAATTTTCCTTTCGAAATTTCATTTATAGAGACAGGTTTAAGTATGCGCATAGTTGCCAAATTCGGATTCAACTGCGCTACTAATTTGCCCGCTGGAGCATCTACCTTTTGAGCAATTTTCCAAGTAGAAGCATCATAACCGTTTTTATTCCAACCCGCTAATTCCAAATTGGCATCGTATTCTTCGCCATCAAATTCGTTGTTGGCAATAATGGGTCCTTTGGTCGTAATTTTCCAAGACGTATCGCTTGCAATGGTTTTTTTCTCACCATTTTCAAATTCTATATTCAACTGCATCAACAATTTAGGAAAACCATAGTGTACTTGTGCGGGACTATCCAACGCATCACCTCCGGGTACATTTTCCATGCGCATGGAGAAAAATCGTCCATTACCAAGAATGACTCCAATGGTATTTTGATTGTCCGAAATCATATTTTTTACATCAAAAACATTGTAATTCACTCGTTTGGTATAATCGGTAGCGGTGGGAGCAAAAATATCGTTGCTGATTTTAGAGCCGTTGATATAACATTCGTACATTCCCAAACCGGAGATATACAATGTGGCTTGTTTTACTTTATTCTCAACAGTAAATTCTTTACGCAGGTAACGCGCTGACAATCTGGTCTTTGTGGTCAATTTTCCTGAGTTCAACATACTGTCTAAGCCTATCCATTGTGCTTTGGGTAAGGGATTCTCGAGAAATGCCATTGTGAAATTGCCAACCTCGCTCCACTTAGTTGCACCTTTGTTTGTCCACACTTTTACTTTCCAGAAGTAACTTTTGGTAGATACTAATTTTTTGCCATTATACGGAATAAGCACAGAAATTCCACTTTCAATTTTGCCGGAATTCCAAACCAAATCCTTTTCATTTCCTAACTTTTCGGGCGATTCAGCCACCAAAATTTGATAGGCATTTTGAAGAATTCCAGTTTTGTTCGATTGTAATTGCCACGAAAAACGCGGATGCTCGGCATCGATACCAAGCGGATTGGTACGTGTTTCAATTTTAAGATTTACGGCATTTGTTTTTGAAAACAAATGAGTTGGCTGTATGTAAAATAAGAAAAGAGCCAACATGAAACGTATGAAGTGATTTTTCATTTTGCTATTATTTTTCTGTTAAATATTTGGAATTAAACCAATAATTGAAACTGGTTTTATGGATTTATTATTTTGCAGTATTTTGTAGTTACCTTTTGTTTGGGGCTGAAAATAAAGGGTATTTCCCGAAATGGAAAATTCAATTTTTTGTTCTGATTCGTCTTTTAAAATCTTACGTATTTCAAAATCTTTTGCGTCATTTGTCGTATTAATTTCAATGCCATTAAAGTAACTATTTACTGTAAAAGTATTGTTATTATGTTCAAAATCTGTTGTTCTTTCATTTTCAAAACAGAATAATCGGTAAGCCATTTTTCCATTATTTCCGGCATAAACTCCCACTTTTCCTTTTGGCCAATATGCTGATAAAATAGCCTTTTGAGGAATAATGTCACTTGCAACCGGCAATGTAATTGACTCTTTATCGCCACCAATATAATACTGTTTTTTTGATACTTCTATAATTTCTCCATTCTGAACCAATTGCAACGAAGCGTAAATATCGGTTTTTGTTCCAAAATCATCATCGTAATAACTAATTTCGGCTTTAGAAATGGGTTTGTCTATACTTAGTGAAACTTCACGCTGAATAATATCCGCTGAATTCTTCAATATCAAAGGCGTATTGCTAATTTTAGATTCCGAAACTAGTTCCATTTTAAACTCATTAACAGGTACATAATCAATTTCCAACGAACTGATAAATTCTACGCCATCTTTGTTATCGTCGATAATGATTTCGGGCTTTACCTCGCGATGATTATCAAAAGCATCAAAATATTTCCCCAACGGAATGGATTTAAACTGAAATTTTCCGGAGTTTGATTTTGTAATTTCGGCAACTTTCAACACTTTATTCGTTTGTCTGTCAAGAACATGCACATTCATTTTATCCATTCCAGCATCCAAGTATTCAATAGTCAGTACCGGATTCGACATACCGTTGTACATTACGCGGTCGTCCACATCGAACAGTATTTTTGAATTTGCCGCGTTGGTTCTTACGCCTTTTTTTAGCGTACTTTCATCAACAACATAATCCACATGTGCTTCACTATCATTATATTGCCGTATTCCTAGCCAATTGTTATGATACATAATGGTATCCAACAAATGGGACATGCGCTTTTTTTTGTTTGCCATTGGATATTCACCAAGTTGCGTATAAAGCTTTGAAAATAATGGATTTTGAATAATGCTATCGAAGTGCGAAAAATACTTTTGAACATTAGGTTCCAAAATATCCGCTTTATAAAGATAAAGATAATTCACACCATCAATCGCCACACGATTGAAAAGCGAAAGTGGATGCCCCATGGCATTCAAGGTGTTTCTAAATATCTGACCTGCAGTTTCGTAGTATCTGTTGGGGAATTTTAAATGTCGGTATCGGTTCATGATATACGCAGGGTCGGAAGTGGCAGCCCAGATGTCGTACTTCTCGCTCATACCATTTTGCTTAATCGAAACACCTTTGGAAATGGCCATAGAAGCTGCACGTCGATATATAAAATCTTCGTTTTCGTAGCCATTATTCATAGGTGATATTTGCAAAATATGTTCTTTTTTAGGGAAATATTTTTTTGAAACATCAATCGACCATTCCACTACATTTTTCAAATAGTTCACATCGGTATATCCATACGCATTCCATTGTCGGTAAATAGATTGCTGTACATCGTGAACGCCTTCTTCGTTGGCATTTAGCAGCATTTCCTCCCAGCGACCAATGCCATTAATGTTAATCGCTGACACATTCGGATTGTTGGCGTATTTTTTAGCTGCTTCTTTCATAAACCGCAAATAGGACGCTTTAAAAGCTGGTGAAAAATAATTTGGAAAAGCAACTCGTTTGCCCCGACTATCGGACGAATGTATAATATTCACATTGTCAATCAGGCAATTGGCAATATTTTCAGCTTCAATACTTAATTGATAATCGCCCTCAGCAGCACATTTTATTTCTTTAGTAACTAAACTCGATTCGCCTTGTTTTACTTCAAACGATTCTACAATTTGCTTGCCGCACGAAGGTGATTTCAGTATAATATTGAATTTTGCAGAAGTGTTTTTAGTGATAAAATTCAATATTTTATAATCGAACTGAACTAAGTATATTGCATTGGGAACAAACTTAATTTCTTTATTCGTTTGCAGTAATTTTGATTTAACTATTTTATTGTCAATTAATTCCAAGCCTTTAGAGCCCGAAATAGATAAATTTGAATTTGCAATTTTTCCATTCAAAATCTCGTAACCATCTGTTTTCGTATTTTTTTCAAAATCAGTAAAAACACCATGGCTTACGAGTCGGATTCTTTCGTCGGAAATTAGTTTTGGAGACGTGCAATAAGTAGCATTATTGGCAGTCATAAATCTCAATATCACCGTTTTTCCCTGCTTTTTCCACACCTCAATGTTTTTATCAATATAACTCCAGTCAAAGTGATTTCTATCAATAAATACATCTTTCCATTCAATGGAAATTTCGCCTTTCAGAACACTCAGATTTTGTGCTATTTGATTTATTTCTGTCTCTGTATTAAAAGGATAGCCATAAAAATAGATAATCCCATTTTTGCCGACAGTAGCCGAAAAGGATGTTGAAACAGAAAACAGACAGACAGTGAGGAGAAATAATTTGGTGAATTTTGTCATAAAAATTTGTTATTTAGTTCAAAATGCCACCCTAAATCCCACAAAATTAAGAGCACCATCTGGGAAAAAGGCGTTACGGCGGGTGTTCCGGCAATTTGAATCCACTTCATGATACGAACCGCCTCGAAAAATGCGATATTCGCCGGTTGCGGGACCATGCGGATTGGTTTGCAAGGTTTCGGGATATACATCGCACCAGTCTGAGCACCATTCGTTTACATTGCCACTCATATCGTACAACCCTAATTCATTCGGTTTGAGTTGCGCCACTTCGTTGGGTTTATTAATGCTGTTAATCCCAAAATACGCTACTTCAACAGGATTGTTTGAGCCCGAATAAATGTAGTTTTGTGATTTAACTCCGCCTTTAGCAGCAAATTCCCATTCGGCTTCGCTAGGGAGTCGACCACCAGCCCATTTGCAAAACTCTGCAGCTCCCCACCACGTTACGTTAACAACCGGATAATTATCATAACCCTTCATGGCTTGCCATTTAGCGTTTACATACTCCAATTTGGTATAAGGACCAATGGCAGCCACCATACTTTTTCCATTATAATTGGAAGTGTAATCAATTTTCAACGCATTTAGGAATTGAACAAACTGAAAGTTTGTAACTTCTGTTTTGGAAATTGCATAGTCCGAAAGTTTCACTTTGTGCATGGGTTGGTCGCCATTATTAAAAGCATCGCCCATGATAAATTCGCCACCTTTAACAGTCACTTTTTCAATTTCTGTTGGCTTCGAAAGTTTGTTCAACGCTATTTTCTGCTCCAGTGTTTCGTATTTTAGCTCAGTAACATTCATTTGTTTTAACATGGCGCGATAAAAAGCACGAGCATTGTTCAATCGGGTAATAATGCCGCTATCTTTGGTGTCCTTTTCCACATCGTCCATAATCTGAAAGTGGCGACTGATAATTTCAGCAGCTTTGTCGGAACTCCACGTTGGCTGACCGTCAACTACATAGTAAATGGGTGAGGTGTGTGCAACCGCTTCATTATTGCAATAAGCTACTGCTATCAACCATTGACTTTTATTTATTGGCAAATCAATATTCAAGTCAACCTTATCTAATTTGCTAGGATTTAGCACTTCACGTACCAAACCATCATTGTTGTAAATTGCCACCCGATTAATGCTTCCAATTATCTCAGGTGATTGTGCATTCACTTTAAGTTTAGCAGTATTTCCTTTCTTTATTTTAATTTCGGAGCCGGGCAATTTGCCATCCCCTTCGAAAAAGAGTATTGGGCCATTCGACACAAACGAATTCCCACGTTTCAATCCCTTAAACCATTTATCGGGAGAAAATTGCTTTCCGGTATAAACATAGGTACGCACTTCGCCAATAGTTGCTGCCCAAGGCAAATCGCTACCAGCAGCTGCTGTGAGACGGAATCCAAGGTTGAGATAATCGTAATAACCTAATGTATTGATTTTGGTAAGTTGCAGCAATTCAACAAAATCAATTTGTTTGGTAGTTACATACAAAGGCAATCCTTGCAGCAAGTCACAGCCATTTAAGGCCAAATGAGCAAAACCAACCAGTGCGCCTTTTTGACTTTTTATATCTTCGAAAGCACGGTCGTAATAATCGTAATTGGCTGTGTCGCGTACAAATTTTGAGAGATTTAAACCAATTACATGTCCGTATTTGCTGCGTGGGTCTTCCTGACCCGACACCAAGCAATAATTTCCCTCCTGCGTACGGAATTTTTTTCCAAAACCAGCTTGTTCAAAGTCGATTCCAGTTTTAGTATCGCCCATAAAGTGGTGATAACCCATGTTTAAGGTATTGACAACATGGAGATTTTCGGCTTTGGCAAAATTGATAAGAAATTGTCGGAATTCAGGTTTTGTTGTTGGATGATGCACATGCACATCGCCCGAGTACCAGCCTTTTGAGGGCATATCTATCCACCGTTTCAGCGCAATATTCATATCAAATTCGTGGTCGTCAGCAGGCACAGTAAATTCCTGCATCAATATCGGAATGTACTCGTAACCATGCGAAATGCTTAGTATCCATTTCCCTGGCTTCAGGTTGATGGAAAAATCGCCCGAAGCCTGATACAAAGCAGGTGCTTTCCAAAACGGTACGGGTTGCGCCAAACCATATTCGAAACTTCGCTGACTATTAACGCCCTTACCAGTAGTTTTGCGCACAGGTCCAATCCAGTTTTTATCGTTGCTAAACATGATGCCCGACACAAAATCGTCAACCGTAGAGAACTCTTTCACCACTTTTCCATAAGGTGGCGTTACCACTTCTTTTGTTTCGGCATTTTGAATACACATCATTATGGGTGTAATCTTTTTTGTGTCAGCTTCAGTAATTTTGAAGTTGACTGTAACCAGATTATGCGGCAAATCGTGAGCAAATGAGTTTGTTACGAATAACAAGCTCATAATCATTGCAATAAAAACGTTTTTGGTTTTCATGATAATTTTTTATCTGTAATAAAATGCTTTTGGATTGTTGTATAACCAGTCAATGGCTATTTTTTTAGCTTGCTCTTCTCTCATTAATCCTTTTTTAATCAATTCAGAAAGAGTGATATACAGGTTTTCTTTGGTGAAAATTAGGCTGCCATAAATCTGTTGCGGATAAAGATAATCGCCACCAAAAAGATGGATTTTGCTCGTTGGCAACATTTCGATATAACTTTTCATGATTTCAATGCTTTTTCCACGCTCAATAATATGATCCCAGGTCATATTTATGTATACATTTGGGTAGTATTTTGTCAGCAATATGGCTTCATCGAAATATGGATATCCAGCATGTAAGATAACAAAATTTACTTTTGGGAAGTTTTTCATTAACCATTCCAAGCTTGAGGCATGATTATTTTTAACTGAATTGTAGTTCCAAGCAAAAATTCCAACATGAAATATTGCATTCATTTTATATTTTTCAGCTTGTTTAAACATATAAACAGTTAGGTAATCATCCAACGGAATATGATAATTTTCCAAATGAAACACGTAATATTTATTCGGTTTGGCATCCGAATAATCAAACGGAGTAGCCAGTATTTTAGCAAACGATACATCAGCCTCCTCGCGTGTACGGGCTTTGTAATTCAGCTCGCGATTATAGGCACTGCCAAATTTAATATTTTTAATACCAGCAGCATTATACTCTTTGAAAAGTTTATCAATTCCAGCCAGTATATCATCCAAATTGCGAATGGGGGTCTCTGTAATTTTTGAGATTTCGTCCAAGCTGTTTGCATCCTTGACGCAGATATTATTTACGGTAGGCACGAGCATGATTTTATCATCACCATAGCTGCGACGTACTTCCTCCGACGAAGGTGAGCGGAAAGTAAGCATGGATTCAATTTTATTTTTCTCGAAGAATTTTTTCATAAAACCCTTTTCGGCAAAGTCTTTTTTGAGCAAATCGGAAATGCGTTGACATTCGTCCAACCCATAATTTTTAAACTGATATTGTTCGGCTAACGATGTTTGCAATGCCAAAATGTAAGTAGAATTCTGAATAGCAGGATAGTATTTATAGAATGCAGCCCAACGGTCTTT
>CAZEEN010000125.1:8947-9628 GCA_964511115.1 uncultured Paludibacter sp. | reverse complement strand
TTTTATCTTGTGTACCAATCTGTTTGCAAATGTAGAACGAACTGAATTTTTCGTTATACAACTTGTACTACAACTTGTATAAAGTATTTTTTAAAGCTTTGTTAATGAGGGCACTCCAAAAAGTTATTTTTTTAACGCGAAGAACGCAAAGTCAATAAGTCGCTAAGTTTAAATTCACTTTGCGCCTTTGCATCTTAGCAACTTTCTTGGCGAGCCAAGCGGCATAGCCGAGCGGCGTTCAAAAAAATGCTCAATCTCTTGTATTGCTTTTCTATTTTCATGCTGCAAATAACATCAATTTCAGGCTAATTCATTCGTTGAAATAACCTTATTTGCAGAGTACAACTGCTGTTAGTTTGGTTTAAGTTTCATTCAGGTTTCATTTTAGGATAATACATACATAATACATATACAATACATATTTAACACATAGATAAAGCATACTTATTTAGATAAGTAATATCTATGTATTTTATTTGTTTAATTAATAATTTAATTATCTTTGTACCTAAAATGGAAAGTGAATGGGAGTAGAAGGGATAGTGGACAACGGACGACGGACAACGGATGTGGTAATGTGATGATATGATGATGTGGTGATTCTGCCCCAAACCCCTAAAGGGGCTTAAAGAAAGACCATTCGGGACTTATTAACATCCCCTTTAGGGGCTTGGGGCAATA
>CAZEEN010000125.1:0-8937 GCA_964511115.1 uncultured Paludibacter sp. | reverse complement strand
GAAAATAAGAAAATAAGTTGTAAAAATTCCAATTTAGCTACGCTGACCGTTGGTTCCTAATTTCCAATTTCCTAATTTCTAATTTCTTAATTTCTAATTTCTTATTTTTTAATTTCTTAATTCCCCTTTAGGGGTCAGGGGCAAATAACATGGCAATCGTAAAAGGAACAATAGTAATGACGGGTGGTTTTGGGAATGCAAGTTTCTATACCGTACGGGGCAGCGATAAGGTGATAGCGCGTACCAAAGGGGGTGCAAGTAAGGAAAAAATTAAAACTTCGCCTAAGTTTGAGGGTTTGCGCAAGCAACAAAAGGAATGGAGTGGCTGTGCTAAATTTGGCTCGGTGGCGCGTTACGCCATGGGTGGATTGCACCGATTGGCCGATTATAATATTACGCCTGTGCTTAACGGCATGGGGAAAAGCCTGATGAAATTAGACACTGAATCGGAAGTTGGTATGCGACATTTGCGGCTGTCGGCTTACCGCCAAGCGCTCGAAGGCTTTAACCTGAACCGCAATTACCCATTGAATACCGTATTGCGGGTGAACTACCGATGTGAGTTGAATCGTGAAACACTGACTACAACCGTGCACTTTCCGCGCATAAACACAGCTATCGACCTGCTCAACGTGCAGCGACTTCCGTTTTTCAGGCTGATTGTTTCTATTGGTATTGTGTCCGATTTGCATTTCAACCCTACACACAACGATTACGAACCGGCCCTGCCAACCCTCCACGGTATAAGCGAAACCAACACGGGCGCCTGGCAAAGTACCCAAACCATATTACCCGAACACAGCATGATTGCAGCTTTTGGCGATGAGGAATTGGTAGATATGACCGACGCTGCAACGCTGCTTGTATGTGTAGCTGTAGAGTTTGGCAACGTGGGCTTTACGGGCGAACCCGTGGAAGTGAAATATGCTGGAAGTGCTAAAGTGGTGACGGTAGGATGAAAGAAACAGTATGAAATGATTTAACATCTCATACTGTATGTATTATTGCAGAATTCAATAATCTTAGTACTCTGCCAAGGAGCAAGGAAAATAGAAAGAATAAAATCTATTCTTCTCCTAATTGCATTTTTTGAACGTAAACCGCGTGCATTTTTTCTTCGCGATTTACAATCGAAGGTTTGTCGAAACACTGACGACGACGAAGTTCTTTAACAACGCCTGTTTTTTCAAATTTACGTTTGAATTTTTTTAATGCTCTCTCAATGTTTTCGCCTTCTTTTACAGGTACTACGATCATAATAATGAATGAATTATATGTTTATATCTTTTTTTTCAAATCGGACTGCAAAGATAGAAAATCATTTTGAATTGACAAAACATTGTTTGAGAATTTTATGTGGAATTTATTTTTTCTCTAATTGTTTCTGTATCTTCCGAATAGCCGCTTCTATTGGTTTTTCGGGCTCTATCACATTAAATTCGCCCCAAAATTCGGGGTCGGCAAAGCCACTTACTTCGTCGGTAATTACTATATTGGGCCGAATCCGGTCTTTGTTTATCGACTCTTTCGTGTATTCGGCTTTATTGCGGTCGGTAACAGCCATTTCGATAGTAGAATAAAAGGTACTGTTGAATAATTTCTTTTTCCAATTTACCCGCAGCGCCATTTCGATACGACTATAACCATAGTACCATTTCTTGTTTTTTTCGATAAAATCTACCCGATAGCTTGTCTCTACAGGATATGCATCGGCATTGTAAGGCTTTTTAATTATAAACATTCGCGCAGCCGCTTCTTTGTTTTGCAAGTTTAATTTAAAAACGGCCGACTTTAGAGCTAAATTTTGAGCATCGATATACAACTTTCCATAATATAGCGGTTCTTCAATGTATTGTTTTTGTTTGAAATCAACCACATAAATGAGTCGCTTGCCAATGCGTGTAGAGCGTTCGAATGTAAAATCGTAATTGTCCAACATCTTGTCGGTAAAAATCATCTCCGGATATTTTAATAAATCCAAATACAGTGAGTTAAACGGGCCACCCATAAGCTTGAAAACCAAGGTATCCACTTTTCCATAATCGGTTTTTTTACGTGCTTTGAAAATTTTCACAACATCTGTACGATAAGAGCTGTACGATTGTTTATACACATCAACTACAGCTTCGGAAAGTGAAGCGTATGTTTTGTTTTTACGAATTGTTTCGCGGTAAAATGCAGTAAGTTGTTCCTCCTGCAAGGGGTAATTTTCGCCTTTTTTCTCGAACATGCTAACCACAAGGCTTTCAGCATCTTTCGAAATAACACTTACTTCGGGCAATTCGACAGCCACAGGTTCCAATTCAATTTTGCTTTTGTCGCTTTTAAAATCAGTAATGGAAATACTCCGGGATTTGAAACCCATATATTGAATATTGATTGTAGCTTCTTTGATATCGGAAGGCACTTTGATAGCAAATTCGCCTTCAGTATTTGTTACAGTAGTATAGTTAGTACCTTCAACAGTAACTCCAGCAAATGCGAGGGGTGCACCAGTTTGTTTGTCTACAACTATTGCTTTGTAAACGGTAAATACGTCGTTGACTTGTGCCAATGTTTGTGCTAAACTGCCAATTAATAGCACGATAATAAGCAAAAAATAAGAGATGTGATTTGCTCGTTTCATAACCGATTGATTTTATGCAAGTGAAAATTAGATTATTTACCTAAAGTAAACAAATTCAGTCATATAAATGTTTTTAAACACTACTAAAAAACCAATAATTTGACCGTCTTTCGGAATTCGCCAGCATAAACTGACAAAATATAAACCCCTTTTTCGTAGTTGTTTTGTGTGTTCATGTCCTTAAGCGTTATTATTGAACTACCATCAACATTGCCATTTTGTTTTAATTCGCCCGACAATGAATAAATTGCAAAAATTGCTTCAGCTGGCTTTTGTAATTGAACAAAAACAGTCTGATTTTCGGGTTGATATTCGAAAATCAAGGGTGAATCAGTTTCGGGCTCATCGCTAGTTCCATCCCAGCTCTCGCCTACAAATTTTCCCCAAAGATATTCAGCTAATAAAGGATGGTCGATAAACGGATTGCGGTTGTTTTGGAGCTTGTAAACAGCATTGTTACGATTGGTTTCTTTCGAACTTACAGGGTCGGTTCTGTGCCATTCCATTAATAGATTTACAGCGTAGGTATTAAAAACCGGATATGTATTTCGTTGTAACATAGATGACGTGCCCGTGCTTTGCCATGTGTTGGCATAATCTTCGTAGCAGGTAACCATATACATGTATCCGCGTGCAAAATCACCTTTGTATTCGTTGGCTGGTTCAAAAACGGTTCCTGAATAACCAGGATACGAGTTTTTTCCCACTTTTACAACTCCATTTGAAAAAGTAATAATACCGCCAACAATACCCAAAGCATAATTCGATTTTGCTTCATTAGCAGTTACATCTGATGGGTAAAGATTGTGCAAATCAGTTGCAATAGGATAAGTATTAACCTCATCTGAAGAAACGCCAAACCAGCTTTTAGGTAGATTATGTTCTCTATTTAAATATGTTCCACTTCTATTCCAATCTTTCCATTTACTATTCGAATACATATCCCAATAATAACCATTTGGATGCCAATCGGTACTTCTAAACGAAGTTGCTGACGAATAATATTCTAAAAAAGTGTGTGGGTTTGTTATCTCATGCAAAGCCGTTTTGAGCTCGGCACTTTGCTTACCAATGGCTTTGCTATAATAATTTGCAGGAATTTGTGCACTGAGGAAAATGCACAAAAACAACAAAACCGAAATGCTAACCAATTGCCTTTTAAGCATAAAATTTTCACATAAAATAATTACTTGCTCAAACTACGCAATTTGATATTGGTCAATACTTTTTTGGTATGCAAGGTGAAATCGCTACTCATAATCCAACCATAATAACCAGGGTCTTTTACAAGTACATCTGTTACTTTCAGACCTTTATATTTACCAAAATTAATTATTTCTTCGCCTTTATCATTGTATATCATGCGACCGGCAAAATCCACATTATTATTTTGTGTGGTAAATTTCGACAATGCTTCAATGTCGTTTTTCAATTCAGGATAACGGTCGAGTTGCGCCATTAACACTTCGTAAGTAGCCAATGTATCAGCTTCGGCACCATGAGCTCCCACCAAATCTTTATCGCAGTAAAATTTATAAGCAGCTCCCAACGTACGTGCTTCCATTTTGTGAAAAATCACCTGAACATCAACGAATTTTCGCTTAGTTAGGTCAATATCAACTTCGGCACGTAGTAATTCTTCGGCCAACAAAGGAATATCGAAACGGTTGGAATTGTATCCGGCAAGGTCGCAACCTTCAATGTCGCGAGCAATTTCCTTAGCCACCGCTTTAAATGTTGGGCAATCCGCCACATCGGCATCGGTAATGCCGTGAATATCAGAAGCTCCTTTTGGAATTGGCATTCCAGGGTTTATACGTATGGTTTTTGTTTCTTCGCGCCCATTGGGTGAAACCTTATGATACGAAATCTCTACTATACGGTCGGAGACGATATTTGTGCCGGTTGTTTCTAAATCAAAGAAAACTATGGGATTTTTAAGTTGGAGTTTCATGTGGAAAGTTAGAAGTTAGAAATTAGAAGTTTGAAGACAGATGTTGGAAAAACAAAGGTCTAAAGACTTTCGACCTTAGACCTTCGACGTTTATTTATAGGAGCTTTTTAGTCGTTGAGCAACATTGGCATTAACAACATCAACAATTCTTCGTTTGTTTGATTTTCGAAAGGCAAAATTAAACCGGCACGTGAAGGGTCGGTAACCTCAAGAATTACGTCCGAAGCATCAATATTATTTAAAATTTCGATTAAGAAGGACGATTTGAATCCAATTTTAATTGGGTCGCCTTCGAATGCACAACTGATTGTTTCTTCAGCCGAAATCGAGAAGTCGATATCTTGCGCCGAAATATGAATCATATTGTCGTGGAAATCGAGTTTAATAAGGTTGCTTGCCTGATTCGAGAATACCGAAACACGTTTCAATGCATTGAGCAAGCTAACGCGGTCGATAATAATTTTGTACAGGTTTTGTTTTGGAATAACACCGTTGTAATTAGGGAAACGACCCTCCACCTGACGGCAAATCATGGTATAATTCGAAAGTTTGAAATATGCATTTTTAGAATCAAATTTCACTTCTACTTCGCCCGATTCTTTTGGAAGAATGTTTTTGAGCATTGTAGCCGGTTTTTTCGGCAAAATAAAACTTACCTTTTCTTCCTCTTCGCCCAAAGTTATGCTTGTAAGGGGTGTTTTAAGGCGAACCAGTTTGTGTGCATCGGTAGCAACAAAAGTGATACTTTCCTTTTCAATATCAAAAAATACACCGTTCATAACGGGACGAAGTTCGTCGTCGGCAGTACAGAAAAGTGTTTTGGTAATGCCGGCAGTAAGGTTACTAACCGCCAAGGTCAAAACTCTCGCTTCGTCGTTCAACTGCGGTAAGCGTGGATATTCGTCGCCATTTTGACCAATAAAATTGTACGAACCATTTGCCGAAGTAATAACCATTGCCAAATTGCTATCGTTGATGCTAAATGTAAGTGGTTGATCTGCAAATTCGCGCAAGGTATCGAGCAATAAACGTGAAACAACTGCCACTTTACCATCTCCTTCGGCATTTTCGACCGACATGGAGGTAATTAATGTGGTTTCAATGTCCGATGCGGTCATTGTTAAGGTGTTGCCTTTAATTTCCAATAAAAAATTATCGAGAATAGGCAGTGAGTTTTTACTGTTAATTACGCGACTAATAGCTTGTAAGTGGCTCAACAGCAGTGTGCTTGATACAACGAATTTCATAATATGGTAATTTGATTTATTTACTTTTTAAAAATTGAACAACAAATGTAGTTATTTTTTTGAATATTTGCTTTAAAGTGAGCAATTTTTTTCTATTTCGATACTTACAGCAACTACTTTTCCGCCAAGTGGTGGGTTCATTTTTGATATTTTGAGCTTTAACGCAGTAATTTGGGTGAACGATGTACATACTTTTTCGACTATTCGCTGCCCTAGATGTTCAATAAGTTTCGAAGGAATTTCCATTTCGCGCTTCACCACATCGTACACCAACTGATAGTTAAGAGTATCTGATAGCTCATCTGATTTTCCGGCCAATGTAGTATCTAAGTCCATTGTAAGGGTTACAATGAATGTATTTCCCAATGTTTTTTCGTGTTCCAAGCAGCCGTGGTAAGCGTGAAACTCCATATTTTCGAGTGTGATTTTCGACATGTTATATTAATTTTTTACGTTACTTTCAAAATTACCATCGTGTAAATAGGTACGAATGGTATCACCTTTTTTAATTTCAGCTATCGAACTGATACGTTTACCATTTAGGGTGGTAATACTGTAACCGTGTTTTAATAAATAGGCTGGCGAGCGCATTTCAACAGTACGGGTTAATAACGAAATTCTGTTTTTTTCGTTCGAAATTAAAGAACGAACCGTACTTGTCAATCGATTCTTTTGTTTTTCGAGTGCTATTAATTTTGTTGTAAGCCGACTTTGCAAACTCTGTTTTATTTTCCACTGAATACTGCTTAATGCTTGCTTTTCAGAATTAATTCTGTACTTAACAATATTAGCAATTTCCAAAAAAGTGTCCAACAATTCATTTTCAGCGATTACTAATTGTTGAATCAGAAATTCAGCAACAGCAGTGGGCGTTTTCAGCGAAGTATGTGCCACCATATCCAAAATGGTTACGTCGCGTTGATGGCCAATTCCGGAAATTACAGGAAGTGGAAACTGGGCACAATTGAGCGCTAAATCGTAACTGTCGAAACAAGCCAAATCGGTTGTTGCACCACCTCCTCTGATAATAACAACGGCATCGAACAATTCGGAGTGCGCATAAATTTTGTCGAGAGCAGCAATAATCGAAGTTTCGGCTTGTTCACCTTGCATTACAGCCGGAAAAAGTCGTGTATAAAAAGCAAAATGGTTCGAATCGTTGTGCAATTGGTTCATAAAATCGTCGTATCCGGCTGCTGTGGGCGACGAGATAATTGCCAATCGTTGTGGGCGTGGTGACAGAATGAGCTGCTTATTCATATCAGCAATGCCATCGGCCTCAAGTTGACGAATAATTTTCAGTCGGCGGGCAGCTAATTCGCCAATTGTAAATGTTGGGTCAATATCCCGCACATTTAAACTAAAGCCATAAACGCCACTAAATTCGACAGTAACCGCAACCAAAACCTTTAGCCCTGCACGAAGTGTTTCACCTGTGCTACTTTCGAAATAAGGCTTCAACATGCGGTAGGTCGACGACCAGATAATGGCTTTTGTTTTTGCCAATAAATTATCTGTATGTTCGTCTTTTTCAATAAATTCCAAATAGCAATGTCCGTTCTGATTTTCGCGCAGCTCACTAATCTCGGCACGTATCCACTGTGGTGTGTCGAAGTTCGTGCGTATCGTTTCTTGTACGCGGTCGGTAAGTTCGGAGAGTGATATAGAATTCATTTTTTAAGCTAAAAAAATAGTTTACAAAGTTAATTGATTTACGCTTGATTTTTACCTTTTTGAATATAAATCTTTATAATGCATTTTTTTGTACCTTTGCAAATATTTTAAATAGCGCTGAAATTGCCTGTTTTTTTGAATGATAAATCGTAAATATTTTAATAGTAAATTAAGTAAATGCGCATTGATATTATTTCCGCTGTACCCGAATTATTAGAAAGTCCACTAAATTATTCAATAGTTAAACGAGCCCGCGACAAAGGTTTGGTGGAAGTCTATGTGCATAATTTACGCGAATATACCACCAACAAACATAGGCGTGTGGACGATTATGCTTTTGGGTTTAGCGCTGGCATGGTACTTCAAATTGAACCTATCGACCGCATTATCACACAACTAAAAAATGAACGAACCTACGACGAAGTGATTTACACATCACCTGATGGTGAAAAGTTTGATCAAAAAATGGCGAACCGCCTGTCGATGTCAGGCAATTTGATTATACTTTGCGGACATTACAAAGGCATTGACCACCGCATTCGTGAACATCTGATTACCAAAGAAATAACCATAGGCGATTATGTACTTACAGGAGGTGAACTTCCGGCAGCTATAATGACTGATGCCATTGTACGACTTATTCCGGGGGCGATTGGCGACGAACAATCGGCGCTTTCCGACTCGTTTCAGGATAATTTGTTAGCACCTCCTGTTTATACCCGTCCGGCTGAATACAAAGGATGGAAAGTGCCGGATATTTTACTCTCGGGACATCAGGCAAAAATTGATGAATGGAATCACCAGCAATCGGTTGAGAGGACAAAGCTGTTGAGGCCTGATTTGTTGTAGAACTAAACCATTAAGGAATTAAGAGAATTTAGAATATGACATTTAAACTTTATATGTCTTAATTATTTAATTGTAAAAAATAAATATGACTAAGAAAGAAATTACAAATTTATCGTTTAAAATTGTTGGGTGTGCAATTAAAGTTCACAAGGAGCTTGGTGCCGGACTGCTAGAAAGTGTTTATGAGCAATGTTTGAAGTATGAATTAGAAAAGAATGGATTTGATGTAAAACAACAAGTTAAAGTGCCTGTTATTTATGATTCATTAAATATGGAAATAGATTTGAGGCTTGACTTAATTGTAAATAACTGTATAATAATTGAATTAAAAGCTATTGAACATGTTTTACCAATTCATGAAGCTCAATTAATGACTTACATGAAATTATGTAAAGCTCCGCAAGGGTTACTAATAAATTTCTTTACAGACAATATAACCAAATCATTGAAACCATTTGTAAACGAATATTTTAGAGAATTGCCTGAATGAAAATATAAACCATTAAGGGGTTAAGAAAATTAAGAGTTTGAGTTTTCAACTTAATGCAACTTAAATTCTTAATGGTAAGAAATATAAACCATTAAGG
>CAZEEN010000124.1:0-9646 GCA_964511115.1 uncultured Paludibacter sp. | reverse complement strand
TATTGCATAATAAAATCGCTATCGGAAGCAAACTCAGGCAGTTGTAGTTTTTGATTCATTTCGGCCAATTCGCTTTCGAATTTCTGAATAATTAGCTCCATCTCCTCCACTTCCCTTTCGGCTTTTCGGATTTTCCGATTCAGCTCTTTGCGCGCTTCGTAACTTAATTTATTTTCCGATACCGTTTTATCCGCCTCCTGCAAATCTTTCTTTTCCTGCACTTTAATTTCGAGTTCGCTCAAGTTTTGCATTTTTTTGTACTGCAAAAATTCGTAGATTCCACCCAAATGTTCACGCACTTTTTTACCGCCAAACTCATACACTTTATCAGCCAGGCCATCGAGAAATTCGCGGTCGTGCGAAACGAGAATTGCTGTTCCATCAAAGGCTTTAATAGCTTCTTTGAGTACTTCTTTGGAGCGCATATCCAAGTGGTTGGTAGGCTCATCGAGAATGAGTAAATTCACAGGTTCGAGTAGCAAACGAATCATGGCCAATCGGCTTCGCTCCCCACCCGACAGCACTTTTACTTTTTTGTCCGACGCTTCGCCTCCAAACATAAAAGCACCCAATATATCGCGTATTTTGGTACGCACATCGCCAACAGCCACATAATCGATGGTTTCGAAAACTGTTTTACTTTCGTCGAGCAAGGATGCTTGGTTTTGTGCAAAATAGCCAATTTTCACATTGTGACCGTGTTTGAGCTTTCCCGAAAACTCAATTTCGTTCATAATGCACTTCACCAATGTCGATTTTCCTTCGCCGTTTTTACCTACAAAAGCTACTTTTTCGCCCCGGTTGATAATCAGACCAATATTGTCGAGCACTACATGTGCACCGTAGGCTTTTGTGAGATGCTCCACTTCGATAGGAATAATGCCCGAATGCGGAGCTGGTGGAAATTTGAGATGCAAACGAGAATTGTCCTCCATATCCACTTCCAAACGTTCCAATTTATTAAGCTGCTTTATGCGCGACTGAACCTGAATCGCTTTAGTTGCTTTCGAGCGAAACCGATCGATAAAATCTTCGGTATCCTGAATCATTTTTTGCTGATTCTCATACGCACGCACTTGCTGGTCATGTCGCTCTTTGCGCAACTCCACGTATTTGGAATAATTTACATTGTAATCGTAAATTTTACCCAGCGAAATTTCGATGGTACGCGTAGTAACGGCATCGATAAAAGCCTTATCGTGCGAAACAAGCAGCACAGCACTTCCCGAAGTAACTAAAAAGTTTTCGAGCCATTGAATAGACTCAATATCGAGGTGATTGGTAGGCTCATCAAGCAGCAGAATATCAGGTCGTTGTAGTAGAATCTTTGCCAATTCGATACGCATACGCCATCCGCCGCTAAACTCGGCACATTGGCGTTCGAAATCGGTGCGCAGAAAGCCCAAGCCCAATAATGTCTTTTCTATTTCGCCATAAAAATTACCGCTACCAACGATATTCAGATGCTCCGTTTGGTGCGAAAGTCTATCAATTAAATCGTGGTACGAAACGCTATCATAATCGGTTCGTTCGGCCAATTCCTGACTAATACGATCGATTTGTGTTTGCAAGGAAGTAATGTGTTCGAATGCTTTTTCTGCCTCCTGCATAACCGTTGTTCCATGATTGTGAATCATGTGCTGCGGCAAATAGCCTATGGTGAGGTCTTTGGGTATGGTGATTTTGCCACGCGTAGGAGCTTGAGTTCCGGCAAAAACCTTTAATAAAGTTGTTTTTCCGGCACCGTTTTTTCCTACAAGCGCAATTTTATCTTTTTGATTTACAAGAAATGTAATTTCGTCGAACAAAGGCGACCCACCAAATTCAATTGTAAGTTGTTCTACTGAAATCATTTATTGATGTAATAATGTGATGATATGTTGATGTGATAATGTTATGACGTTCTACCGTTGTATATTAATTTTGCAAAGTTACAAAAAAAACAAAGCAATAGAACAAACTTACAGTTGTTAATCGACAAAACCTACTAACCAAATCAATAATTGAAGTGATAAATTAAGCATATCTGAGGCAAAATCCTAATTTATCAAAGTAGAATTATAGTTTGTTTTTTTTATAACAATATTAAAATAAATGCAATACGGATAATTATATTTAGTTTTATAACATAAATATTTATCTTCGCATACACATTGATTTCTCAAATATTTGAAATATATTTGCACCGCCTTCAGTTAAAGAAATTTTTTATTCTTGTTTACACCATATTTAAATTATGTCTATATTTGTACGACAACTTTCAACCGAGACGAAGCAAGTAACCGCGAAATACTATCCGATCGAAACTTGAATAACCAAAACGAATATGCTTGTCTAATTTTGTATGTAAAATGCTTGTCAACTCTTATGCTTGTTTTGAATTGAAGTACAAAGATAAAATTATACTATGAATGGCAGAAATTGACCTTTAGGTCGCTATGTTTATCGGATAAAAGCGGGTTAATTTAATTGTTAAATTTACTATACAATATTATTTTACCAACACCTTTGTTGTTTTCCCATCTACTTTCACTATATAAATGCCTTTAGCAAAACTTCGGTTAATCATACCATTGGTTGTTTTTCCAGTAAATAGTTGTTGACCTAATTGGTTAAATACCGTTACTTGCGCATTTTCGGCTCCTGATATTACAATTTTCTGGTTTGTGTAGTAAATCCGTATTGTATGCTCATTTCCAGTAACAATAGCTGTTGTAGTTCCATTACTATCCACCCCGCTTGTCCATTCGTACGCGCCCATGTCGATGGTAGTGTTTTGAATGCGTGTTTGATTTCGAATGTCCTTTAAATCAAAGTTATACGAATTCGAACCTGTATTGACACAGGGCGAATTGCTATAAAGGCTGTACGGATGTGTTGCGTTGATGGATGTTCCTACAAATAATGGATTTGTGCTGATATTTCCAGAACCTTCTGTTACGGTTATCAGACTAAGATTTCCGATACACGAGTTGTAGGCTTTTGCAAGTGTAGAACTTGTGCTAATATCGCTATCGGCGGTTCCTGTATTTCCATATATAATCGAACTATAGATATTCGAAACCCCAGCATCTAACCACAATCCACCTACGCCATCATCAAGTGTCGATTCGCCTTTGTTGTTGCTTACGGTACAATTTACCAAATTGAGCACATCGTTTTGATTTTCAGTAGGTGCACTGTATTGAAGTATGCCTCCTGTGCCACTAAATGCGACCGATTTATTGTCGGAGATTACGCAGTTGAGCATGGTCAAATTTCCATTATTCCATACACCTCCGGCATACGCCACATCGTCGTAGCCATTTTGAATTTTTAAATTTTCTAATCGGGCTACTACATCATCGCTAATTTGTATGACTCTGGAAGTCGTGCTTCCGTCCAAAATAATACCACCCGCAGCACCTGTTATGGTGAGGTTTTTATCGACCACTACGGGACTTGTGAGCATGATTTTGTTTACTCCCATGGCACTTACATCAAAGGTAATAAAGTCGCCAGATTCAGCTGCCGCAATCAGGTTTTTTAAAGTTCCAGTTGTAGTTGCACTTTCTAACGCACTTGTTACGGTGTGTGTGGTGGCTTCCAGTCCACCAGCGAATTGCGAAAAACTGCTTAACCCGCTAATGGTTATTTTACCCCAAACGCCGTCGGTCTGGCGGTTTACAATGGTAGCGCCCAAGGTGGTTACATCTGCCCAAGCAGCTGATCCATTGCTTCTTTTGAGCACTTTAAATTTGTTCCATTGTACCTCAGTTAAGTTTAACGAAGAGAAATCAATGATAATACTATAATTTCCGGGAGTAGGATTTGTAGATGTAATTGTAAAATAAAGGTTTGAAAGACCTTTTACGCCAGGTAAACCCGAAAAATTAGACGCTGGTGTTTGGGTTGTTTTTGTTACAGTCAGATTTGTGCCAGCTGTTCCGTTTCCAAAATTAACACTTACTCCGGCATCTGGAAAGCTTGCGGCACTTGCCTGAGTTGTTTCGTTTAATGCCAAACTATTTCCATTGGCCAACGAAGTATTACCGATAAGGGGCGATATAGTTAGATACTTTGTGCCTGTGCTACTTCCATTATAAGCATATACAGTATAAAAATACGTACCTGTCGACATGTTCAAATCTGTTGCCGAAGTTGCCGTTCCAACATACACAATTTGGTCAGCACCTTGCGCTCCAACGCTATATTCAGTTCCGTCGGTTGGCATAAAAGTAGGCGCAGAAGATGCTTTACGCACCACCAAGTATTTTTGAGCCGTAGCGGAAGCATTGTATTTTAGTGTAATGTTTTGGGGGTTAGTTCCTGTAGTAGAAAAAGTCAAGTTTGTAGCTTGGGCTGCAGGAGCACTTTGATTTACAGCCAAATAAAGTAAGGCAGAACTGCTTCCAATTGAATTATAGGCAGTAATTATGTATAGCGTGTTTGGCGATATTTCCGTAGGGGTTCCGCTTATAGTGCCGGTAGCTGCATCAAAATTTAAACCAGCAGGCAATACTCTATTGATGGTGTAGCCCGTAGGAATAATTTTTCGAATTTTGTGGTTTATATAATCGGTTACATATAAAATACCGGATTGATCAACATCTATATTTAATGGTTCATTGAAACTTGCAGTCGAAAGATTTCCATCAGCTGACCCGCTTGTACCAGTGCCTGAAATAGTTGTAACTTCTCCTTCTGGAGTAATTTTTCGAATTTTATGATTATAATTATCGGTCACAAAAACATTCCCATAAGCATCAGTCGCCACATCGGTAGGCCATTTAAAACCTGCGTTTGTACCTGTGCCATCAAATGAATTTTGACCTCCACTTCCGGCGAATGTAGAAACTATTCCTTCGGGAGTTATTTTTCGGATTTTATGATTTCCATAATCAGCAACATATACATTAAAGTTCGCATCTACTGCTACTCCTTTAGGCGCACTAAATGTAGCAACATTGCCTGCGCCATTTGCTGAACCCATTTGTCCTGTTCCGGCAAGTGTTGAAACTACACCAGCTGAAGTAATTTTTCTTATTTTATAGTTACGATCGTCAGCTACATAAACATTTCCCAATGCGTCAACAGCTACACCTATGGGATAATTAAAAGTGGCTACGTTCCCCGCACCATCTTGCGCGCCTACAGCTCCGGTGCCAGCAAAAGTGGAAACAACTCCTAAGGGTGTTATTTTTCTGATTTTATGATTGACCACATCTGCTACATAAATATTTCCTGATGCATCAATAGCCACTCCGCCCGGACTTTTAAAACTTGCTGCGGTGCCTGTTCCGTTTGTTGACCCCTGACTACCACTTCCGGCAAAGGTTGTAACAACACCTTCCTTGGTAATTTTGCGAATTTTATGATTGTTCTGGTCAGCAACATACACATTGCCATCTGCATCAACAGCTATTCCATGCGGACTTTTAAACCTTGCTTCGCTACCCGTGCCGTTTTCTGAACCTATAGTTCCATTACCTGCCAAAGTAGAAACTCCCGGAATTGTTGCCGGAACTGCACCTCCTATATTGGTAGGCGATAGAGGCGTTATAGCAGTATTTATGGTATAAACTTGTGGCGAAGCATAACTAATACTTGGAACCGCAGCATAACTAGCTCCAAAAAATAATATCGCGACTAATGTAAGTGTTGCTCGTTTTAAAAGGGGGAATGAGAGTGTATACTGTTTTGTCATAATGAAATGAAGTGTTATGGATTAATATTGTGTATAAATAATTACAAAAATGTAACTAATACATTATTAACAATAGTGCATATTAATTGTTCAGATTTAGTTGGATTGTGAAGTCTTTCAACTTTAGCTACGCTGACCGTTGGTTCGTAAGTTGTTAAAAAATTGAAAGCCAAATAATTGATTAATGTGATTTGATTATCAATAGATTTAAAACAAGCACTTTCAAATGCGAAAGTTTCATTAGTTTTAAATGCAAAAAGCTTGGGGCAGTATTTATTCTATCAACCGCATCACATCTTCCACACTTAAATTTTTCATGATATCCGAATCTCCGTTTATCATATTTTCGAAAAGTTGGAGCTTTTCTTTCTGGAGTTGAATGATTTTTTCTTCGATGGATTTACGACTGATAAATTTGTAAACAAATACCTGATTTTTCTGTCCCATGCGGTGTGCGCGGTCGTAGGCTTGTGCTTCGGCTGCTGGATTCCACCACGGGTCGAGCAGGAAAACGTAACTTGCCGCTGTGAGGTTAAGCCCCACGCCACCGGCTTTAAGCGAAAGGAGGAATACGTGCACTTTCTCGTCGTTCTGAAATCGTTCTACTTCGGCTTTGCGGTCGGTAGTGCTTCCATCCAAATAGCAATAAGGCGTTTGGGCTTCGTCCAAATAGGCGCGATAAATTTTGAGGTGTTCGGTAAATGAGCTAAATATTAGCACTTTATCGCCTTGTTCCAATACTTCGTTCAGCTTTTCGCACACGGTTTCAAATTTTCCCGAATCGCCTGTGTAGGTTTTGTCGGCAAGAGCAGGGTGATTTGCCGATTGGCGCAAACGCAACAAACCTTCGAGCAGCACAATGGCATTTACCTTATTGTTGGCTTCGTTTTTATTTTCGATAAATTTATCGCGATAGCTGTTGCGGATATCTTTGTAAAAACGGTATTGGTCGTCGCTCATATCGCACCATTGCACGGTAATGGTTTTGTCGGGAAGCTCGGTGAGCACATCTTTTTTATGTCGCCGTAGCATAAAGGGTTTAAGCAATTGCCTGTAATATTGTTGTTTATGAGGTAATTTGCATGTGCGTACAAAATGATTTTGCGAACCGAGCATATTACGGTTGAAAAAATGTACTTGCGACCACAGGTCGGTCAGCGAGTTTTCGAGCGGCGTGCCTGTTAGTGTCAAAAATCGCTGAGCTTGTAATGTGTGACAAGCTTGTGTGGTATCCGATTGCGGGTTTTTTATGGCTTGTGCTTCGTCTAAAATGATATAGTTAAACGGAATTTCTGATAGCATTTTTCGGTCGCGGCGAAGTGTTCCGTAGCTTGTAAGAATAATGTCAACATCTTTAATTTCAGCCGATTCGCTAATGCGCTGCATGCCCGAATGAACATATATTTTTAATTCAGGTGCAAAGCGAGCCGCTTCGTCTTCCCAGTTGTAAAGCAAGCTTTTGGGTACTACGAGCAAACTCATTCCACGTTTGTTTTCCTTCATCCATTGCAGCAAGCAGAGTGCTTGAATGGTTTTTCCAAGACCCATATCGTCGGCAAGGCAACCGCCTAGTGCCAACTCGTCAAGTAACCGTAGCCAGTTGTAGCCAGCTTGTTGGTAATGGCGGAGCTGTCCGTTAAAATTTGTTGGTAGCTCATAATCAGCATCAAGCGTTTGAGTAAGTAATTTTCGGGTACTGTCTTTCAGGTTGCAGGTGATTTTTGTCAATTCTTGTGTAATAGCCACAAAATGACGCGCCACAACTGCTTTTCCATCTTCAATTTTACAAACATCTACCAGCGTTTTGTATTCGTCGAACCACGCTTGTGGAATAATGGCATATTCACCGTTAGGCAAAATAAGCTCGTGTTTGTCTTGTTTAATATAGTTGAGCAAGCGCACAAACGGAATTTCGTAAGCGCCAAACATCACTTTTCCCTGAATATCAAACCAATCGCGCCCTTCGTCGAGTACAATTTGCAGTGTGCGTTCGCCAACAAAAACTTTTTGCGTGGAGTTGTTTTTGTTCTCAAAACGAATATCCACACCGGTAGCTTCCAAGGCTTTGTAGTGAACATTTATCCATTCAACGCCTTCGTTGTAAGGCATTTTACGCACTTTTGCATTGAGGTCGAGCCCTGCTTCTTTGAGCGCATCGATATACAATTTTTCGAGCATGCGGTCGCGTTCCACTTTGCTGATGGTAAATGAGTTTTCGGTCAAATCTACGCTTGTGGTTTTACCGCCTTGCCCTGCCCAAAACTGAAAGTTACCGTATTCGAAAATCAGTTCAATAACCAAACTTTTATCTGCGCTGTTTTCCGCTTCATCGTCGAAAAGTGTAAATTGTCGGATTGATGCTAACTCACGTACTTTAAGCTGTGCGTTTGTAAGTATATTCAGCGTTTCAATTTCGAAACCCGAAGCCAATACTTTGTCGGTAACTGCCAATGGAACAATTACTTTGTGAATATATTCGTCGGCATTTGCTTGCGTTACCGAAACTTTTTCTTTATCGAAAAAAGGCATTAATTTAGCACCATCCACATCGGCATCGAACTCATAAATTTTATTTTTAATCAAAACTCGTGCTGCCTTTCGGGTTACGAGTATTGCTTTTTGCAGCGAAAGCGATTTATTACCACAACTAATAGCGAGCGAATAATTGATACGGTCGGGCAAGTTTTCGAAACAATAAAGCAAATCGGGCATTTCTTCTTCCACTGTCAGTTCTGTCCAAGTAAACGGAAATCGGCCAATGGGTAAATAAACTTTTCGGTCGCCCACTAATTCAAAAAAACGATTTTGAATCGTCTCGATATAATCTAATAAATAATCTTTAATGTATTGTTTGTCAGGAGTTATTTTCTTCTTCGAAAAGTATTTATTTATCAAATCATCCCATTCTTTCACAAAACGGTCTTTTATTTTCGAAACAATATTACTTTTCTCCAACCTCAAACAACAATCGAGCAATTGTAAGTCGGTAGTGTCCAGCAAATGTAAATGGTCTGTTTTATTTTGTTCACCTACGCGCACAAAATGCGTTTGGAAAACACCTTTTTCGTCGGTATCCACCACCATACACTCCGGAAAACAACCCAGAGCTCCATTTGTATTTAAAGTAAAAACTATTTTTTGAGACATTCTAAAATGGCTTCGCCGTTATTTGCTTCGCGTTATTTGTGCTTCGCACGTTATTGGGCATTTCATGCGTTATTAGGCACTTCGTGCGTTAATAGCTGCGCGTTATTAGTGCTTCGCACGTTATTTTGCTTCGCGTTATTAGGCACTTCGTGCGTTATTTATAATTTAAATTCTTTTATCATCACATCATCACATTATCATCACATCATCACATCATCACATCACCACATCAATTATCTTTCTTCTAAATAAAAAAACCACAGCTTTTACAAAACTCCTCCGTTATTGTGTTGTTCATAAATCCATTTCTGATTTTTTGAGCGCGTTCGCCTTTTAAAACTTCGTCCAGCTTATCCTTAAAAACATTTCCTAAATTCATAGCTCCATCAGCATCCAAACAGCACGGAACAATCGTTCCATCCACCAAAATCGCAATTTGGTCACGCAAGGCGTAGCAGGTCTTTTTGTGGTCGTTGCGTACCGTTTCGCCATCAGGCCAGTCGAAGCGGGGAGCCGTTTGTAGAAAAATGTGGTCGGCAAGTTTTAGTCCGGTATCCTTATCGTTTTTAATAAGCTCATCAGATGTTTTGTTGAAATAATCCGCTATTTTATTTAAACAGAATGTATTAAATGTCTGACTTGTTTCAACTCCACCATTCCACAATCGCAGATTTATGTAGGTAGTCGCAGCAACTTTTGTAGCAATATCCAACACATTATTTATGTAATTAAACCACTCGCTTTCAGCAATATTTTCTTCGGCATCATGGAGCGAAATATTAATTTGGCGCACCGGATAGTTGAGCAAAGCGG
>CAZEEN010000123.1:2036-9708 GCA_964511115.1 uncultured Paludibacter sp. | reverse complement strand
AACGATTTACCTACGTGCTGGGTAAAAACGAAAGTGTCCGCACAGCAACCGACCGATTTAAAAAATTAGGGGAAATAGGGAAAAATGCTACATTGGAGGATATAAAAACCGCATTCTCGGTTGAAGCATTAACCAAAGATTTTTACAAAGAACTTTTTGCATGGTATCAGTGGGCATTGTCGGACGACGAAGGTTTTGCTGTAACCTTTCCCAATGATACAAGTACCGATACCGATGACCGAAAAATAGAAGAACATTTAATCCGCTTGATTACCAGGCTGATGTTTGTCTGGTTTATCAAGCAAAAGAAATTAGTACCTGAGCCGATTTTTAAGGTTGAAACCTTAAAGGATATACTCTCAGAATTTGAACCACTTAGCACCACAAAAGGCAACTATTATAATGCGATTTTACAAAATCTGTTTTTTGCTACGCTTAATAAAAAAATATCTGAACGCGAATTTGCAAAAAACGGAAGTTTCAACGAGCAAAAAGAACATTTTGGCATAAAAACACTATTCAGAGATGCCAACGAAAAAAGCTGGTTCAAACAAAATCATAAACATATCGTTGACTTGTTTAACGAAGTTCCGTTTATGAATGGTGGTTTGTTCGAATGCCTCGACAAAACAGAGGACGGCAAAATAATGTATTACGATGGCTTTAGTCGTGCCGCAGGACGACAGAAACGCGCATTTCTGCCGAATTGTTTGTTTTTTAATGCTGAAAAAGGCATTATTCCTTTGTTGCAAAAATATAACTTTACGGTGGAGGAAAATACACCCGAAGATGTAGAGGTGGCTCTCGACCCCGAATTGTTGGGCAAGGTTTTCGAAAACTTGTTGGGTGCATACAATCCCGAAACCAAAGAAACAGCCCGTAAGCAATCGGGTTCGTTTTACACACCTCGTGAGATTGTAAACTATATGGTAGATGAAAGTTTGATTGCTTACCTTAAAAATACTTGCAACGATATATCAGAAGAAAACATACGCACATTGTTCAGAATGGATATCTTACCCGAGGAAATTCCACTTTCCGACGAAAATAAAGAACGATTAATTGCAGCACTCAAAGCCGTAAAAATGCTCGACCCTGCCTGCGGCTCGGGAGCATTTCCGATGGGCATGCTTAACCGCATGTTGGATTTATTGCATAAATTATCACCATCCGATACATCGAAATACCAAACCAAACTGCATTTAATCGAAAATTGTATTTACGGGGTAGATATTCAAACCATCGCCGTACAGATTTCGAAATTACGATTTTTTATTTCGCTTATTTGCGAACAAGAGAAAGATGCTAAGCGAGAGAATTATGGCATTATAGCCCTTCCAAACTTGGAAACCAAATTTGTTGCAGCCAATACATTGATAGGGTTGAAAAAAGATTTTTCGGACAAATTAGACCTCCAGAACGAAGAATTGAATGCACTCAAAACACAATTGTTAGATGTACGTCACAAGCATTTTTTGGCTCCAAGTGCGTATGAGAAACATAAATTGCGTGAATTGGATAAAGACTTGCGCAAACGAATTAAAACCTTTCTGATTGACAATAGCACCAAACCGAACACAGTGAAAATCAAACTATTTCGTGCCCGCATGGCAGAATTAGAAAAAGAAAAGAAACAATATATCGGCGAAAAATGGGAAGATTCAACTTTAGCACCTCAACAACAAGCAACTATTGATTTTGGCTTCGAACCTACACCCGAAGTGCAACCAACCATTTTCAGGGTAGATGTAAACAAGCAGAAGCGAAACGAAATAGATACACAAATAAAACGCATTGAAAGTGAAATAATACGTGAAGAAAGCAAATCGAAAAACGATACATTCGAAGATGAAGCCGAAAAACTAGCACATTGGAATCCGTACGACCAAAACACTTCCTCAAAGTTTTTTGATGCTGAATGGATGTTTGGTGTAACAGGTGGCTTTGATTTGGTAGTGGGGAATCCGCCATATATAAATGTTGAAAAAATAGATGATGATTTAAAAAAATATATGTTTGATAATTTCGCTACTTGTCAAGGTCGCACAGACATTTATGTTGCTTTTATTGAGAAAACATTAGAACTATTGCAAAATAATGGAATTAATACATTTATTATTCCATATGCATTTACTAATCAAAATTATGCTGAACAATCAAGAGAAATGTTAATTAACAGATACTCTGTGGTTGAAATAGTTGATACAAGCAATTATTATGTATTTGATAGTGCAAGTGTGAAAAATGTAATTTTAAGAATTAAAAAAGCAAAGGATGATATATATACAAAAATAAAAATTGCAGATTCTCCAGAATGTTTTGTTAATAACAAATTTAAAATTAACTTGGTTGAAACAAGAAAATTCAGTTTGCTTAAGAATTGTAGATTAGAAACCAAAGAATTTGATAAACTATTAGGGTTGAAGTCAAAGATTGAAAAAAAATCCATATCATTAGAAAATATCTGTTTAATCGCTTATGGTGTTCGAGTTAATCATAAAAACGATACCAATAGACCAAAAAGTTTCTATGTTCATGATTATGAATCAAAGAATTTTAAATTATTTGTTGAAGGCAAGAATATTGAAAGATATTATTATTCCCAGGCTGGTTGGCTAAATTATAGTCCATCTGAACATTACAATTCAATGTTTCCGGAATTATTTGAGAATGAAAAGATAATGTTTATAAATGTTGTATCGGGTCGTTTGAGATTTACATATGATAATAAAAAAGCGTATAATAGTCATACAGTAATTAATTGTGTAAAAATTGATTCCATAACCACAGCAAAACATATTTCAGCAAAACGTTCAATTGAGAACGGAGACTTAGAGTTGTCTAAAAAGTATAATATGAAATTCATTTTAGGAATTTTAAATTCAAACTTAATAAATTGGTATTTTATTCAATTCCAAAGTGAAGGAATGCATTTCTATCCAGATGATGCAAAGAATTTACCTATTATAAAAGTTTCAATTGAGAATCAATCAAAAATCATAATTTTGGTGGATGAGATACTTAAAAATAAAAATAAACTCAATTCAGATACATCCATTTTAGAGCGCCAAATCGATGAATTAGTATTCAAACTCTACAATTTAACTTACGAAGAAGTGTTGGTTGTCTGTCCTGATTTTTGGCTAAGTGAGGAGGATTATGAAAGGGTAAAAATTGAATAAGCAAATTTTTATATTTCTCCCTGCGGTCGAAATGACAAAGGCATTAGGTCGTCAAAAGCCGTCGCCAACAGTTATCGCTTTCATGTAGTTTATGCGTGCGACGGGTTCGTAGGGCATTTTGCACCGTCGCCAATTGAATGCTAATGTAATCTGAGACGGTCGGGCGACGGTATTATTCCACTACAAAATGCCTTTGTCATCCCGCAGCGAAGCGAGGGATATAATAAAATCCAATCCCATAAGGTGTATTTTTGGGGTTGTTTTAAGAATTACAAGCGAGTTATCTGAAATATTTCAATCTAAATCCATGTTGTAAGTTGAAAAGACTTATATAATTCAAACAAAAACACTAATTTTGAATCCTCATTTCTGTGCAATGGAAACAAAAACGAAACCCAATTGGATAACCGACGAACAATGGAGCGCAGTGCCATCGATAGATTGGTGGGCGGACAGCAAGAAGCGAATGGAATATATCGCACAATCGAAGCCTGTAACGCCGGAGGAAGCATTAGCCCAAACTAAGAGGTTAAGGAACTCAGAACATACGAACTTACTGGCTTTAATAAACTAATCAACAGACTAATAGCTATTTTTAGAGTAGTCCCGCCGGGAATCGAACCCGGATCTAGTGTTTAGGAAACACTTGTTCTATCCATTGAACTACAGGACCTCGTTTTTTCTTGAGCGTTGCAAAAGTACAATTTTTTTTATTAACCCGAAAACCTTTCCTGCGAATATCACTTAACTGATTTTTTAGTAACTTTGCAATTCGTAATTTCCAATTTTCAATTCGTAATTCGTAATTTTCAATGTTTAAGTTATACTACACCCTGCTCTATGTCGTTACATTATTGCCCTTAAGAGTGCTTTATGTGGTGTCGGATATGCTTTTTCCCCTTGTATATCATGTTGTACGCTATCGGCGTAAGGTGGTTAGGCAGAACCTAACACTTTCATTTCCTGAAAAAAGTAAATTGGAGATACTGAAAATTGAACGAAAATTTTACCATTATTTTTGCGATGTTTTTATAGAAGCCATGTATCGCATCAATATGTCGGCCGAGGAAGTGAGCAAGCGAATAACGTTTGAGAATATTGAAATTATCGAAAAAATTTATGCCGAAAATAAAAGTGCCATGTTGATGATGGCACATTATGGGAATTGGGAATGGGTATCTGCCATGTCGCTCCATTTGCCCAAAGAGAGTCCGCTTTATGGCGTTTACAAACGACTTAAAAATGCCGAATTCGATGACTTGACTTATCGCCTGCGCCTGAAATACAATATGGGAAATATTGAAATGCGCGATTTGTTTAAATCCATGCTCCGAATGAGTAAAGCGGGCGAAAAGGGCGTGTTTGCAATGGTTGGCGATCAGCGGCCACCGCGCGACAGTATTCGATTTAGCATGACATTTTTGAACCAACACACGCCCGTTATTGTAGGCACCGAAGTGTTAGCACGCAAATTCAATTATCCGGTACTCATTCTATCTATTACACGCCCTAAACGTGGATATTACCATTGCAAAGTAGAATTGCTGTCCGAAAACCCACAAGCCGAACCCGAATTTGCCATTTCGCAAAAATACATGCAACAGCTCGAAGCCGACATTACACAACACCCCGAGTTATGGCTTTGGACACACAAGAGATGGAAGTTTAATATGACTCTTTAAATTAAAAATTCTTTCCCAGTTATTTGTTTGCCGTACTTTTTATTCCAAAATCCTTTTTTATTTTCATAAATGGAATAACCGCTAAGGTTGGGATGGCGCAAATCATTACCAAAATAAAAAAATGATTGTAACCTAACATATCTTGCAGCCAACCTGCCATCATACCAGGAAGCATCATTCCCATAGCCATAAAGCCCGTACAAATGGCATAGTGCGCTGTTTTGTGTTCGCCATCGGCAAAATAAATCATGTAAAGCATATAAGCCGTAAATCCAAATCCGTAACCAAATTGCTCGAATGCTACTGCTGCATTTATCAAAAATAAATTTTCGGGCATGTACCACGACAAATACAGAAATGCCAAGTGAGGTAGTGTAATACACAAAGCCATTGGCCAAATCCAGTATTTCAGTCCTTTGCGCGATGCGGCAATGCCACCAACAATGCCACCTAAAGTCAACGCAATAACACCCACAGTGCCATACACCAATCCTACTTGTCCTGTAGTAAGTCCGAGTCCGCCCACTTCGCGCGCATCGAGCAAAAACGGAGAGGCCATTTTAACCAACAAAGCTTCGCCCAATCGATACAACAACATGAATGTAATGGCTAGCCCAATTCCGGGTTTCTGAAAAAATGTTTTAAATGTATTTCCAAATTCAGAAAAAATATGAGTAGCCGAATGAGTTACAGTTGATTGGTCGGATACAGGACGAGGTAAAATAAAACGGTGGTAAACAAAAAACAGCATGAAAAGTCCTGCCAAAATAAAGAATGTTATACTCCACGCCAATTTTATATTACCCGAAATACCTTTGAATTCGCTTTTTACCTCCTCTTTCAGTTTGTAGTCGAGTTGTGCTACCAAATAAGCGGGTTTGTCCCAGTTTTCTTCTGTAAAGGTAACCCTTTCGCCAGAAGCAATTGATATACTTTTGTCTCCTTTTGCAAAGCTTGAATTTAAAACAACATTTTCACCTTTTTCGGGTTTTTTTGTCAACCTCACGGCAATCAGCCCTGCACTTCCAACTTTTCCATCGGTGCCAGCCAATTCATCTCTTTTTTCGCCAAAATTTGTTTTAATAAAGCTGCCAAGAGGTGCCGAAACATGTTGCGTCCACCACGAAGTTTTTTCGCTTTTCAGCTCTGCAGCTGTTTTTTCAATTGAAATAAAGCCGTTTTTTTGATTTTGCTCCGAAGCAAACGACTTAATTTTTTGGAGCGAATCGGCTGTAATATTGGTAGTGTTCAATACCAAATTTTCGGGAAATGCAACAAAAGTCATTTCGTCTGTTGTTGATGCTGAATAACTTTGAGGTTCAATAACTAATTCTGTTTGTGTTGTTTTGGACGATTGAACGTTAAACTGTAAAGGTTCAACACCTGTCCAACTTTCGATGCTACCTGCAATAATTATCAACAATCCCTGTCCGGTAATCATCGACAAACGGTAAAAAGTACTTCGAATGCCTACAAAAAACGATTGCTGACTGCTATCCAACGAAAGCATATAAAACCCATCGGCAGCAATGTCGTGCGTTGCGGAACTAAATGCAATTAACCATAAAACTGCTAATGTAGCCTGAAAAAAGAAAGGCATAGGAATCAGGAAGGCCACTCCCGCCAATCCAGCTCCTATCAAAAGCTGCATGGAAACTATCCACCAACGTTTTGTTTTTACCAAGTCGATAAATGGACTCCAAAATGGTTTTATAACCCACGGTAAATATAACCAGCTGGTATACAAGGCAATGTCGGTATTCGAAATACCCAGTCGCTTGTACATAATCACAGCAACTGTCATGGCTACTACATACGGAAGCCCTTGTGCAAAATACAGGGTTGGAATCCAAGCCCAAGGGGAAGTACCCCTAGCCCCTAAAGGGGAACTGAAATTAGCTTTGTCTTGTGTTTCTTTTTCAATATTTTTCATATCAAATATTTTAAAATTATCATAACTAATATTTCTTTCTCCCCTTTAGGGGTTGGGGGTATATATTCTCTTCAATTCTGCACCTTTAAAGTAATGCAGCAATATTTCGTTGTAAAGATAACCCTTTTCGCCCATAACGGCTGCACCTATTTGGCAAAGTCCCACGCCATGACCCCAGCCAGCACCGGTAAGGACAAATTTTTCCGGAATACCGTTTTTAATATCCAATTTATCAACTACAAAAGCTGAACTGTACAGGTGTGAGTTCGATAGCCATTTGCGGATTTCGAGTTCTTTGCCAACAGTTATGGTTTGTTTTGTTCCAACAATTTTAAGTTCTATTAATCGTGCTGATTCACCGCGCTTTACGGGAATCATATCCACAATTTCGCCAAAATCAATTCCTGAGCGGCGCGCCAATAGTTCCGAAATTTCGGCTTGTGTGTATTCCACTTTCCAACGGTAAAAATCGGTTGTTTCCTGGTCGTAATTGTTGAGGACTTGTGCCAACACTTTTTTGTCGGTTGTGTTGCAAAATGCTTCCGGCGACAAGCGAATCCATCGTTCGGCATTTGCTTCCAGGGTTAAATCCAACTCAAAACCTTCCGGTTCTACGGGATTATCAATTACTTTGGTGAGATAGGAATAATGTTCAGGTGCCCAGCAATTTTCGAACGTTTCGGAAGCACCACCACAGGATTTTGAGAAACGCGCATCGCAAATCTCTCCATCCGCCCATAAAACTTCACCGCGAGTTGCTTCAATGGCTTTTTCGACAGCCGCCGTAGATGCACGCGTAATACCCTGATATCGTTGGCAATGATCGTCGGCACAAACATCGAAATGCGTGTGGGCGTCACGCTCGTACCATTTTA
>CAZEEN010000123.1:0-1936 GCA_964511115.1 uncultured Paludibacter sp. | reverse complement strand
CTCATTTCGCTCGAAATAACGCTGGTGAGGTAATCTTCGACACCGATACGATTGATGGCTGTTAATGTTGCGACACGAAATTGAGACGGAGCACGCTGCGTCTCTACGATAATTTTTAATGCTCCTTTAAATCGTTGATTTTCTTTGCGTTCCCAATGAAAATTAATGCCAATTATCACATCAATCAGGTCGAAAGATGAATCAGACGAAACGGGCTCGAAAATTAATTCGTCAGACAAAATATCGTTAAAACGTATTTTTCCAGTTTCGATTTTTGCAACTTGATTTCCAGATAATTCGTTTCCATTATTGTCAGCAAAAATACCGTTCAGCACAAATTCAATTGTTGGGGCTGATAAAATGCCGACGTGTATGATTGGTTCTGAAAGTTCCATTTAATGGTAAATGATTAATGGTGAATGATTAATAAGAGACTTGTTCCAAAATACTCACTACATCTTCCTTTGTAATTCGTTCAAAATGAGCTTCAATTGGTGTTATGAAAATGCCACACATTTCAACAGTTGCCGGGCTTATCAACAATTGTTTATCGCCTTCGGCTGTGTATTGCCAAGGACGAAACGCTTTGCGTGGAAGAACAAAAATATTCCATTTTTCGTCTTCATAAGTACATACAATATTCATTAAAGGCTCTGTTCCCTCTCCTTTGGATAGGGTTAGGGAGAGGTGCTTATACAACTTCTCAAACGCATCTTTTGCACTTTCAATATCCATTGATTCAATGCAATAAACGGTCCGCATATAGTTTTTCATTTGCAGCAACTGCATTTTTTCGGTAGTTATCAGCAGGTCGGTATGCGTATTTTTAAGTCGTTTATAATCATTTACCAACGGCAGAAAATCTTTTGTTCCGGCCTGAAAATGCATGTGGTCGGGAGCCGATGCTCCGCATTTTGGACCATTGTAAAACAACAGATAATCGTCCATTACTTTTACAAGTTCCAGCATATCGGCAAAATACGGAAGTATTTGCTGGTCGACATGTTCTTTACGCGGAATGGTGAAATGTTCGGTAAAAATGGGAAAAGGATTCACCAAAATTTCGTAATCGCCAAAATCAATTCCCTTTTGTTCATCTGGCCGATTTTCGGCACACAAAAAACATTTCCGTTCAGCAATGGTTTTCGCATCCACCTTAGCACCCGAAGAAACTATACGGGCAGGATTAAACTGCACGTTGATGTCAAAATCGCCAAAGTTGAACGATTTTGCTTGCACGGTTTTTAATCCCTCGAAATTGGTGCGGGCAAGAGGCCAGGAACTTATTTGCTCAGCAATTAGTGATTTTGTTTGGGAGTTGATATTATTCATCGTGGTTTTATATTTGTCTGCCCCAAGCCCCTAAAGGGGATGTGGATTACTCTCTTTTCATATAAAATACATATTCAAAATTGTAATTATCAATACTAATTTCTGTTCCCCTTTAGGGGTTAGGGGCGGTTTTTCATTTTTTTCTCGCCTTCAACTCTATCGTTCTAATTTTATCTTTATACAAATTATGTCCGTTCATTTTTACTACATCGAGCGAAGCGTCTGAATTTTCGTCCCAGCGGCGGCACATGTATACAGAGTCGTAAATGCGACCAATTTGATAATCGCGACTAATGCGGAGTCCGAGTGCATAATCTTCGCCATAACTGGTGTTGGGGACTTTTATTTCGCGCAATACAGGCGTGTAAAATGCGCGTGGAGCACCTAAGCCATTAATGCGAAGTGCATTATTTCGTCCGTTTTCGGGCGTCCATTCTTTGTGGTCGATTAATCCTGGAGGAATGGTTTCTAACGCAAAATTTGTCATGGTGTACGAACCGATTACCATGGCGCAGTTTTGTTCGTAAAATGCGTCAACAATTTTTTGCAAGGTATTTTCGTCCTGATAAATATCGTCGCTATCGAGCTGAATGGCAAATTTTCC
>CAZEEN010000122.1:1694-9778 GCA_964511115.1 uncultured Paludibacter sp. | reverse complement strand
GATGATTGTAAAACGGGAATGACGGCATTGCCTTGCAACGATGTTTTTTTACATACATCATACACGCCAAGCAATAGCGCCGAAACGAAAGCAAAGAGAATCCACATTTTTTTTTAAATTAGAAATTATGAAAATGAGAAAATAAGAAATTGGAAATCAAGAAATTGAGAAAATGGAAATTATAAAATCAGCTATTTTATAACTGTAATTGTATTTAAACTATTTTCTCATTTTCTTAATTTCTATTCTCTAATCTCTATTCTCTATTCACAGAATATGAAATCAGGATATTGAATATCTACCAAAAATAACCCGCAAGCTGGCACTGATACTCCTGCTTTGCAGCGGTTTTTAGCTTCAATTATGTTGCGAAATTCGTTTGTTGACATTTTTCCTCTTCCCACTTCGAGCAATGTTCCAACAATGGCACGAACCATATTGCGAAGAAATCTATCAGCTTCGATGGTGAAAATCAACTCATCTTCTTTTTTCTCCCATTTTGCGAATTTAATGTCGCAGTTATTGGTTTTTACATCGGTGTGCAGTTTGCTGAAACTCGTAAAGTCGCTAAACTCAAAAAGTGTTGCTGCTGCTTCATTCATTTTGTTTATATCCAGATTTTCGGCAAAGCGAGCTGCAAGTCCATTGCGAAAAACAGATTTGGCGGTTACAATACGGTATTCGTAGCGGCGCGAAATGGCATCGAAACGGGCATGTGCATCCGTTTTAACTTCGCGGATATTATAAATAGCAATGTCATTTGGCAACATACTATTTAGCTTAACCGTCAATTGCTCCGTTTTAATTTCGCCTTCGAAATCGAAATGTGCCACCATCAACCGCGCATGAACGCCACTATCGGTACGACCAGCGCCTGTAATTTCTACATCAATGCGTAAAACGGTCGAAAGTGCCTTTGCAAGCACTTCCTGAACCGAAATTCCGTTAGGCTGCATCTGCCAGCCATGATAAGCAGAACCGTTATATGATAAGTAAATGAAAAATCTTTTTTTTACCGACATTTCTTATAAAAGTCCCCTTTAAGGGATTTAGGGGCTTAATTTGCCGATTCGAACTGTTTGAGGAAACGAACATCGTTTTCGGAGAATAACCGCAAGTCTTTCACCTGATATTTTAAGTTGGTGATACGCTCAACGCCCATTCCGAATGCATATCCGGAGTAAACTGTAGAATCGATACCGCAGTTTTCGAGTACATTTGGGTCAACCATACCGCATCCTAAAATTTCGACCCAGCCGGTATGTTTGCAAAACGGACAACCTTTTCCACCACAAATATTACACGAAATATCCATTTCGGCACTTGGTTCGGTAAATGGAAAATACGATGGTCGTAAACGAATTTGTGTGTGTTCGCCAAACATTTCTTTGGCAAAATACATCAATGCTTGTTTCAAATCAGCAAACGACACATTTTTGTCGATATAAAGTCCTTCCACCTGATGGAAAAAGCAGTGTGCACGATACGAAATGGATTCGTTGCGATAAACACGACCCGGAAACAACATGCGGATAGGCGGTTTTTGATTGGCCATTATGTGCGATTGCACCGATGAAGTGTGTGTGCGAAGCAAAATGTCTGGATTTTGTTCGATAAAAAACGTGTCCTGCATGTCGCGTGCCGGATGTTCGGGCGGAAAGTTCAATGCACCAAACACATGCCAATCGTCTTCAATCTCAGGGCCTTCAGCAATGGTAAAGCCAATGCGCGAAAATATATCAATAATTTCGTTTTTAGTAAGTGAAAGCGGGTGACGAGTTCCGATTTTAATCGGGTCGGCGCTACGGGTTAAATCCGATTTTTGAACAGCCTCATTTTGAGCACCAAAAGCTTCTTTCAAGTCGTTTATTTTGTCCTGAGCTTTGTTTTTCAAGTCGTTAAGTAATTGTCCAACTTCGCGCTTTTCTTCGTTGGCAACATTTCTGAAATCGTTGAATAATTCAGAAACTAATCCTTTTTTACTTAAATATTTTATGCGCAATGCTTCTAATTCGTCGTTGTTTTTAGCAACCGAATTTTCAATTTCTTGAAGAAGTTCTTTAATTCTGTTTTTCATTACAAATGATAAGTGATTAAATTACAGTTAAGTAACTGAAATTTGCAGTATTATTTAACCTGCAATTATTGGTTTGCAAAAGTAGTGAATTTTTGCTATATATTTTTATTTAAAATCTAAAAATACAGGTATTATCGAACAGTTTATGTAATAATTCAGTTATATTTGCAGTGAATAAAAAAATACAGACATTATTGTCTTTAAAAAATATATTAACTGATTAACTCAATAACATTATTATATGCAGGTATCCGAAATTATTCGTTTTTTATCAGCGCTGAGCGAAAATAACAACCGAGAATGGTTTGCCGAAAATAAAAGTTGGTTCGAAAGTGTAAAAAAACAATTCGATGGGCTTAGTAAAGAGTTGATACTCAAAATTGCAGAGTTCGACGAAGACATTAAGAATGTAGAGGCAGCAGAATGTGTATTCCGCATTTATAAGGACATTCGGTTTTCGAAAGATAAAACCCCATACAAAACCCATTTTGGTGTGTTTATAGCTTCGGCAGGTGGTCGTAAAAGTCAGCGTGGCGGTTATTATTTACATCTCGACCCCGCAGGATGTTTTGTTGGAGCGGGAGTGTGGTGTCCGCAACCAAATTTATTAAAAGCCTTACGCAAAAGCGTTTACGATAATATCGACGAGTTGAATGAAATTCGCCACGAAGCAGAATTTGCCAAACTTTTCACTAACTTTTTCGAAGAAGATAAATTGAAAAAAGTTCCGGCAGGCTTTCCAGCTGATTTTCCCGATGTCGAGTTACTTAAATTGAAACATTATTTGGTAGAATATAAATTCGATAAAAAACTTCTTGACAGTGAACATTTTATTGATGAAATTGCTCGGATTTTCAAAACTGCTGCTCCATTTAATAAATTTTTGAATTACACGGTAGATGAAGTGATTTAGGTTATAAAGTTTGTAAGGTTTGTAAGGTTCATAAGGTTTGTAAAGTTTATAAAGTATTCAATATCAGTAAATAAATAAAAAAATGATTTTAGACAAATTATCTAATGCTGGACTGTACGAAAATGTACATCCACTTTTCAAGAAAGCATTCGAATTTTTAACTTCGAACGATTTAGTTGCTTTGCCACTTGGTAAAATTGAACTCGATGGCGCCAATCTTGTTGTAAATGTAGTAGAAATTGACGGAAAAACGCCAGAAACTGCAGGTATGGAAACGCACAACAACTTTATTGACATTCAAGTGCCAGTAAGTGGGGTAGAAGTGATGGGCTGGAAACCGACATCCGATTTAGCTGAAGTAACTGACCCTTATAATATTGAAAAGGATTTGACGTTTTATGCCGATAAAGCGTATAATATGCTCAACATTCATCCGTTGGAGTTTGCTGTGTTTTTTCCAGAAGATGGCCACCAGCCAGGCATTGCCGACGGAAAAATTAAGAAAGTGATTGTAAAAGTTCGACGTTAAAGATCAGGTTAAGAGATAAAAAAAGCAGCAAATCAAAATTTTGATTTGCTGCTTTTTTATATGTTTTTTGTACAAATTAGCGTTGATTCAATTCGATTTTAAGTGAAGAGGCGTTGCTTGGGTCAATTTCGAACGTTTTTTCTTCATACGAAATCATGCTTACTTTCAATTGAACTTTACCCGCTATATTGCTAATGTCGAATTTTCCATCTAAGTCGGAGTAAATTTTATGACCGTTTACTGTAATTACAGCACCTGCAAGGCTTTCTTTTGTGTCTTTGTCAAAAATAAAACCATTCAATTTAACTGTTGAAACAACTTCGGACGCCACTGCTGCTTTAGCTTCTGGTGCTGCTACTCCTTTTGCAGACAACGAAAAAACTGCTACTGATAATAAAACGATTGAAAATAACTTTTTCATGATTGTATAATTTTTTATTTTTTGTTCTTTTGATTTCGTGATTGTTACTTCACGATACAAAGTAACATCAATCATGTTACAGTTTAATGACAAACCTTATACATCAGTATTAAGAAAATGTTACAAAAAAATATCGGTGCTAAATTGTTGATTATCAATATTTCTTTTCCGAGATGAGTTTGCCTTTTTCGTCCCACATATACCACAAACCTACTTTTTTACCTTTTTCGTACTGCATCTCGTAGCGCATAATTCCCGAATCGTCCCATACATGCCAAGTACCATTTTTCTGATTATTATGGTATTCAGCTTCGGCAATTAGCATACCGGCTTCGTTGTAAGTGCGCCATGTACCGTGAAACTCACCATTTCGATAAGCACGAACTTCGTTTGGTTTGCCGTTTGGGAAATATACAATATAAGCACCCTGCGGTTTACCTTCTTTAATATTCATTTCTAGCTTCAAAGCACCATTTTCAAAATACTCTTTAAACTCGCCGGTATAGAGTTTAGTTTGTGTAGCATCCGTAAAAAACAAACCTTCGCTTTGTACAATTGGATTTTTTTGAGCAAAAAATTGTGTGCAAATAAAAATTGCAGCAATTATTGATAGTAGTTTGTTCATAAGAGTAGTTTTTTAAACGATTAATATTGTGTGTTGAAGCAGTGCAAATATAGCAATTATCGACCTTTAATATACCCCTCAGCCTTAAATTTAATAGATGTTACAATATGGTGTAAGCGATATGAAGCGAGAATTACAGAGTTATGACATTTAGCTCTTGTAATTGTTTAGTAATTTATTTGTGTTGAAAATGAAATAGATGAGGAGTTATTTTGCAAATAAAAACACTATGTATAATCAAAAATTTTATCCTACAATTGTAATTTCGGACGTTCATTTAGGTACTGAACATTCTAAAACACAGCAGTTAGCCGACTTCTTACGCACCGTCAATTGTGAAACACTAATTTTGAACGGTGATATTGTGGATGGTTGGCATTTGCAAAAGGGAGGTAAAGGAAAGTGGAAAAAAGAACATACTGACCTTTTTAAAATTATCATGAAAATGATGGAAAATCACAATACAAAAGTGGTTTATGTGCGTGGAAATCACGATGATTTTTTGGATAATATAGCTCCGTTTGCTTTTGCAAATATCTCAATTGTAAAAGATTACGTGCACGAGCGTAATGGAAAAAAATACTACGTTGTTCACGGCGATGTGTTCGACCATGTAACTACAAATATGAAGTGGTTAGCCAAGTTAGGAGATATAGGTTACACTTTTTTGTTGTGGGTTAATCGCATTTACAATTTTTACCGTTTGAAAAAAGGGTTGGAATATTTTTCATTATCGCAAAGCATCAAGCAAAAAGTAAAGTCGGCTGTATCGTATATTTCGAATTACGAAACTGAGCTAGTAGATTTGGCTAAAACGCGTGGAGTAGATGGTATTATTTGTGGACATATTCACCAACCGGCCGATAAATTTATTGATGACGTTCATTATTTAAATTCGGGCGATTGGGTGGAAACTATGTCGGCACTTTTGGAACATGAAGATGGGCGCTGGGAAGTGTATATGCACAGTGAAGTTAAAAAGAATCCGCGACCATTTGAGCTTATCGAAATTGAACAGATAAAGTCGAAACCTCTTCAAGTGGCTTTTTCAAATAATATTTTTAATCCATACTTTTAAAAATCCGAAAATATGAAGTATTTATTTGTAGTTCAAGGCGAAGGACGTGGGCATTTGACTCAGGCATTAAGTATGATGAGTTTATTAGAAAAAAATGGACATGAAGTTGTCTCGATATTGGTAGGTAGCAGTCAAAAGCGTTCGTTACCCGATTTTTTTGTAAATAAAACGCAAAATAAATTAGTCAAATTCAGAAGTCCTAATTTTTTACCTTTACCTAAAGAAAAACGACCTTTTTTGCTCACAAGTATCGTGTATAATTTATTGTTACTTCCTGTTTTTATTGAAAGTATTTTTACAATAAAAAAAGCCATAAAAGATAAACAGCCTGATATTGTAGTTAATTTTTACGAGTTACTTTGTGGTATTACGTATGGCGTTTTCAGCCCCACACCCCCTATGGTAAACGTGGCACATCAATATTATTTTCTTACTTCAAATTTCAATTACACTGGTAAAAAGAAGATTGAGTTTTCATTATTGAATTTTTATTCAAGATTTACTGCTCTTAATGCATCAAAAATATTGGCTTTATCATTCCGAAATGAAGAAACAGAACAATACGAGGAAATATGTATTGTGCCTCCCCTATTGCGAAAAGAAGTTTACACAAAAAGTACGCAAACGGGAAATTATATACATGGCTATATGCTAAACAATGGTTATGTAAACGACTTGGAGAAGTGGAGTGCAAAACATCCAACAGAAAAATTACATTTCTTTTGGGATAAAAAATTAGCTAGCAGTACGACTGAATTGAATGATAAGTTAACCATGCACCAATTGGACGATGTTAGATTTCTTAAATTTATGTCGGGGGCAAAGGCTTATGCTACTACGGGTGGATTCGAGTCGGTATGTGAAGCTATATATTTGCAAAAGCCTGTTTTAATGGTTCCTACGCACATTGAGCAAGAATGTAATGTGATTGATGCATTAAATTCAGGTATTGGAGTGAGTAATGATAAATTCGATTTAGATTTGCTTGTTGATTTTGTGCCATTCTTTAAACCAAACAAAGAATTCAGATATTGGGCAAATGCCGCCGAAAGTATATTTTTATCGGAACTTACAAGTTTTGAACTTTGCGAAGATAATGTTTACGTAGCAATTTGAATAGAAAATTTCCTTTTTATGGGTTGAGCTCTGATAATAGAACTCAACCTATTTTTATGCTTTTTAGTTAGATGTACTAAATTTAATAGATATTACACATCAATTAAAACGGTTTTATCTATATTTGCAAAATAGTTAATAAATGAACTCGAATAGATGAAGAAAAAAAACAATATTCACAAATCGATAAATAGGGACATCAGTTGGATGTATTTTAATAAACGAATTTTGGATGAGGCTGCGAATACAAATAATCCCCTGCTTGAGCGCATTAAGTTTTTGGGAATTTATTCGAGCAATTTAGATGAGTTTTTCAGAGTGCGTGTAGCTACGTTACGACGTATGATTGATATTGAAGATTCAGTAAAGAACGTAAAATCGGATAGTAAGCAAATTCTGAAAAAAGTATTGAAGTTAAATGCAAAGTATGCAGAAGAGTTAGAGCAAATTTTTTCAGAAATTGTTGAAGAATTAAAAGTAAATAATATCTGTTTGATAAACGAAAAGCTTCTTGACAATAATCAAAAACGCTTTTTGGATGAATATTATCAGGAAGAATTAATGAATTCGCTTTTCCCTGTATTGGTGTCGCAAATGGACGAAGAACCGATATTGAACGATAAAAGTACTTACTTGGCTATCGAAATTTATGATTCAATAAAAGATGAAAAGAAAAAGAAGAAAAAAGAATATGCGTTAATCCATATACCCACTTCGCAACTATCGCGTTTTTTGGTTTTACCTTCCGAAGACGAAAAACAATTTGTTATTTTCATGGACGATGTTATAAGACATTGTTTACCAAATATCTTTGCTTCGCTCAACTATACAAGCTATGAGGCTTACACCATGAAATTTACCCGCGATGCGGAATTGGATTTCGATAATTCGGCTTACGAAGGTATTTTGGAAAAAGTTTCGAAAGTGGTAAAAAACCGCAAATTAGGTGCACCTGTTCGTTTTGTTCACGATAGAGATATGCCCAACGGCTTACTCAAATATTGCGAAAAACTACTCAAAATTGATAAAAATGTTGCTCGAATTGCCAGTGGCAGATACCACAATTTTAAAGATTTATTGAACTTCCCGAAACTGAAGCGATTCGAATTGCGTGATGCACCACAACCACCGCTTAACATTCCGCAATTCGACGAAGCAGTCAATCTGTTAGACCTTGTGCGCGAAAAGGACAGGTATCTGCATTATCCGTATCATAGTTTCGATTATTTTATTCGTATTTTGCGCGAAGCTGCTATTAATCCTGATGTTAAGGCAATTAAAGTAACTATATACAGGTTAGCAAAGGATTCAAAAGTAATTCAGGC
>CAZEEN010000122.1:0-1594 GCA_964511115.1 uncultured Paludibacter sp. | reverse complement strand
AATACGGTATTCGATTTTATAGAACATCCGTATATGACTCCCTCGTTTAAACATCTAATTGTATCGCCAAACCATACGCGAAAAAAAATTATTGCGTTGATAAACAAAGAAATTGAAAATGCGGGAAAAGGAATTAAAGCTTATTTATGGTTTAAAGTAAATCATATAGTTGACAAAAAAATTATTGAAAAACTGTATGACGCTTCCAATGCTGGTGTCGAAATTAAACTATTAGTCAGGGGAAATTGTTCTATTATTACAGGAGTGACAGGAATGAGCAAGAATATTGAAGTGTATGGTATTATCGACCGTTATTTGGAGCATTCGCGTATTTTGATTTTTGGTAATGGTGGCGATGAAAAATATTATATTGGTTCGGCTGACTTGATGGAACGAAATTTAGATAGACGTATAGAGGTATTTACACCAGTTTATGATGCTGATATTCAGAAGCAATTGCGTTTAACTTTGGAATATGGCTTGCGCGACAATGTGAAGGCACGAATTGTAGATGGTATGGGTAGCAATGATTTGCATAAAACAAACGATAGTGTTGCATTTCGCTCACAGGAAGAGCTGTATAAGTTTTATAAATCGGCAATAAAATAAGATTTTCATTTCTAAAAATAATATCACATTAAAAAAATATATATATGGACAGAATTAAATTTGCAGCAATAGACATAGGTTCAAATGCCGTTCGATTGTTGATTATGAGTGTTTCGTTGGATGGTGAAGAGGCTTTTAATAAGGAGTTGATGATTCGTATTCCGTTACGTTTGGGTCAACAAGTTTTTGTTGACGGTAAAATAAATGAAGCAAAGCGTAAACAGTTGTTGCGTACCATGAAAGCATTCCGTCATCTAATGAATGTATTTGAAGTGGAAAGTTTTAGAGCTTGTGCCACAGCAGCCATGCGCGAAGCCAAGAATTCGAAGGATATTGTAAAAGAAATTGCCAAAGAAACGGATATAAACATTGATATTATTGATGGACACGAAGAGGCTTTGATGGTTTACGAAAGTCATTTTTTGTATAACCTGAATGACCAACAGAATTATGCTTTTATTGATGTAGGTGGTGGTAGTACCGAAGTGAGTGTGATTTCGAACGGAGCGTTGGTTTTTTCAAATTCATACAAAATTGGTACAGTACGTTTGTTGTTCGATAAAGTGGAGGATGAAGAATACATAAAGCTTCAGAATGACATGACCGAAATTAAAGAGCAGTATTTAATAAACGACGTAATTGCTTCGGGTGGAAACATTATAAAGTTGAATGTTTTAGCAAAAACACGTAAAGGTCGTAAGCTTTCGGTTACAGCTTTGAACGAAGTAAATGAGCATCTTAAAACCTTGAGTATAGATGAACGCATAAAAACCTACGGACTGAAACAAGATAGAGCCGATGTAATAACTAATGCAGGCGATGTGTATTTGGATGTGGCACAATTGCTTGGAGCAAAAGCATTTATAGTGCCAAGAATTGGTCTTATCGATGGATTAATACATTTACAGTATATTAAATGGAAATCGAAAAAACGTAATAAAAAGTATTTTCCAGAAGAATTTGAAGAAATTGAAAATCCTCAAAA
>CAZEEN010000121.1:4317-9786 GCA_964511115.1 uncultured Paludibacter sp. | reverse complement strand
CATGGCGTCTCTACTGATTTCCATAAAACAATCTTCGATGGTGGGTTGTATTTCTGTTATTTCGATATTTGTGTGCCCACATTCCGAAAGATATGTTTCTAATTTCTTAATTTCCAATTTCTTACTTTCTACAGAAACATGATGAGCGTCGCCAAAAGCGAAACTATTTTCGTAGATTTTATTGCTGCGAAGGTCGATGAGTAATTTCGACATGTTTTTGCTTCGTACAGCCCACAGTTTGTTTTTATATTGATTTACAATGTTTTGCGGTGTGTCTATATTCAAAATTCGTCCTTGCTGAATTAAAGCTATGCGGTCGCACAAACTGGCTTCGTCCATATAAGGTGTCGATACTAAAATGGTGATTCCCTGTGCTTTTAACTTCTTGAGCATTCCCCAAAATTCTTTTCGCGATACAGGGTCAACTCCGGTGGTTGGTTCGTCGAGAAACAGTACAGTCGGTTTGTGTATCAATGCGCAACTCAACGCTAATTTCTGTTTCATACCACCCGAAAGTTTTCCGGCACGGCGTTTTTTGAACGGTTCTATTTGTTGATAAATGTCTTTTATCAGTTCGTAGTTTTCAGCCACTGTGGTGTTAAATACAGTAGCAAAGAAATTCAAATTTTCTTCAACGGTCAAATCCTGATACAACGAAAATCGTCCGGGCATATAGCCCACACATTTGCGGATTTCGCGATAGTCGTTCACCACATCAAAACCATTAACAGTAGCCGTTCCACTATTTGCTAACAGCAATGTAGTTAGAATGCGAAAAAGCGTAGTTTTACCTGCTCCATCCGGCCCGATAATGCCAAATATCTCACCTTCAGCAACTTCAAAACAAACACCTTGCAGCGCAACTGTTTTTCCGTAACTTTTATGTAAATCAGTACATGATACCATTATTGTTTATACTTTAAATAAGTAAATTGCCCCAAGCCCCTAAAGGGGATGTGAAGTTACTTTCGTCTCTTATTTTTGAATAATTTATTTATATGTAAATCACTTCGAAAACCACTCTTTAATCCCCTTTAGGGGTTTGGGGCAGAATTATAATTTCACATTTCCATACATCCCAATTTTCAACAAACCATCATTTTTTACAGCAATTTTTACGGCATAAACCAAATTGGCACGTTCGTCGCGGGTTTGTATCGTTTTTGGTGTAAATTCGGCCTTAGAGGCTATCCAGCTTATTGTTCCTTCGTATTGTTTGCTGTCTTTTTCACCCAAGTCGGAAAAAACCTGTACTTTCTGACCAATTTTTAGTTGTGTAAGTTGGTCGGAACTAATGTAAGCGCGCAAAATAATATTTCTAGTGTCGGCTACTTTAAACAATGCTTTTCCAGGTGAGGCCAATTCGCCCATTTCGGCATATTTTGTGAGTACTGTTCCGGCAATAGGTGAAACGATACGGCATTTTTGCAATTGGTCTTCGAGTTGTTTTATTTGCAATTGCATGGCTTCTTCTTCGCCCGATAAGCTGTTGTTAGTCAGTTCTAAGGTCGATTTTAAGGCTGCTTGTTGCTTTTCCAACACAGCAATTTGTGCATTTACATCATCCAATTGTTTTTGATTTACGGCATTTGCCTGAAGTAAATTCACTACACGTTTTTTCTCTGTTTTGGCAGTTTCAATCTGCTGCTCAACGGCTGCCAATTGCTTGCGCATATCTGGCTTGCGGTTTGTTAATGCTTTTCTGCCTGCAATTAGTTGTTGCTTTTTTAAATAAAGTTGTACACTATCAATAGCACCAACTACCTGATTTTCGGCAACTTCTTGTCCTTCAACTAAGTCGAAATTGGTTATTTTACCCATTACTTCCGACGAAACTGTTATTTCGGTAGCTTCGAAAGTTCCTGCGGCGTCAAAATCTTCGGTAGATTTTCCACACGATGAAAAGCCAATTAACAATACAAAACTAAAAATTAATTGATTTGTAAATTTCATTTTTGTGTTCATATTAAATCTATTTTTTAATCCCCTTTAGGGGTTTGGGGTTTAATTATTCTTGTTGTTTTTTAGCTGATATACAGCCATATATAATTGTATTTCGTGCAATGCACGTGTTTGTCGTGCCAAATTTTCGGCATTTACTTCGCGTAGCATATCGGTAACGGTAGCTGTGCCATTTTCAAGTTTGGCCGTAGTAGCTTTTTTAATATTGGTTCGAAGCAAAATTATTTCATCGTCGTTTTTTAAAGACGATTTCAGTTTCTCAATTTCGTTTATTTGTTGTCGGTTTTGTAGATTATTGTTGAACAGAAACGTTTCTTTTTGAACATCCACCGATTTTTGACTTAGCGTTATTTTCTCCAAATTATTTTTTTGCGAATATAAACCACTCAAATTCCATGATAGTCGCAGTCCACCAATATAATAAGGCGAAATTTCGTTCGAAAGCATATTCAATCCGGGTTTGCCATAGCCACCCTGAACAAACAAACCCACTTTTGGTAAATTGCTTGACACAATCATATCGCGCTGACTGTCGAGTGCTTTGTTCTGTGATGCCAATAATAATAACTCGGGGCGTTTGTTTTCCAACCCATAATCAACAGTTGCCAGAATTGGTTTCATAAACTCACTTTTTTCGCTGAGATTCAGGCTGGTAAATGCAGCTAGCATCTCGATAAATGATTTTCGGGTAGCGTATAAATCGTTTTCTTTTTGAACGATATTTAATTGTTCTACTTTTATGGCATCTACATCGGTTTGTCCCGCTATGCCATTCTGTTTCATAGCTACTATGCGTTCGTAGTTTGCTTGCAAATCAGTTTTTATCAATGTCAATTGTGTTTGCTGTTCGTTGAGCAGCAAAATACCAAAATAGAGTTGATTTACACGGTCTTTGAGTGCGTAGAGATCAACTTCGAGTTTTTGTTTTTCAGCTTCAGCTTGCGCTTTTACACTATTTTTTTGCGCTTTTACCACACCGCCATCCCAAACAGTTTGACTTACATCAACTGCCAAACCGTATTGCTCTTTGGATTGCTCCAACGTACGGTTAATCGGTGGAGGTAAAGTTATCTTAATGGCTTCGGATTGATATGTAACCTTTCCGGTTAAATTTACTTGCGGCAACCAGGTTTTGTTTGCATTGGCAATATTGTAGTCCGCAGTTTTTTCAATAAGTCCGTATTGCTTGGTAAGCGGATAAAGCTCACGCGCTTTTTGCTGACAAAGGTCGAGTGTAATCGTTTGCCCTATGCTATACAGGGGTAACATCAATAATAAAATTTTTAAACTTAATCTGTTCATATTTAGTTTGTTTTAAAAATTACGGACGTAAATAACTCAGCACAATATTCACATTTTCGGTTCGACGATGAGCAAGTAAAAACTTTAGTTGAATATCGTTAAGCTCTGCAATATTCACAGCAATAGGTAATATTGTAAATAGCGCCAAATTGAGTGAGACAATTGTAAACATAATATCTATAAAAGTGCAGTTTTTTACTTTTCCGGCAGCAATCTCGGTTTCCAATTCTTTGCTCATAATGGAAATAAGTTTCTCTGGTAATGCGTGGAGTCTTTCTTTTAAGATTTTCAGTTGTTCTGGCTGACGGGATAATTCATTGAGAATTAACATCGGCATTTTCGGATTTTCAGAAAGTATATCAAAATGAGTCTCCACAATGTGTTTTATTTTTTCGGTAAAACTCAAATTTTCGAGTTGAGTTGTATCAAAAACCCGCTGAAACAGCATTTTAAACTTGCTTTCGAAAATTGAATTGAAAAGATTCTCTTTTGTTCGGAAATAATAATGTATCAATGCCTGATTGCAGCCTACCGACTTTGCAATTTGTGTAGTAGAAGTAGCTGCAAATCCACGTTCAAGAAACAGCTCCTCAGCTGTATCCAGAATGGTTTGTTCCATCGATTTTTCGGAGTTAATATCCATATTTAATAAGTTAGTTTAATAAGTCTATTAATAATGTGCAAAGTAAAACAATTGTTTTGAAATAACAAGGTTAAATATTTATAATTACAAATATAGAAGTTCCCGTTATGGGAATATGTTTATATCTTTGCAAAAAAGAAATTATTGAATGGAACGAATTTTTGCTAAAAGTACACTGCGTGAGTTTTGGGAAGTTTATCCTGATTCGGAACAATATCTTAAAACCTGGTACAATACGGCAATCAATTCAAATTGGTTAACTCCAAACGATATTAAAATGAGTTATGCAAATGCAAGCATTTTAAAGGATAATAGAGTTGTTTTTAATATTAAAGGAAATAATTATCGTTTAGTAGTTAAGATAAATTTCGAAAAACAATGGTTATTTATTCGTTTTATTGGTACACATACTCAATACGACAAAATAAATGCAGAAACGATTTAATATATTTGAATTATGAAATTAATTGGAACAGATAACGAATATAAAATTGCTTTAATGCAATTAGAATCACTCTTTGATGCAAAAGTAGGAACTACCGAGAGTGATGAAGCCGATGTTTTAGCAGTATTAATTGATGAATATGAAAAAAAACATCATGCAATAGACGCACCCGATCCAATTGAAGCTATTAAAATTCGGATGGAGGAAATGCAGTTTAAGCAAGTTGACCTTGTAAATGCACTTGGAGGTAAAAACAGAGTTTCTGAAATTTTAAATAAAAAGCGGAAATTGACAGTTGATATGATTCGAAATTTAAATACAAAACTACAATTATCCCCAAGTTTATTGATTAAAGATTATAAGTTAAATGTTTAAATTATAAATACTTATCGATTATATTGTACAGCAAAGGATAATTCAATAAATAGAAAGTCAATAAAATAAATAATATTTGAAGTTATTTGTTTTATTGACTTTTGTGTTTTTCCCGCATTGCAGGATGTGCCATTTGTGGTTCAAATATATTTTAATTCACTTTTTCATTCAAAAGCGCAAACTCCACTACTTCCATAATGTCGGTTACAAAGTGAAATTTCAATCCTTTGAGATAGACAGGTTTAATTTCGTCGATATCTTTTTGATTGTCAGCGCAAAGAATTATGTCAGTAATACCTGCCCGTTTGGCAGCCAGAATTTTTTCTTTAATTCCGCCAACTGGCAACACTTTTCCACGCAAGGTAATTTCGCCGGTCATGGCTAAATTTTTACGCACTTTACGCTTTGTAAATGCCGATGCAAGTGCTGTGACCATGGTTACGCCTGCCGACGGTCCATCTTTCGGAATAGCTCCTTCGGGTACATGTACGTGCACATTCCACTCATCGAATAGGAGTGGGTCGATGCCTAATTTGTCGGCATGCGATTTTATATATTCCAGTGCCAACACAGCCGATTCTTTCATTACATCGCCCAAATTTCCGGTAAGTGTGAGTTTTGGTGCTTTGCTTTTGCTCAAGCTCGATTCCACAAATAATATTTCGCCACCAACCTGCGTCCACGCCAAGCCGGTAACAACACCTGCATACTCGTTGCCCTGATATTTATCCCGACTAAAACG
>CAZEEN010000121.1:0-4217 GCA_964511115.1 uncultured Paludibacter sp. | reverse complement strand
TCTTCTTGCGTATAACCACTTACTTCAATCAACTCCATGCGATCGAGTAGGGGGCGCGGAATGGTATTCAGGTTATTGGCAGTGGCCACAAACAATACTTTCGATAGGTCAAAATCTACATCTAAATAGTTGTCGTGAAAAGTAGTATTTTGTTCAGGGTCAAGTACTTCGAGTAATGCCGACGAAGGGTCGCCTTTGTAATCGGCATTTACCTTGTCAATTTCGTCGAGCACAAAAACCGGATTCGAAGTTTCTACTTTCTGAATGTTTTGCATTATTCGTCCGGGCAATGCGCCAATGTAAGTACGTCGGTGTCCGCGAATTTCGGCTTCGTCATGTAAGCCACCCAGCGAAATACGTGCATATTTACGGTTCAATGCACGAGCTATCGATTTTCCGAGTGATGTTTTACCAACTCCCGGAGGGCCATACAAGCAGAGTATCGGCGATTTCATATCGCCTTTCAGTTTCAATACCGCTAAATGTTCAATAATGCGGTCTTTCACTGTTTCGAGTCCAAAATGGTCGGAATCCAACACTTTTTTTGCATTTTTCAGATTGAAATTATCTTCGCTAAATTCGTTCCAAGGCAAATCCAGCATGGTTTCGATATAATTCAACTGCGTAGAATAATCGGGCGAATGCTGGCTGGTACGCTCTAATTTTTTCAATTCTTTTTCAAAAATTTTGGCAATTGGCTCTCCCCATTTTTTGCTGGCAGCACGTTGTTTAAAGTCTTGCACATCCAATTCGGGTGAACTTCCACCCAACTCGTTTTGAATGGTTTTCATTTGCTGCTGCAGGAAGTATTCACGCTGTTGTTGGTCAATTCCTTCTTTTGCTTTATTCTGAATCGACATTTTCAGTTCGAGTAACTGCGATTCTTTATTGAGTTGCTGCAAAAGCTGATAACCACGCTCCACAATATCGTCGGTTTCGAGCAAGTTCATTTTCTCAATTACATTTAACCCAAAATTGGCAGAAACATAATTGATAAGAAAATTTGGATTTTCAATATTGCGTATTGCAAAAGTAGTTTCAGGAGGTAAAAATCCCGAATTATTAATTATTGTAGTCGTAATGTCTTTAATCGACGATATAAGTGCTTGATAAACACTGTCTTTTGTGTCTTCGGGCGAAATCTCAGGTAAAGAATATACTTTGGCTTTGATGTGCGGTTTTGCCGAAACCTGTTCGCCCAACCGGAAGCGTTTTTTACCTTCGAGAATAACTGTGGTAGAGTTATCGGGCATTTCGAGAATTCGAACAATTTGCGCAATTGTTCCTGTCTGAAACAATTGGTCTATCGATGGGTCTTCCGATTTTTTGTCAATTTGTGTACAAACGCCTATGTATTTATTGTCCTCGTGTGCTGTGCGAATAAGCTTTAATGATTTTGAACGGGCAACAGATACGGGAAGCAAAACTCCCGGAAAAATAACCATGTTTCGCAGGGGTAAAATTGATAAAACTTCTCCTTCGGCAAGTTCAATTTCCGACGAACGCTCATCGAGCGAAATTATTGGATATACTTCAGCCGACTCCATCATGCTATCACCAAAAAAATTGTCAAAATGGTTATTCATTCGTTGTTAATTATAGATTTTTCTGCCAATATGGCAATATTTATACAGATGCTTATAAACCATCTAATATTTCAATCATTATGCCACAATGCAAAATGTCAAATAATAGTTATAATATAATAGTAAATAAGCATGCCAGCTACCACAAGTTTACTCACTGTGCCAACAATAAATCCCAAAAAAGCTCCAAAAGCAGCTTTCAAAGCTTCGTGTGTTGGTTTTTGGGCGATAAGTTCACCAATGAGTGCGCCGGCGAACGGACCAAATATAATTCCGAATGGGCCAAAAAACATCCCAAGCAATAATCCGATAATACTTCCACGAACGCCCGATTTTGAACCACCAAATTTTTTAGTTCCCCAAATCGGAATGTAATAATCGAGCACCTGAATGATGATAACAATGATTGCCCAAAGGATTAGGAAATTTGTTTCGAACTGGTATTTTTCGGTTAAGTGGAGCAGCAGAATACCACCATAACTGAGTGGAATTCCGGGAAGAACAGGCAATACAGAGCCTAAAAACCCGATTACTAACAATATTCCCGCTGTAATTATCAAAAATAAATCCATAATAATCGATTTTTTATTTTTAAATTCATTTGCAAAAGTACAAAAAAATAAGTCAAATCCATATAGGACAAAATGGTTAAGTTTTGTAATATTCGTTTCGATTTTATGTTTTTTTTGTACTTTTACGTTCCCTATAAAAAATATGAATTCAAATATGTAAAACAAAATTAAAAGCATATATAAACTCAATGAAATCAATTTATTATCTATCATTTTTAGTATTCAATATGTACACAGTTACAGCATCTCCCAACATCAATTATCCGCAAACGCGAAAGGATAATGTGATTGATACTTATTTTGGAACTGAAGTTCCTGAACCCTATCGTTGGCTCGAAAATGACCGCTCGTCCGAAACAATTGAATGGGTAACTGCTCAGAATAAAGTTACAGCGGACTATTTAAGTCAGATTTCTTTTCGGGACTCGCTAAAAAACAGAATAAAAGAACTTTCTAATTATCCAAAATACAGCGTTCCGTTTTTGAAAAATGGCAAAAAGTATTTTTACAAAAACGATGGCTTGCAAAATCAAAGTGTTTTGTATGTTACCGACTCGGCCAACAATGAACCTAGAGTAGTGCTTGACCCAAATAAACTTTCGTACGATGGAACGGTTGCACTTAGTATTGTTGAATTTTCGAATAATGGTAAATACCTTGCCTACAGCATTGCACGCAGTGGTTCGGACTGGAACGAAATTTATGTGTTGGACTTGGCAACAAATATGTTGTTGGCAGATGTTGTAAAGTGGGTGAAGTTTTCGGGAATCGCCTGGAAGGGTGATGGTTTTTATTACAGTGCCTACGATGCACCTGTTGCAGGTAAAGAGTATTCGAATAAAAATGAATTTCACAAAATATATTATCATAAATTGGGCGAAAATCAGACCGAAGATAAATTGATATTTGAAAATAAAGAACATGCGCTTAGAAATTGTTCAGCTTCGACCAGCGACGACGAAAAATATCTTTTTATTACCGAAACAGAATCAACCTCTGGTAATTCGTTGTATTTTAAGGATTTGACAATATCTGATTCTGAAATTGTTCCACTTGTAACCAATTTTGAAAACGATTATTCGGTAGTGGATTGTATCGATGCTAAAATATATGTGTTGACCAATGATAATGCTCCTAATCAACAATTAATGGCTATTTACCCCTTGCAACCCGAACGGTCAAACTGGAAAACAATTATTTCTGAAAATGAATTTGTACTCGAAAATATTTATGTGGCTGGTGGTAAGTTTGTTGCAAAATACAACGGAAATGCTTCAAACCAAGCATCCATTTTTGATTTTTCGGGTAAAAAACTAGGTGATATAAAGTTACCTACCGTTGGAACAATTTCTTCATTTTCGGGAAGCTTAAAAGAGAACGAGGCCTATTATTCGTTTGTATCATTTACTTATCCAGCAACAACTTACAAACTTGATATTGCTCAAAACACATCAACATTGTATCAAAAAGCAGAAGTGAAATTTAATTCGGATGATTTTGTAACCGAACAACAATTTTACACGAGTAAAGATGGAACAAAAGTGCCGATGTTTATTACCTACAAAAAAGGTATTAAACTGAATAGCAAAAACCCCTTGATGCTTTATGGCTATGGTGGATTTAATATTAGTGTAAATCCAAGTTTCAATACGGGACGCATTCCATTTATCGAAAATGGTGGAATTTATGTGGTGGCTAACATTCGTGGTGGAGGCGAGTATGGCGAAAAATGGCATCAGGCAGGCACAAAACTCCAAAAACAGAACGTGTTCGACGATTTTATTGCGGCAGCCGAATATTTAATTGCCAAAGGTTATACTTCGAAAAAGAAAATTGCGATTAATGGAGGTTCGAATGGTGGTTTGTTAGTTGGTGCTTGCCTCACCCAACGCCCCGATTTGTTTGCAGTGGCTATTCCCGAAGTTGGCGTGCTCGATATGCTTCGTTATCAGAAGTTTACAATTGGCTGGGCGTGGGCTACCGATTATGGAACAAGCGACGAAAGTAAAGAAATGTTTGAGTATCTGAAAGCGTATTCGCCTTTGCATACTATAAAAGC
>CAZEEN010000120.1:0-9949 GCA_964511115.1 uncultured Paludibacter sp. | reverse complement strand
TGGTATAGAATTTCGGATTCCGGTAATGCATATTATATTCAACAAACTGAATGGTTTGTGATGGTAAAATATCGCCTGGAATGGTATCGGCATAAATCATTGATGATATTGGAAAACCTTTATCATTACCTGGCATAGGATCCCATGTTGGACTCCATGGTTGAGTTTGCATATCAAACATAAGGTTATTTGTCCAATAGTATTCTTTTTCCCAATTTGACCAGTCAATCTGGCTTTTTTGAACTACAAACGTATTATGATCCCATTTGCTGTAATTATTGATATATTTATTAAATGCGCCGCCATGAATACCTGTTCCCATACATACAAAAGTATTATTTTGAACCAAAAGCGTATCGAAACCGGCACCGGAAGAATTATCTGTTACAAACATAAATCCATCATTCGGATTCAATTGGTGTCCTTGTCGGTTACATAAATTATTGGTAAAGTATGTCTTTGATTTTTTCCCGTTTACTACTACGCCATTTGCATTAGAGATAGGGTCGATAATACATCTATCAATAATGGTTCTGCCCTCGTCTTTTGAGTTCGATAATAAGAAACTGCCAAAAACTCCTGTTAAATCGGAATTTACAATATAAATATTTTTAAGTGTAATATCCCCTTTTGCATCAAACATTTGAAAAAATACTGCTTTTGATGCATCTTGTCCGGTTTGAAGTGTTGCAGGCATTCCTCCTTTTACGGCTGGCTCTTGTCCTATAATTTGAAGATGATAATCCACATTTTCGATTATCGCATTTAATTGGTACCATTCACCTGCTTTTAGTTCATAAATTCGAGTGCCACCGTATGTTTTAATGGCTTGGTTAAGTGTCCCGGTTCCTGGCTGAACCACCAATACGCTCTGTGCCATGGCGCAAAGACTAAAGAATAACAGCACAGCTGTTAATGTAATTGTAAATTTGCTTTTCATTTTTTTGTATTTAAAAGGTTATTAAATAACGTGTTGTTGCTATAAAAATTTATACCGAATTCCTAAGTCAGCTGTCCATCCATATTTTTCCATATAGGTGGGTCGTGGGTCGCCCCGTAATCGGGCTGTTTCGGTAAAATTGCTCAGATTGGCTATGTTGGCTAAAATTTCAAGTCCTTTGAGTTTCCCCGAAAGTTTTTGAGAAATCTGTAAATCCCATCGGTTATAAAATTCTTTCATGTTATCAAGCTCCTTAAGTTGTTGACTTTGTGATGTGTATATCAATCCATTGTACTGGTATGATAACCATACATTCAATCCCTTTCGATTGTAACCAAGCGATAAATTCAAAATATGTTTGGGTTGAAAAAGCATAACACCAGTAGTAGTTGAATCTATACGAGTAGCAACCGGTCTTCCTCCTCCCGCAGGAATAATATTTCTTATGTCACTAAATGGATTTTGCGTTTGTGAATCGGTATAAGTATAATTGGTCGAAAATGTAAAATAACTGAACGGTTTTGGCAAATACCAAAACGACGTCTGTAATTCAACTTCCACACCTTTTAAATAAATAGGATATTGATGGTTCTCCGGTTGTGAAACATTTACCAACGATGCATCCGGAAATGGATCAATTATTGGATCCCCTTTGATACGCTTATAGCTTCTACTCCAAATTTTATCCTGTACTGTTTTATAAAATCCACTTACCGAAAATAGTCCAATTTTTGAACCATGAACCGTAAATTGCACATCGTAATTCGTCCAATGTTCTGCCCTTAAATCTGGCCTGCTTGAAATATAACTAAACGGTGGAAAACCAGTATAAACCCAAGTGTTCGGTGATATGGAATTAAAATCGGGTCGATTCAGGGTCTGGGTATAAGCAATATGCGTATAAAACCAATTGGTAGGTTTAATTCTTAAATGCATCATCGGTAATAAAAACCGATCACTTCTTGTGGCTGATGTAACATCTCCAGGAATATCCTCATAAATTGAACCAGGCATACTTGGTTGAACAGCATAAAACCCCTTCATGGTGGTGTTGGTTTCTTCGTAGCGCACTCCCGGGAGAAACATTGCCCATTTTCTGATGTTAATTTCTGTCATTAAATACCCTGCGCCATAATTTTCGACTATATCCTGATCATTAATGATGGAGCCTAAAATATCTTGTTGAAATCCAATTTTGCTTTTGTCTCCAAATTTGCTAAGCCAAACACTCTCGCCCTGTGCAAAATAATATTCGGATACATTCGACCAAGTATCGGTAATTTGATTCAACTTATTTAAATCATAATACGATCCAAAATTATACTTTCCATCCATAAAATTATCCACTGGATAATCCTTTAATCCATCAGCTGTAATTTTACCCTGCAAGCCGCTGCTTTTCAGCCAATTAAGCTCATCGAGCAGTATTTTACTCCCAAATTGATTTACTGTAATATTTTGACTTCCAGCAAGTACATCTTGTCGCCTTACTTTCGAACGATACGTGCCACCAAATTTCACACTCCCAACAATCAATTCACCTATTTTAAACGGTATTTTGAAATTCAAATAGGATGTGAGGTTTTTTTCATCAAAATTACTTTTCGACTGACTAATTGATGAAAGTTGCAAAGTACTATCGGGTGCAGCAGCATCATAAAGTGAAACAATATCATCCGGATTACTTTGTTTTCGTAAGTCTTGGCTAAATATGGCACTAGAAGGTGTTGTTACATACGAAAAATTCCAACTACGGGATTGTGGGTTGTCAGATAAGTTTTGTGAGAAAGCTACCCCATAATCAATCTCCATTTTCAAAAAATCGAGTTTCGTAAGTCCACTTAGTGCTGATTGGAAGGTATTGGTGTTAAAGTTTGGATTATAGCCCAACGACATACTTTCACTACCAGCGCCAGAAGCTCCAAAACTTTTCGATTGTGATTGGCTATCATCTTTGGTGTACGAATAAAGTCCGTATAGGTTTAATGTGGTGGTCGGTAATAATTTATAATCGAACGACAACATAGCCGATTGCCTGTATTTTGTTTTAAGTATATAATTTAAACCTACTCCATCAATTAAAAATCCGTCATTTACATCTGAACTATAAAGACTATAACCAGAACTTATGGTTTGTGTGCTTCGGTTCACCTTCTCAGCACTTGCCGAAAAAAAAATGCCTAACTTGTTTTCTAAAAACCTATTGCTAACTTCACCTTGAAATTTGTAATTACCGAAATAATTATTCATATTGTTGTAGCCTAGTTGTGCCATAACGTTGGAACGAAAACCCTTGTCTGTTTCTCTTAGTTTCAGATTCACTGTTCCCGCTACCGAATTTGCTTCCATATCTGCCGTTAACGATTTGTAAACCTCCACGCCCTGAAGCACATACTGAGAAATCCCCGAAATGTTTGTTTCGCGGCTACCTCCAGAGGATGAAGGCATCAACACACCATTCAAAGTAACCGAAGTATATTTAGGTTCTAAGCCACGAATTACCAACCCTGTACCCTCGCCCCCGCTTCGTTGTACCGAAATACCAGGCAACCGACCAATAGCTTCGGTGGCATTCGCATCTGGGTTTTCCTGCAACCTGTCGGCTGCCACTACGTTTTTTATGGTGTTAGAGTTTATTTGTTGGCGTATGGCATTTTTTTGTCCAATAGCTTGTGCGGTAATTACTAACTCGGTCAAAACCTGTGGAGTTGGTTCAAGCTTTATTTTTAAATCATCATTTGTATTAAGCAACGCTTCTTTTGCATCGTACCCAATATAACTGATGCGCAACTTGGCATTCGAAGGTGCTTCCAACATAAAGCGTCCATTAATATCAGTAGCTACACCAATAGTTGTTCCGGGGATGATTACACTTGCACCAATAACAGGTTGTCCTTTTTCGTCGAGAACCACACCCGAAATCTTTCGATTTGGCTTTGGGGCGTTTGTAGGAGTCTTGTTTTGAATTTGCTGAGGTTTATAAATTGAAATACTTTTTCCTGTTATCTCAAACTTTATCCCATTTTTTTCAAAAAGAATAGTCAAAATCTCTTCCAAATTTTTATTTTCTGCCTCAATCGTTACAAGTTCTTTTAAATTAACATCATTACTCCGCACTAAGTACGAATATCCAGTTTTTGCTTCCAATTGATTTAAAACCTCACCCAAGGTCTGATTCTTAATTTTCAGATTTATCTTTGTGTCTTGTGCCGAAATAGAAATTCCGGATGAAGCAAAGACAAGAGCTAAAAGCAAAAGTGATTTTCGAAAAAGCATTGCGTGTTTTGTAGTATTAAATGTTCTGATTTCCATAAGTGTTACTTAATATTTATGGTTACAATTTTTCCGTTGTATGTTCTTGTAAATTTTTTATCCACGTCAATATAATCCAGTAATGTATTGAGTGGTAAATTTAAATCAAGACTACCAGAATAAAATTCATTTTTAATTTTGTTCGACTGAAAGTTTATTTGAACATCATATTTCCGCTCTAAATCTTTAGCGATATCTTCGAGCGAAGCATCTACAAAACAGAGCTTGCCTGTTTGCCATTGAGCCGATTTGGAAACATCTGCAGCAAAAGATTGCATTGTATTCGCTTTTTTATTGTAAATCATTTTTTGATTAGGCTTTAAAGTTAAGGTCGGAGTATTTTTACTATCGGGTACTGAAACATCCACTTTTCCCTCTATCAGATTTACCTCAACCGTTTTGTCATTCATGTACGAACGCACATTAAAAGTTGTACCCAGAACCTTTATTTGAATTGTGCTCGTGTGAACTAAGAATGGTTTATTTTTATCCTTTTTTACTTCAAAGTAGCCCTCGCCTGTTAATTCAACAGTTCTGTTATCATCTCCATAACTATTGTTGTATTTTAGGGTAGAGCCAGAATTGAGCCACGCCACTGTTCCATCCGGAAGTATTATTTTTGATTGCGAACCAAGTGGTACAATAGTTTGATAACTCATCGCGTTATTTGATGAATTATTAAATTTGGTGTAAATGTAATAAATTGAAGTAGAAGTGGAAAGTACAAAAATAATAATGGCCGCAGTACGTAAGAAGTATTGCATGTATTTGGATTTGCCATTTAATGTCAAGCCACTATTCAGAAGTTGAAGTAAATATTTGTAGTTCGTTGCTTTTTTTGATTCAAAATGAGGTGCTTGTGAAATGGCATTCATTTTAACCGCATCATCATAGAGCACTTTGTAGTTAGGATCAGAATTGAGAATGTCCAACAACAAACGATTGTCATTATCGGTATTATTCCCCGACAAACGACCTAACATAAGTTTTTCGAATTGTTGTTTTTTGTCCTGCATTAGATTGGTTAAATAGCCTTTTTATTGCTATCTATAACTAAATACACATCTCGACATTTAAACGTTTAGGCAGGTTCGCAGTTTTTTTGTGAAATGAATTAATTGATTGGTATAAGAGTGGAAATTACCTGTTGGCATTAGTCTCAATCCAGCAATTCGTAATTTGTGCTTCGTCCTCCCGCATCCTCTTTCTGCAATACATTTTTATGAATTAAATCATTAATGTCTCTAATTGCTGTATCTTTGGAGCATTTAGCAATTTTCGCCCATTTCATGGATGTCATTTTTCCTTCAAATCCATCCAACAATTTGTTCAAAACCTTTTTTTGCCTTTCGTTAATGATAGTTTTCGAATGCTTACTCCAAAAATCAGCTTTATATAAGACTCTGTTTAGAATTCCGTCAGTTGATTTTAGGGCATTTATCAAGCAACTTAAAAACCATTCTATCCAATCGGTAATGTCAAGGTCTCCCTTTTGTGTGCTTTCAAGTTTTTCGTAATACTGCTTTCTTTCAATCCGAATTTGAGCCGACATACTATAAAATCGTTGTGTGCTTTTATCTGACCGTGCTAACAACATATCAGTTAATGCTCTTGTTATTCTACCGTTACCATCCTGAAAAGGATGAATCGTAACAAACCAGAGATGTGCAACTGCTGCCTTAATAACTAAATCAATTTTTTCATCTCCGTTAAACCATTCCAGAAAACGAATCATTTCCTTTTCAATTAAATTAGCATCAGGAGCCTGAAAATGAACTTTTTCTCGTCCTGCAGCACCTGACACAACTTGCATTGTTCCGGCAGTGTCTTTTCGCCAATCAGCAACTGTTATTTTGAATATTCCACTTCTTCCCATTGGGAACAACGCAGCATGCCAGTCAAAAAGTCTTTCAGCCGTTAAAGGTTTATAGCAGTTTTGTGTGGCATCCAGCATCATCTGTACCATTCCCTCCACATTCCGGTCCGATGCAACTGAACCTGCAAATTCTAATCCCAACATTTTTGCAATAGATGACCTTACCTGTTCCGGGTTTAAAAGTTCTCCTTCAATTTCAGCTGATTTTAGAACGTCTAATGTCAATGTTTCTAGTATCGCTTCATCCCGCAAGTCAAAACCCAAGGTTTCCATTTTTCCAATCAAACGACCTTGTAGATTTCTCGCCTCGCTCAGTAGGCCAATAAATTCGTCACTTTTCCAAGTAAAGTTTGGCCAAAACTCTTTTTCGTGAATATAATTACTCATTCGTTGTAAATTTTGCGACAAATATACACATTATTCTCCGCACTCAATCTTATTCGTCGTATTATTTGCAACGATTAAGGGCTTTATTCGTTGCATTTTCTTTTATACATGCAGGTAACGGTACCAAACGCCCTCCGAACCCGTCGCATTACAAAACTTCAACACTCCACTGTCAGTCGGCGACGGGTATTGAAAAAAAGGCGATGCTGTCATTCCGACGCGAAGCGAGGAATCAACTATTGTTATCTTGCCAAAATTTCTTTAACTTTGTATTCATAAAACTATCATACGATGTTTGCTATGAAAATTTATTTGTATTACGTGTATATGCTCACCACCGAAAGCAATACCGTTTTGTACATTGGTGTTACAAACGATATAGTGAGAAGGGTTTACGAACATAAAACCGGAAAAAATGAAGGTTTTACCAAAAAGTACAACGTTAAGAAGTTGGTGTATTTTGAGATGTTTGACTATATTGATTTAGCAATAGCCCGAGAGAAGCAATTAAAAGGGCTTTCGCGGGCAAAAAAGGATAAAATAATAAATGGCTTTAATCCAAATTGGATTGAATTATATCAAAATGGAACAATAATCACAAAACCTGAAGAGAAGAATAAATGAAAAAAATTCTTTTCCTATTATTGTAGATTCCTCATTTCGAAAAACTCCACTTCGCTACGTTTTCCTTGTATCGGAATGACAATTGCAACGTGGGTCTTAATTCAGTCGCCTCTCCTTCCCGCACAAATCAAGATTACATCAGCGACGTTACCAAACGCCCTCCGACCCCGTCGCATTACAAAACTTCAACATTCCACTGTCAGTCGGCGACGGGTATTGAAAAAAAGGCGATGCTGTCATTCCGACGCGAAGCGAGGAATCCCTTCATATTATTGTTTCACTCCAACAACTATCGTATCACCACTTTGCTTGATTATAAACTTTTTATCCACATCAATATAGCTCAGCACCTCTTTGAGTGGCAGATTTAAATCTAAGCTACCAGAGAAAATTTCATTTTTAGTCTTTTCATTAGCTATCTGAATTTCCACATCGTACTTACGCTCCAAATCTTTGGTTATTTGCTCCAAGGTAGCATCTACAAAACACAGCTTACCCGTAGTCCATAATGCTGATCGGGAAGCATCCGTTTCAGAAGTTTTAATCTTTTTAGTCTGTTTATTAAAAACCAATCTCTCGTTTGGTTTCATAATGAGTGAACCTTCCATCTTTGCTTTTGGCAATGAAACATTAACCGAGCCTTCCATCAAATTGACAGTGACAGTTGCATCCTCTGTATATGCTCTTACATTAAAAACCGTTCCCAATACATTCACATTGATTGAGTCGGTGTGAACTGTAAATGGTTTTGTTTTATCCTTTTTCACTTCAAAATAGCCTTCACCCGCAAGTGCTACTTCCCTGCTTTTTTTACCAAACGACCTATTGTATTTTAACGAGGAGCCCGAATTAAGCCAAACTACAGTGCTATCAGGTAGAATAATTTTTGTTTGTGAACCAACGGGCGAAAAAGTTTCGTACCAAAATGCTGTATCAGCCGGCGAAGTAATATCGCGGTATATATAAAATGAAGCAACTGACACCGAAATAACCAATGCAATAATGGCCGCAATATTTCTGAAACTATACATCCAGGTGCGATGTGTGACTATAGCAGGTGTGTCGTTAATTTGAGCAACCAGTTTTTGATAATTAACCTGTTTTTCAGCCTCTATTTGTGGTGTAAACGCAATAGCGCGCAATTTCGACATTTCGTCAAACTGCTTTTTCAATTCAACGTTCGATTTCAAAAGCTCCGAAAGTTGCTTCTGATCCCTTTCGGAAATCATTCCCGAAAAGTAATCTATCATTAAATCATCAAATGTTTTATTTTCGCTTTGCATTAGAGTTTATATAAGTTAGACACTTATTGAATAATATTTTGTTGAACGCAAAGAACGCAAAGTTGCTAAGCCGCAAAGAAAAACTTTTAAGTTTTTCACTTTGCGTACTTTGCGAATATTTGATGATACAATAATTGGCATATTTAAACTTTGCGTTCTTTGCGTTTATCTGTATATTTTAAAGAAATGCACTAACTTATATAATGGCTATTATATTTATAAGTCGATAAAAATTATTTCAAAAGAATAATTAAAAGTATGCTGATAAGATGATTAAGTGAAACCTTTAATTTATCCATAGCATTTTTAAGTTGCACCCGAACTGTACTGACACTAATCAAAAGGTCGTTAGCAATTTCGTCGGGCAATTTACCATTGAAGAGGTATTGTTCAAAAATATGTCGACACTTCTCGGGCAGTTGAGAAATTGCTTTCAAAACCTCCTTTTCAATTTCCTGCGCTTCAACATATTGCAACGGCGTCGGGTTCGACAAGATATATTCCTCCTGAAAATCGAGCATTTGTTTGGTATGCTCTCCCAGCACCCTGTCGAGCGATTTTTGGGAACGGATATAATTCAAACAACCATTTTTAACAGATTGTACCAAATAGGAATGGATAGGATAAACTAATGTACTTCGTTTATGCCATACGTTTACAAACACATCATTGACCACCTCGTTGGCAGCATCCTTATTTATTACATAACACAATGCAACCGTATTCAGATAGGCATAATAGCAGTCATAGAGCAGCGAAAAAGCTTTTTGATCGCCTTTTGCTAATCTTTGTATTACACTTTCATCTATCTTTTTAACGGTCATAGTTGAACACTTGCGTTTTTTATTTTGTAATAATCCAAGGGCAAAGATAGTATTATTTTGTTTATAGTACTATTGTGCATGGGTTCGTAATCTTTATTTCGTTTGTTGAATACCAGGTCGGTTACTACATATTCATCTCATTGCCGTAGCTTTAAGCTAATTCAACTATACATAATTTAGATTTAATACAAAAACAATTCATATATAATCCATATTTCTATGATATGGATTATATATGAATTATATACGGGTTATATATGGGTTATATATGGATTATCTACGAATATGCTGTGAATAAAGGGGGAATAAGAGTGCAAACAAACACCCCGCACTTTAGCAATTTTGACTTGTTTTGGTGCGGGGTGTTGATTACCTTAAAAAACTATTTTGTTAAACTAAACCTATTTCCTGTTTAAACGGACTTTGAAGACTGTTTAATGTTTCACTCGGACCGGCTGGAGGCGTTGATGCTAAAGCGAGAGAAATTTCGTTATCAAGTTGTATTAACTCAATTTCGGGTGCGATATATTTTTTAGCCCCCCGACCCCCAAAAGGGGGAGTAAAGAGCTGGGTGCTATTATTTGTTGTTTCTTTCATGATATAAATTTTTGAATGTGGAATATTCCCCCTTCGGGGGTTAGGGGCTACTACTCTTTTTGATTGATTATTCACTTTAACCAGAGTGGAGGTTATTGGCTGGCAG
>CAZEEN010000119.1:2327-9981 GCA_964511115.1 uncultured Paludibacter sp. | reverse complement strand
CATTCACATTACTGATATTTACATTCTGAATCAAAGCATCTTCCCAGCCAAAAATCCGAATGCCATTCCCAGATTCTTTCACGTGTATATTGTTTATGTAAACATTTTTAAAGACAGTAGGGTAAGCGCTTGTGGTATCGTTGTCATAATTAGGTATCATACAGATGGCATCGTTTGTAATGCTTTGATAACTTAAGTTCCTGACATAGATATCACTTACTACACCACCACGCGAACGAGTTGATTTAAGATAAACTCCCATTTTTACAGACATAGGAGAATAGCAGTCCGTAACATATATATTATTAGCTCCACCAGCTATCTCGCTACCCACACAGACTGAGTTGTGTCCTTTGAATACACAATTACGAACAACTACATCGGTAGTAGGTGCAGTTATTCTGCCGTTGCTAATGTATTTGGAATTGATTTGCTCATATTCAGTGCCTTTGACCAAAACACCATCACGTCCTTCCTTATCGCGCCCCGATTTAATCACAATATTGTCATCATGGTTATCAAAAATCACATTTTCTACCAATACCCTCGATGAACTTTCAATATCTATTCCGTCGTTATTAAATATCTGACAGTCGTAGATTACATTTCGGAAAGTCATATCTGTACAGAAAACGGGATGGACTGTCCAGAATGGAGAATTTACTAGCTTTACACCATCAATTTTAATTTTTTGGCAATGAATAAATTGGATGAGAGCAGGACGTAAGAAATGATAGGAAGTGTCGGCACAAATTCTTTCTGCAAGGGGCACATCGTCATCATTTAAATGCGAGCGAACCATGGAACTAGCTATTAGCAAGCCCTTGGCTTGTACTTTTTCATCTCCTTGAATCATCCACTTTTGCCAACGTGCCCCATCGCCATCGATCACAGGCATTGCTCCATTACCCCCAGTAAAAGAAATGGCAATGTTTTCTGCATTGAAAGCATAAATGAGTGGGCAGAAACTATAGAGGCTTGTACTTTCATATCTCGTCAGAATAGCTTTATTGTCAGGGAGATAGTTCGCAGGGGAGAATTCAAAATACAGTTTTAAATTGGGTTGAAATCTCAATTCAATGTTGCTTTTCAGAATAATAGGACCTTTGACTCTGTAAATCTCGGTTTGTTTTACAAATGCTTTAGCTCCCTTGGAGTGAGTGAAAAGCAAAACTCCACCACCTACTTTTGAAAGCGAATCTATAGCTGATTTGATGTCTTCGTAAAAATCATGTGTGCCTTGTTCATCCCCAGCATGGCCAGAGAACTCTGACAGAATAATGGTGCGTGAAGGAATAGTTGGCGACGCTATTGAATTCACAATTGCTTCAATGCGTGTGTCCATCGTTTTATTAAACTGTTTTACATTGGCTGGGCTGGATGCGAAAATCAGCCCCGGAATAATTACTGTTGAGATTAAAAAAAAAATTCTGTATTTCATGAGTTCAAGTTTTAAATGGATTAATTTATAGGTTTAAATTCGTCATTAGCTTTACTGTTTTTCTATTTCCAGTATTTGATTTGGTCTCTATCTCTAAGGTGCTATCGTTAAATTTTAAATTTTCCACGCCTGTGAAATCTGCAGGAATTTCTATTTCAAAGCTGATATAGGATTTCGTAACTGTTTCGGTGGCATCTAAGAAGAAGAATGAACTACGACCATGAAAGCGGGTATCTACTGCTAATAGTTCTTGATAAGACTTCCCTACGCCAGTGGTGCCAAATTCCAGTCCTTTGGCCCATAATTTTCCATCTACCCATTGCTGCCAAAGGTTGAGCCAAGGATAATCTTTCGTTTTCCACAGGTAACCCACTAACAATCTTTTATTGGGTGTAGCTGCCACGATCCAGCCTATGCTGTCGGCAAAAATATGAGTGGAAACATAGCTGTCTTTGTTGTTCGACGTACGCAAATTCAATGGAGCTTTGGTACTGTCGGCATACGCATTTGGGAATACAAACTCGTAAGCTGCGGGATTGGGATAACACATCGTCTGCAGAAATCCCTCTTTGGCATTACTATCAATGAGTGTTGTAGAATCCAAAAAAGGTGCACCAATGGTGGCATGCTGCACGATATTAAACAATCGACCAATAATAGTTGTATTTTTTACTTTCTCGGTCACTTTGTAGGCAGCAGATTTATCGTCCATCTGAATAGTGCGTTCCACACTGATGCCGTCGAGTGGTGCTTTGGCAGTCATTTTGGCAAATCCAACTTTCTGTGCGCTTTCCAGTTTCCATAAATCCCGTGCCGCCTGTCCGTTGTGTGGAACACCTGCTTTCATTTCGCCTTCGGTAGGAGCACCCCAGCGACCCAAACAAAGAAAGTGGCCTTGAAAGAGTGCACCTGGTTTATTGTTAGCAGGCATTTGCTCGGTGGTTACTTTCCATGTAAAAGGGTTGATCTTTTTGGCAAACATATGAAAATCAACAATGGCTCCACCTTGTAAATCAATGGATAATTGCGCGTTTGCATTTTTCAAATGCAAAATAGAGCTTGAAGCTTTTACCGCTTTTTTACTGGATTTTTTTTGTGCTGACACACTTATAGACATAAGCACAGCCAAAAACAATAGTGAGCTAATTTGTGTTTTTCTCATAAGGATAACTTTCAAACCGACCCCTAACCCCCTAAAGGGAGAATTGAGAATCGGTCTATGAATTTTATTCGTTTAATAAACCCGCCTCACTTCAATAGCATTAATTACGGGGTCGCCTTTTACTGCTTGTAAATCAATTTTTATTCCATTGCCCTTGTGTACGTTTGTAGGAAATTTGATGACTACAGGTCTCGATTCGCCATACGATTTAGCAATATTCAGGTTCTCAATCACTTTATTTTCATTGATACTCACATTAAAAATACGGGTGGTAAGTGTTTCATCCTTATCACTTGTAAGCAAATTGAGCAATTTTTCTCTATCACGTTTAGAAAGTATCTCAGCAAAATAAAGCGTTACTTCGTAGTCGCCATTGGGCACGTCAATCTGGTAGGCACATTCGCCCACATGCTGGGTTTGGAAAAGTGGATCGTCGGTTGTACCCAAAATATCTTTCCCTTCACCTGGGGTTATTTTATTACTTCTGATGTGCATTTTACCACCTATATATCCCCAACTTCCCTTTCTATACACTTGGTCGGGCATCCACACTTGTCCCATATTATCAGTATAAGAATAATGTACCCCACAATTGATATAGATAGGTTTGAACGCAAAATCGACATTGTTCAGCAATCGAGGCAGTAAGCTAAAATTCACAGTCTGCACATCCGTATAGATTTTTCCATCTTTGCTCACTGTGGCTACCAATGTATTCTCTCCTTTGTGGAACGGGACGTCAAAATAAGTTTTTCCATCGATGGTTTCTGCTTGTGCAATCGCATTTCCATTAGCAGTTAGTATAGGATTTTCTACGTTAGCATACACCCATATTCGTTGTGTACAAACCGTTGCATTAAGGCTATCTTGAACACCCGAGCGCTTATCGCTAAGCGCAGGAAGAATTTTCACAACCGGTGTTTTTAGTAATTTTGATTGATAGAAATAATACAAATCTTTTGGTTTTCTATCCTGCGTTAGCATGCCTTTAAGATTCACATGAGGGATGGCATCATCGCGGCCCTCACTATTGAAATCAACAAAATTCCAAATAACTCCACCCGCTACAAAATCATATTTTTGAATTGTTTTAAAGTAATAATCATGATACTGATTTGCCCAATCTACACTATAATCGTAGCGGATAGGACGGGTAGCGCGAATGCGTGTATCGCAGTCTGCCCCATACTCCGAAATCATTACTGGTTTGGTAGGGAGTTTGGCACGATGTTCTTTTAGCAAGAAAGTATCCAATCCGTTAATGGGCTCTAAATACCAGCCGTAATAGAGATTCCAGCCCACCACGTCGGGAATGGTAGTAAGTCCTGCCAAATCATAGGTTTTGAAATAGCCATGGTTGGCTATCATGGTGGCACGCGAGGGGTCAAGTTTTTTGGCAATATCGTTCATTTCTTGTGCCAATTTTCCAAGCTTTTCAAAATACTGCATTTCACGTGGCACAATGCTATCGAAGCCTTTCACCACATTCACCCTGAAAGGTCTGTTAAGGCAAATTTCATTCATCAAACACCATACAATTATACTTGGATGATTGTAGTTTTGATAAATCATTTCGGTAAGCATATTCTTTGTATTTACAGAAAAGGCTTCGCTCTCAGTAATGTAATTCACCAGCGGAGGTTCTACAGATGCCAATACACCTAATCTATCACAGGCTTCAAGGACTGCTTCGTCTTGCGGATAGTGGGAAATTCGGATAAAGTTGCCTCCCATCTCTTTCAGCAATTCAATATCCCGCAGGTGCAAATAATCAGGTAGCGCATTGCCTATTAGTTTGTAATCCTGATGACGATTGACTCCATAAAGTTTATACGGTTTTCCGTTAAGAAAAAAACCTTTGTCGGCATCGAAACGAAAAAAGCGGAAAGCAAGAGGGTTGCGTATTTCATCTAACATCTCACCAGATTTAGCATCCGTTATTTGTGTGACAATAGAATACAAATAAGGGCTTTCAGGCGACCAAAGTTTGAATGCGGTTAAGGATTTCTGGTGTTGTTCAAAATCCATCGACTTGCCAGCGGCTAGTTTAAAATTGCTGACAATTTCTTTAACCACCTTTTGATTGGCATCTTTGATGGTAGAAATCACTTTGATTTTTCGAAGTGAGTTTGATTCATTGAAAATTTTACCAAACACACGGACATCAGCTTTATCAGCAGTTACAGATGGAGTTTGAATAAGTACGCCTTTCGACGCATTATTCGCCATGTCAAAATGGACTGGGTTGGTGGCTATGACATACACATCCCGATAGATGCCACCGTAGAAAGTGAAATCGGCTGAAAGTGGAATAATGTCTAAATTATGAGCATTATCCACTTTTACCGTAATGGTATTTGGCATTCCAATTTGGATGGAATTTGTTATATCAAATCTAAAGGCGGTATAACCTCCAATGTGCTTTCCAATGGAGGTGCCATTGATAAATACTTCGGCAACCTGATTGGCTCCTTCGAAATGCAAAAACACCTTTTTGCCCACCAAAGCAGATGGGAAAGTGATTTTCTTAGAATACCATCCTATGCCTCGATAATAGCCTTCTTTATCATCCATTACATCATCTACATTCCAAGTATGAGGAAGGTTTACAGTTTGCCAAGTGGAATCTGCTATTTGATTGACTGGAGTAGTAATGTCACCATGCTTGTATTTCCAAATTTCGTTAATTGAGTATTTAAAACGGGTTGATGAACTGACAGTTATGGCAGTAAAACAAAGGATTGTTAGTGTAATAAAAATCTTATTTTTCATTTTAATTAATTATTTTTCAGTTGTTTTTATAGAAAATGCACAGAACACTAGATATAACGCACATACCAGAATCACCAACACCGAACCAAACTGACTGCCAATGGCATCTGAGCTTACACCCATTACGAACGGAATAATGGCACCACCAAAAATGGCTGTTATCATTAGGCCTGAAATCTCGTTCACCTTGTCGGGGCGAAGCTGGATGGCCATTGCAAAAATGATGGAAAATACATTGGCAATAGAAATACCAACTATGGCAAAAATGGCAAACAAAAAGTATTGATTATCAGCAAACAGCAGTGCTAACAAAGCTACTAGAGCAATCAGAATGCTGATTTTAAAAAACTTAATCGACGAAAATTTCATCAACAAAATAGCTCCTAAAAATGCACCTGCCGTACGAAATGCAAAATACATACTGGTGCCATAGCCCGCATCGAGCATGCTCAGTCCGCTTCGCTCCATCAATAATTTAGGGGCTGCAGTATTGATACCGACATCCACACCCACCACGAAAACAATTCCTAAAAACAACAGCAAAATAGTTTTGTCCTTCAGTATAGCAAACACGCTACTGAACGAACTCACATCTGATTTGGGCTGATTTTCTTCTATGGGTGTAAGCATTAACCAAACGGTGGAGATTACGGATAATGCTGCATAGATTGGAAACATATATTGCCAATTGCCCAAGGTGGAGGCTGCAAAAACAGCAATAAACGGACCTGCAAACGACGAAATGGCTTTTACAAATTGTCCGGCTGTAAGGCTCGAAGTCAATTTATCGCCTTGCACCACATTGGTAAGTAGCGGGTTGATTGATACTTGCAAAATAGTGTTGGCAATTCCCAACAGTGCAAAAGCAATTAATGTCATCGAAAAAGTGTAAGCAATAAGCGGAATAAGCATGGCCACAATGGTAATGACATTGCTTAACAACACTGTGTTTTTTCGCCCTATCTTGTTCATCAATATGCCCGTGGGCACTGAGAAAAACAAAAACATTGAAAAGAGAGCCACTGGAATCATGTTAGACATGGTGTCGCTCAGACCAAAATCGGCTTTAACGTGCGACGAGGTAATCCCCACCACATCGCAGAAACCCATGATAAAAAAGCCAAAAAGTACGGGTAATGCTTTTGAAATTGAATTATTCATATTATTATATTTAAGATGTCAGGGCTACGCCTCTAATTAATTCGTTTTACAGGATATAAGGTTTTTAATGTTAGATTTTCGAGATATACATCTGCTTTCTCTTCTTTCCATTGATAATTGATTTGATAACAGGTGTTTGGCTTCGAATAAACCACCTCGCCTGTCTTGCTTTGGAAATAATTTTTAAACATAATATTGCCTTTTCCGGGAGGCAGATGCTGATTTGGAACTCCATTGGCAACAGGCGACCAGCTATGCCATGTGGGAATTTTCACCCGATTGCCTTGTATTAAATTAAACCCACTGTCGCCATCGTGAAAATTAATGTCTACTTCCAATTCATTGTCAATAAACACTATGTATTTGCTAAAATTTTGAATACATACATGTCGGATTCTTCTTATTTTTTCGTTGCAAATAAGCACATAACGCGAATTGGAGATATTGTAATAACCCATACCACCATCGTTTTTATTGTAACAGCGGTCGATAAAATTACGCCGACAAGTAATGTGGTCGGACAATGTAATGCGAATAGGGTCACTGCCACTCCAGAGGATATTGCAATTCTGCACCCAGCAGTTGCGTGCCTGATGTATCCAAATACTTTCTACAAAAAGCGTGGTGTCGCGTTGTTCCCGTTTGTGAAAAACGTCTATTGTCCATGCAGCAGTATGAGAATCACGGTCGTTGGGTTCGAAAGTGGCTGCTGCATATTTCACAGTTAAATTTTCGATACCTGCATGCTGAATGCCATGCAATAAAATGGCGCCTTTACGAGATTCGTTTTTTGTTCGCCAAAAAAAGCCATGCATTTTAATGCTCAAAATCACCGACTCGGTTGAAACGCCTCTTAAAATAACACCCGAGCGTAAGAGAACAGGTTCATTAATAACATATTCGCCCGATTGAAGCAGTAACACACCACCTTTCAAAGCCACTTTATCAATGGCATTCTGCAAGTTGGCTTTGGGCGTAATTTTCAACGCAATTTTCGTTTCCAACGAGTCGGGAATTCCACCTTCCACACCCGCTTTTGCCCATTCAGCCATTGCCGGAAACCGAGTATCGAGCAGTGTGGAATCCAACACCCAACCACGGTCGCCGTAGGATTGGGA
>CAZEEN010000119.1:0-2227 GCA_964511115.1 uncultured Paludibacter sp. | reverse complement strand
AACTCCTCTTTTCCCTTTATTGTGAATTTTAGTTCATTCATAAAATACCCCAACGTTACCACGCCACGCGGATAAAAATAGCCAATCCACGATTGGGTTTCGTTTATTTGTCCATCGTCGTAGGTAAACGGCGAGTTTACATTGTGCTGATATACAAAGCGTACAGAATTGTTTTTCGACCCAAACCATCGCTGCGCCACTATGTCCGACACCATAATTTTGCTGTACCAAGTGGGTGTTTCACCCGATGTGAGCGTAATGCCATACGATTTTGTGGAAAGAGGATACGCTTTTTCGTAAGTTGCTTTCAACAATTTCGCTGTTTCGGTAATAATAGGCGATTTCATATCTGTAAATCCCGGATACATCAATGCGTCACCCAAAACAACGGACATTTGATTGCCATCAGCGTATTTTTTATCCAATGAAACAGGAATATAGCCGTATTGCTTTTGCGCTTTTTTGAGTGTAGCTAGTATTTTTTTTGCTTCACTTTCGTAAAAAGTTGCTTGTCGCAAGCGCAAGGCTTCGTTGGGCACTTCGAGCAGGTTTTTAAAGCCCTGACCTTCGCCATCGCTCATTTTTACCAATTCGCCAATCTCGTGGTCGCCAGTAGTAATTAATGAACGAAACATTTCGGCAGCCATGGTATAAGCTGTAATTTGCTTTACGCCCACGTAGGTGTTTTCGGTATATACACGCAGCGATTTACTCGAGTCGAAAGTAGTCCAACCTTGTGCATGGTCAACTATTCCATTACCATCAATATCTCTGTTTACGAGCGAATGTAACAGCATTTCTACAAATCCGAGTTTTTGTTTTACAAACTCATCATCGCCCGAAATTTTCCAGTACCAATACAGCAACAAAGCATAATTGGTATTTTCTTCGGCAGCCATGTACGGTCCAAAATCGTAATCGGACGTTTCGCTAATGTAGGGATAATCGCCCACGTCGTGCATCAGGTACGGGCCATATTCAGCCGCGCTATAACCCTGGTAAAAAGCCTTCCGGCCACGTTCAGGCTCACGCTTCACACGTTCGAATGAAACATAATTTGTCCATTGTTGCAATTGCATTTTCAACCGCCAAGGGTTAAAAAGCGCTACTAATTCCGTTTCGTGTGCCACATCTACTGTACTTTGGTGTTTAAAACGCCCTTCTAACAAATAAAAATACGGACGCTGTTTTTCGTCGACCAACAAAAAAGTATTCGCCAAATCGGCATGAAAAGTAAGCGCCATCATCCATTTGTCCATGCCCGAAAGTTTGGAGCGGAGCAACAGATTTTCAAATTGCGCCGAAGCAGCTAAATTTTTATCAAAATTGCTTTTTGCAAAAGCTTTAACTTCGTCAATATTTTTAAAAATCGAGGTATAATAATATTTTAAATCGCTGTTAATGCGATTATCACGCTGCACCCTACCGTCATAATAAGTAGAATAACTGTAATTTACATTTTCAACTGCTTTTGGCGCAATGTTCAAGTCGTAACTCAAACCATTGAAAGCTTCTTTTTGAAAACCCCATGTTTTTACGTTTAAACTTTCCAGGGCAATAAGCGCATTTCCTGCTGTTTGGTCTTTGTAATAAATTTCGTTGGCAATGCGTCCATAACCATATCCCCATACGGCATATTCCATCGTTGCATTATAAGGAAGTTTTTTCAGTCCTACTAACAATTTACCTTTTATAGCCGTTTCGCTGTTGTTTTTCAATTGTACCAATAGATAAAAAAACGGTGAAACCTGCAATTTTATCGCCTCTGTTTCGTCAAGGGTTTTGGCGGGTGTAAAAGGCGAAACTACCGTTACCGACACTTCCAAACCTTTTGAAGATGTTCCTTTAAGTTGCATGCCCGTCATGGCAAGTTGCATGGTTTGGTTTTGCAGATACGATGATTGGATAAGTGGATTTGCTAAACGAAAAGTCTCCATCTTTCCATCCTGCTCCACACCAACTAAAAGCTCCGAAAATTCATCCGAATCGAAACCCAAAGCACCCGTGTGAATGCCGCGTTTTCCACTGAAAAAATTAAGCGAAAAGCGGCTTCCCATACGGGAATTTAAAATGCCCAACTGCGACTCATCATTTATCGAAATGGCAGGCATATCTTTATCGATAGGAAGTTCGGCTGCAAAAGCAGAAATGGAAAATAATAAAGAGAATGTGAGTAAATAGATATTTCGTGATGTCATATTTGTTCAAATTTAAGCCCCTAACCCCT
>CAZEEN010000118.1:0-10162 GCA_964511115.1 uncultured Paludibacter sp. | reverse complement strand
CATGATGAACGGTGGGACGTATGGTGGATGTACACATATTAAAATTCAAAATAATCTTTTCGCAAAAAACATAAAGAGTAGTCCATCACTTTACGAATTAGATTTTTCAAACCCTATCGATGGACACACCGATATCATTGTTCGAAATAATATTTTGTTTTTGCGCAGAGCCAACAAAAATGACTTGGCAATTAGTTTGTATAATACCAACCGTACTTATGTAACGGCTACCGACAACGACATATATTATTTGGATGATACCGCTCAACCCATTACAGTAAGTTTTTTGGGCGAAACCTATACTTATAATGCCACAGCAAGTAAAGTTGCTATTCCGGTTGTATCAGCACTTTCGGTTAACGATGGAATTGCTTTCACCGACAAACCTGCCATTATTTTAAATAGCGATATAAGTAAAGGTGCAGCCTCGAGTTTTATGATAAGTGAAAGCGCTAACTTTTCGGGTGCGAATTGGGAGGTGTATAAATCGGGTGTCAACTTCAATTTATCGCCAGCCGATGGATTAAAAACCATTTATTTTAAAGTGAAAAATGTGATGGGCGAATCGGCAACTACATCAGCAAAAGTAACATTAAAAACAGTACCCGAGAAATTGGAAGCTAACACGCGAAGCCATGTTTCAGCGAATCTTGCTCCAAATCCTGTAAAATCAAATGTAAAGGTGTCGTTCTCGAAAACGCTACACAATACAAATGAAATAGTTAGTGCCGATGAAGATGTGTATGATGTAACGCTTTATAATATTTCAGGAAAATTAGTAGAACAAAGTCAACATACTGGAAATGAGTTTATTTTAGATATGACTCATCAACTGAATGGAATGTATTTTTTGAAAATGAAAGGCTCAAAAAATAGTTTTACAAAAACAATTTTTAAGAATTAGCTCGTTTACCAAATCAACTGTATGAACTTCAACAATCAATATTATTTTCTACTTCTTACACTTATCGGTTTAAGTCTCAATAGCTGTAAACCTACGGAGCCCGAAGAAATTCTTACGGTATCAGTTGCCTCCATCTCGGCTTCAGCACTAAAGAATACCTACGAAGTAAGTGTAACTACAACTGCAACCGATTTTACAGTTACATCCGATTCTACATGGTGTACCGTTACACCAAATGTAGCTAATAAATCTTTTCAAATTAGCGTATCTGAAAATTACAGAACCATAATTCGTAAAGCAAAAATTACGGTTGCCACCACAAAAAAAACGTCAATAATTTCAATCACACAAGCTGCCGGAGTTTATATTCCCATTGTGCTAACGCCTTCGCAGCGAGATAGTTTGGCTTTGGTGAAACTAAACACAGGCACTACAAAATGGGATATTACAAAACCTTTTAATACATGGGCGGGTGTAAAAGTGGAACAAGTGGATGGCTACCGTCGTGTTACCGAACTGGATATTCATTCGCTCAATTATGCTACAGGAGCTATTACCGATTCCATAAAAAACCTGACCGAATTGCTTTACCTTGACTTGTCGGGACTAAATTTAAGTGGTTCAATTCCAAATTTAACTACATTGACCAAACTAATAGTTTTGGACTTGAAAAATAATATGCTCACAGGCAATGTTCCAGCCTTGCCAAATTCATTGGCATATTTGAGTTTGGGTCAAAATAAGTTATCAGGAACCTTACCAGTTTCCATAAAAGATATGACAAAACTTATGATTCTCGATTTGGGTCTTAACGACTTAACCGGTGAAATACCAGCCGATTGGAGCTCGCTTACGAAGTTGAAATACTTTTATTTATACGGAAATGTTTTGACAGGTTCAATTCCTACTTACATTGCTACTTACAGTAAATTGGAAGCATTAGCACTGGATTACAATCAGTTAACAGGTTCCATCCCAACAGGAATAGGCAGTATAACAGCATTGCAAAAACTCACTTTGCAACAAAACAAGTTAACAGGTGCTATACCTGCCGATTTATTGGGCAATACTAACTGGGCTACGTGGAGCGCAACAGTTACACCTCAGCAAAATGGAGTTACGCTTAGTGGAGCACCAGCCGGAATAAAAGCATCAGGCAACATTAACAAACTAATTTCAAAGAAACAAATATACCCATTACCCGATAAAAAACAGTTTATTCACCTTTTAAAAAACAATTAATTTACATTTATCTAATCAATTTATTCACTTTTTAAAAATTATTATCATGAAAAAAATTACTCTTTCTCTTTTGGCTTTGTCATTCATTATGACAGCCAATGCGCAAATGGAAGCTTTCTTCCCACAATTTGGCGACGAAGCTAAATGGTCAGTTAACGAACAATTCGAATTGGTTTTTGCCGGCAAAAGTGAAGCTGCCCCAACCGGAGCTATTGCCACCACTTTCGAAGGATTGGTTTCCGATGGAAATGGATTTAACGATTTTACAGGTTTAAACATGGAATTTGATGCCTACATCTTCAATCAACCAACAAACACGTCATTAGTAATAGCATGGAATGGAAAATGGAGTGCTACAGAAGGTATTGGTGTTAACCTCGACTACAATCAATGGTTATGTCAAGCAGCCAAAAATTATGATTATGGTAATGTAAAATGGATGGTGCCCAATCCTCCAACTGAATATCAGGCAGCTGTGAAATGGGATACATACAATCATTTTATTATTGATATTGATGCCAATGGTAAAATTACTTCTACCATAAATGGATATTTATGTACAGTCCCTTTTGAAGCAGGTACTGAAATTTTAAAACCAACTGCTTTATCAGAATTTACAGTAGTTTTTGCAAATAACATTGCCGGTTGGAAAATGAAAAACTTAGTGGTAAAAAAAGGCAGTGTTACCAATAGCTATTTTAGCAACCCTGATGCAGCGGTAAAAACCAATAAACAAGCTAATTTCGATGTGTATCCTGTTCCAAGCAAGGGAAATTTCACCATTACCAGCGAAGCTGTTGGTCAAAAATATGAAGTAACAAACCTTTTAGGTCAACAAATTAAAAGCGGAATTATATCAGGCAATAAACAGGTGTTGGATTTATCTGCAGCACAAGCCGGAACATATTTGCTATCTGTTGAAGGCAAAAATGGCAAATCGGTACGTCAGATTGTAAAAAATTAAATTAAAAGAGGCTGTATCAAAAGCACTTTGAGGTTCTTAGTGTCTACTTTGAGTCTTTTGTGTGATAATTTTAAATAACTGTTACACAGAGTTTCACAAAGGATTCACAAAGGATTCACAAAGAAAAAAAGAATAAATTCTACTTTTGATACAGCCTCTACTTTTTTATTTCCAAAATAATTCGTAATTATGCAAAAAATTCTACTATTTATTCTCACACTCACATTCTCAATCAATGCAATAGCCAACGATGTGATTGGTGCAGGTACACCGTGGGTGCCAGAAGCTACACCTGTAACATGGACAGTTAGTGCTAACAACGAGTTGTGTTTTGATGGAACTGGGGCTACTGCTGCTGCACCTGCTGTAATTGCAACCACTTTTGATGGTTTAACTACAAATGGTACTGAAACACCAAACTGGAACTGTTATGCTGGGCTTACTTTAACTTTCGATGCATACATTTCAAGTGTTGCAACTGATTGGACAAGTGTTTTATTCAGAGCTAAAGTAAATTATGCTGGAGGTAAGGGTGTTATGGTTCAAGTAAGCAAAAGTACTGTTCAAGTTAGTACTAATTTTGGAGCTGCTATTGTTTTGTCGGATGCTAATTACTCTGGACAAGTAAATCAAGACGCATATAACTCTTTTAAAATTGAGGTTGCTACTGATGGTACAATTACAGTCACCATTAATAACTACATATGTCCAACAACTTACTCAGGAACATTAGGACTTTTCGTAATGACTGCAACAGCTCCTCCGGGTAGTCCAGCTTTGTTTTGTACGTCCTTTAGTGGCTTTAAATTAAAAAATTTAATAGCAGTAAAAAGTGCTGGAACAGTTATAGCACTTGGAGGTTCAACAGCAACAGTAGCAGGAGGAACAAAAACATTTTTTACAGTTGCATCCGGTTTAAAGAATACGCAAAAAAACAATGTGTTAGTTTATCCAAATCCAACAAAGGGTAATTTTACGGTTTCGAACCAAGCAGTAGGAAGCAAATATAAAATTACCAATATGCTTGGACAAGAATTAAAATCAGGAAAAATTTTAAATACAAAACAAACAATAGATTTATCAAATGAGCAATCAGGAATCTATCTATTGACAATTGATGGAAAATCAAGAAAGGAGGTCACATCAATTATAAAACAGTAAAATCTCGTATTAAACAAATCAATTATTATAAATTAAAATTATTATTCATGCAAAAAAATTACTCATTATGAAAAAAATTATTTTCTCTTTATGTATGATGGCACTAAGTGTTACATCAATTTCTGCTGCCGACATTAATTGGTTTTGGCCTCAAGGTGTAAATGTTAATTGGAGTACTAACTTAAACAACGAATTAGTGTTCAATGATGCCTATGCAGCAGGGTCTGCTGTAGCAACAATGTTTGGTGACGGTAGTGTAATAAAAGCACCATGGACTGGTCTGAATTTAAAGTTTGAAGCAACAATTCCTTCTTGGCCAAACTTTATGCTTATTTTAGGTTATGATGCAATATGGGGTAGTAAAGGGATTAGTATTAATTTTAGTATTTGGGAAACTACAATATTGAAAAATTTTACTTATGCTTCTCCAGCGCCTACACAATTGTCCTCAAATGTCCCTACATATCAAGCATTGTTTCCTGGTGGCCTACCAGCAGTTACCCCTGTAGAAGTAGATGTTAATGCTACCGGATTAGTAACTGTTACAGTTGGTGGTTATGTTTTACCTACTACTTACCAGGCAGATGTAGCAGTACTTGCTAATTCGTTTGTAGGATTTATTCCTGATGCAGCTGGTTTTATCTTACGAAAAGTGGAAGTGACTCAAAATGGCACTACTAATAAATTTTTCTGGCCAGCTACTACCGGTCTTAATCAATCAAAAAACACCAATGTAAGCGTTTATCCAAGTCCAAGCAAAGGTGATTTCACTATTGCAAGTGATGCTATTGGTCGTAAATTCAACGTAACTAATATTTTGGGACAAAGCGTTAAGAGTGGTATTATTAGCTCAAGCAGTCAAAAATTAGATTTGACCAATGAAAGTGCCGGTAATTACTTTATTTCTGTTGAAGGACAGAATGGTAAAGTAGTAAAATCTATTATCAAAAACTAATCATCTCATTGTCAATATGACAATTGTTGATGTCTAATTTCTTCAAAGAGGGATAGTAAATCTGATTGTTCTGATTTTCTATCCCTCTTCAATTTATAACTTCGTGAAACTTTGTGAAAAACTTTGTGAAACTTAGTGTTATAGCTCATTTTACTATTACACAAATATCGCAAAGTAGCACAAAATACTCAAAAATTTTGATATGCGAAAGTTGAATATATTACAAAAATACCTAAGCTACAATTCCTCCAAATCTACAAATGTTATGAACATCAAAACTATTCTTTTCTCCGTTTTCATTTTTCTTTCTTTTGCACTGCAAGCCCAACTTAAAATTGCTTCAGTACTTGGTGATGATATGGTGTTGCAACGCAATACCGAAGTAAATATCTGGGGAAAAGCATCTCCCCATCAAAATGTAACCGTTACCGCAAGTTGGAATAAAATTTCGACTAAAACTACCGCCGACGATAAAGGAAATTGGATAGCAAAAGTCAAAACAACCAATGCTGGTGGTCCATACAACATTTCTGTTATCTCCAATAAAGAAAAAATTCAATTAAAGAACATTTTATTAGGTGAAGTGTGGCTATGTTCCGGACAATCGAACATGGAAATGCCGGTTGAAGGAATTGAAGACCAACCCATCAATAATTCTAGTGATATTTTGTTGGATGCCGAAAATAAACAGATTCGTTTTTTTAAAGTGGAACATGCATCAACACAAAGTCCACAGGACACTTGCGTAGGTCATTGGTCGGTGGCAAGCGCCATAACTGTTTCTAAATTTAGTGCTGTGGGTTATTTATTTGCTAAGCAATTGCAACAAAAACTGAACATTCCGGTGGGTGTAATTTGTTCAGCATGGGGTGGCTCTCGCATCGAACCATGGATAGATACACAAACGCTGGCAAATTTCCCTAACGCACTGGCACAAACCACTTACAACGGAATTGAGCCACAGTACAGAGCATCCGCATTGTATAATGGCATGATAGCGCCCATCCAAAATTTTGTTATCAAAGGTGCTTTGTGGTATCAAGGCGAATCGAATATTATTAATTATTACGAATATGCCGAGCTCATGCAAGCCATGGTTGCACAATGGCGTAAAAACTTTAATGTAGGCGAGTTTCCTTTTTATTTTGTAGAAATTGCACCCTATCCATACCCTTACAAAGGTGCTCTCAATTCTGCTTTGCAACGCGAAGCGCAGTTAAAAGCAAACAAACTTATTCCGAATTCCGGCATGGTTTCTACCATCGATTTGGGCGACGAAATATGGATTCACCCAGCCGAAAAAACAACCATAGCAAAGCGTTTATCGATGTGGGCATTGTCCGAAACCTATCATTTTGAAGGATTACCTTATAAAACACCCACTTTCAAAGCTATGGAAGTGAAAGACAGCCTCGCCATTATTTCGTTCAACAATGTGGCGTTGGGTTTAAGCACGTGGGGCAAAAAAGTAACATGTTTGGAAATAGCCGGAGCCGACAAAGTGTTTTATCCAGCCGAAATGAATATAGAGAAAATGCAACTATATGTATGGTCACCCATGGTAAAAGTGCCTTTAGCTGTGCGTTATGCTTTTAGTAATTACCCAAAAACGGAAGGTTATTTATACAACACCGCAGGTTTACCTGTGCCATCGTTCAGAACAGATAATTGGTGAAAATGAGAAATTCAGCACTATTTCTTTATCTTTTTGCAAGCGTATTTTTTATAAGTCCAAATACCTTTGCAATCAAAACAGCTCCAAGCATTCAGAAATCAATCATTTTTCAGGATTCAAAACCCTGGACGCGGTGGTGGTGGTTTGCATCTACCATTACAAAGCCGGATATAAAAGACAATCTTACTTGGCTCAAAAATAATGGTTTTGGCGGCGTAGAAATAGCATGGGTGTATCCGCTAAACCGCATGAAAAAAGATACCGTGAATTACACGCCTCGGCAGGAATGGTTAAGTGTTGAATGGACAGAAATGGTTGAATATTCTAAACAATGTGCCGATAGTTTGCAACTTGGCACTGATTTTACTTTTGGGTCGCTATGGCCTTTTGGCGATACAAAAGTGCCTTGGAGCGAAGGAACTAAATACTTAAACGACACACTTTGGCGAAAAAAAGTAAGAGCTTCGTGGGAATTTCCTCAAAAAGGCTATGTGATTGATCACCTGAGCAAAGTGGCGTTCGAAAATTATGCCACGCGCACCGGAAATGCATTGAAACCTGCATTAAAAGGGTCAATGTCCGGACTTTTTTGCGACTCGTGGGAAGTGGAAAATAATTATTTAACTACCAATGGATTTGAAAAGGAATTCATAAAACGCTACGGTTATGCGATAAAACCGTATATCGATAGTTTATATTCGAAAAATGAACCCTACAAAAGTGTGCGTTACGATTATATGAAACTGATTTCGAGCTATGTAATTGACTCATTTTACAAACCATTTACCGATAAAAGTCATCAACTTGGAGCTTATTCTCGGGCGCAATGTGCTGGTGCGCCGGTTGATATTTTATCCGCTTATGCCACCATAGATATTCCCGAAAGTGAAGCATTGCTTTACGAGCCAAGCTATTCGAATATTGTGGCTTCGGCTGCTGCATTATCGGGCAAAAAAGTAGTTTCGGCCGAAACCTTTACTTGCATTTACGGTTGGCCTGCCGATCACCATTTACACGAACAAACTGCCGATTTAAAATTACTTGCCGATGCTGTTTTTGCCAACGGCGTGAACCAGATTATGTGGCATGGAAAGCCCTTTAATCCGGCTGGACAAGATACAGTAAAGTTTTACGCATCGGTGCATGTAGGCAAAAGCGGTTCGTTGGCTGCCGAAATTCCTGCTTTTAATCGGTATATGGAAAAAGTATCGGGCTATATGAAAAAAGGACGCACTTTCTCCGAAGTGGCTGTATATTTGCCAACCGAAGATGCTTGGATTGCCGGAGAATTACCTATCGAAAAACAGTTTATTTGGGCATCGAGCGAGTCCGAACATCGTTACACTTACCTGCCCGAAGAGCTAAAGAGTTGGAGACCAATGTGGATCAATAATAAATTTTTGCAACAGGCAACATTCAAAAACGGTCGTTTGCAAGTGGGCGATTTATCGTTTGCCTCGCTTTATATCGATGTAAAATATTTAGACAAAAGCGCCTTAATACGAGTGTTAGAATTAGCTAAACAAGGTTTACCAGTTTGCTTGAAGCAAGTTCCAAGCGAACCCGGATTAAATAAAACGGTTGGTGAATACCAGCAACTTGTAACAAAACTGCTCCTGCTGAAAAATGTAAAATCCGAATGGTCGGCTACGCAAACCACACCTGCAATCATTAACGGTAGCGAAAAATTCGATTTTTGGTGCAGGGAATCGTCTGAAGGTTTGTACGTTTTCTGTGCCAATCCACGTTCACAGCAACTCACTTTCCCTATGGAATTTGGTCAATCGTTGAACGAAAAAACAGAAATAATCAATATTCAACTAAATTACAACAATAAAACCCAACCCATTCAATTGCTGTTTAAACCTTATCAGTCTTTATTACTTCACATTACACCAAACAATAAAGTTGAATTTATAGACATTGAATTCCAACCAAAGACACCAATTTACCAAAAACGAATTAAAACAGGAAAAGAAAAATGGGAAGTTATCGTACCAAACAAATAATGGTTTTGTGGAGTTTTTTGGTTTTATTATTTTTTGTTTCTAAAGCAGAAGGTCAAAACCCGATTTCTCCACCCGGAATTTACATTGCCGACCCATCAGCTCATGTTTGGAAGGACGGAAAATTGTATGTGTATGGTTCGCTAGACGAAAGTCCGACTTACTATTGTTCAAAAACATACCATGTGCTTTCGACAGCAGACATGAAAAACTGGACGCTAACTAAAAACTCCTTTGCTTCGGCAGGTACAGCGGATGCCGTTTCTTACAGCGACGATTTTTTATATGCTCCCGATGTACAATATGCCAATGGGAAATATTTTTTGTATTACTGTTTGGCCAATCGGAAATCGACCGAAGGTGTTGCAGTTTCGCAGTCGCCAATAGGACCTTTTGTAGATGCTAAAGTTATAAATACCAATAGAATAAACGAAATTGACCCTTGCGTTTTTATCGACGACGATGGACAAGCTTATTATATTTGGGGGCAATTTACGGCTAAAATGGCTAAACTAAAACCCAATATGGTAGAGATTGATTCCACCACTATTCGTGATAATATTGTGACCGAAAAAGAACATCGTTTTCACGAAGGTGGATACATGGTGAAACGAAAAGGTATTTATTACTTTGTTTATGCTGGTTTGAGTGTGAAAGATATGCCAACATGCATCAGTTATGCCACTTCAAAATCGCCTTGGGGACCTTTTAAATACGGAGGCATCATTATAAATAACGATGGCTGCGACCCGGGCAATTGGAATAATCATGGTTCGTTGGTCGAATTTAAAAAACAGTGGTATGTTTTTTATCACAGAGCCACACACAACAGCAATACCATGCGAAAAGCCTGTGTTGAGAAAATTTATTTCAATAAAAATGGAAGTATTCCCGAAGTGGAAATGACCAGTCAGGGTGCTGCAGAGCCGCTCCTTGCCAACACCAAGATTGAAGCCGAACGCGCCTGCCTGCTGAATGGAAGCGTCAATATTAAATTATTGAATGAAAACAATGAAGGTTTAACCGATATCAAATCGGGTGACAGAGCCGCCTACAAATACATTGATTTTGGAAATGGCGCTGATTCAATAACTGTACGCGTTTTTCCAGGGAAAAGTGCTGTTAAAATTAGAATTATGACCGATGCTCCGTGGTCTGCTAAAGGTTATTTGGGAACAATTGAAATACCTGCCGACAACAATCAAAAAGATTTTATTGAGGTAAAAGCACCTGTCAAATCGACAAAAGGAGTGCA
>CAZEEN010000117.1:10001-10222 GCA_964511115.1 uncultured Paludibacter sp. | reverse complement strand
CCTATATTTTCCCCCGGGGGTGATTTTTCTGGAATGTTTTAGAGTATCTGTCAGGTTTTTTAATATTTTCAGGGCCGCCCCCTGTTCTCCTTTCAAGAGCCGGTAAAACGGTATATATTTTTCCCTGGCAGGTACCCCCAAGCATTCCAGAAACCAACTAAAAGGAGTAAACGTATGGATGAGCTAGACAGAGACATTAATCTATTGATAGGCGCTATAAT
>CAZEEN010000117.1:8918-9991 GCA_964511115.1 uncultured Paludibacter sp. | reverse complement strand
TTTCGGATTAGCAAGTTTAAGATGTATTGAAGAAACCGCAAAGGAAGTAACACTATCCCGACCAAAACTAGAGGTGTTCACAACTATGGAAGACACAAAGTCATATGAAGTTGAGTATAACAATTTAACAACTATGGACACATTACAAAAGGTTTCCCGCCGCCCCTTCAAAACTGATGAGGAATACTTAAATCAGTTCATAATTGATTCTTGTAACGCTTATGGAAACGTTGATCCTTATTTAGTCCATAGTATTATTTGGTTTGAATCGAGAGGGGATAAGGATGCGGTAAACTATGATGGTTCATGCGTTGGACTAATGCAACTAAGTACAAAGTGGAACGCTGAACGAGCAGACAGGCTTGGGATTTCAGACTTCATGGACCCATTTAGTAACCGACAAGTATCCACAAGATCCATATTTAGTTTTAATGCTTTATAACATGAAATGGAAGACTGCGCATTTTCTATACAGCGAAGGAACTATTACAGACTATGCGTTGAATGTGACTAAAAGAAAGGAAGAGTTACATGCAAGAGACGAACAAAAGAAAGCGGTCTACGCGGCCTCTATCGAACGAAGAGCAGGAAGACGAGTTGATCAATTTGACTTTAGATTTAGCGAAGAAGCAACTTAGTGAAGGCACAGCATCATCACAAGTAATGGCTCACTTTCTGAAACGCTCAACAACAAAAGAACGGTTAGAGCAGGAGATACTAGAGGAACAGAAGAAATTGATAAGAGCTAAAACTGAGAGTCTAGAATCTGCTGGTAAAATTGAAGAGATGTATACAAAAGCTATGGAAGCATTTAAGTCCTATAGCGGTACAAAAGATGACTAAGTCTTATCTTGAACTTATGCGATTAGAAACGTTTGAAGAACGGTTTGCATATTTAAAATTAACAGGGCAAGTCGGCGGTGCCACTTTTGGCTCAGAGAGGTACATGAACCAGTTTCTATACACTAGTCAAAAATGGCAACGAACACGAAAGAAAGTAATAATGAGAGATGACTGCTGTGATCTAGGAATTGAAGGTAGGCTTATAATTAGTAGACCAACGGTTCATCACA
>CAZEEN010000117.1:876-8908 GCA_964511115.1 uncultured Paludibacter sp. | reverse complement strand
TAGAATAAATTTATTTTTCTATGAAGTTAAGCTTAGTGAGAAGGACAGGGATGGTTTATATGACTTAGCTAACCTTATAACCTCGCATGTACTAACCCACAAAGCCATACATTTTGGAAGCGAGCGATTGCTTCAGAAAGAGCACAAACCTAGGTCAAGTGGAGATACAACCCTTTGGGCTAGAAGGAGGTAGCATGGAAAATATTTTAAATTCAATAAAAAAGTTAGTCGGTGTTGATGAAGCCGATACAGATTTCGACGCTGAAATTCTTATGGACATAAACATGCAATTCCTAGCACTAGGTCAAATGGGTATTGGCGATGAAGAGTTTATGGTTGATGAGAATACGGTATGGGAAGATTACGCAACAGAACCATCAGTAATCAATAACGCAAGGCAGTATATTTACATCAAAGTAAAGTTAATATTTGATCCACCACAACCTGCATATTTAGTTGATCTTTATACACAAACCGCTGCAGAGTGCGAGTGGCGACTCATGACCAAGAAAGAGAAACTTTTAGGAGGTACCGTATGAATCCTACACTCAATGCAGAAGCCATTGCGCTTGTGCAAAATTTAGTAAAAGAAGACAAACTACTGGTCATGCAACCCGACGATATTCTAAAACATTTCGGTGTTAGAGGAATGCAATGGGGTGTAAGAAAAGACCGAAAAACTTCAGGAATGTCTTCGGCAGAAAGAGAACTAAAGATTATGGCGAGAAGAGATGCTATCAAAAGATCCCCAAAAGCCCTATACAAGTATCGTAACGAGTTCACGAAAGAAGAACTACAAGAAGCAGTTAGTAAATTAAAATTAGAAAGGGAGATTAGGTCCCTTAAGAAAGCAGACATCTCTATTGGAGCGGAATATGCAGATGCCTTCTTATCTTATGCCAAAGTAGCTAACACAGCATACACCTTATATTCCAGTCCTTTGGGTAATGCAATGGCTAAGAAACTTAATCTACCTGTTGTAAAACCTCCTAAGAAGGACAAATAGAAAGGGCTGATCACATGGCTTTATCAAACACCGCTACCCCAAGATATTATGGTGAATTTCGTGAGAACGTTATTCGAGGTATAATACCAGTCAATAGAGAAGTATCGATGGAGATGAATAGAATCGATGACCTGATCTATAACAAGGCAATTTACTACGATGACGAAGCGGTGGAAGGTTTTATTAAGTTTTGTGAAGAAGAACTTACACTTACTGACGGTTCTGACCTACATTTGCTGGACACATTTAAAGTTTGGAGCGAGCAAGTATTTGGATGGTTCTATTTCGTTGAGAGAAGTGTCTATGTACCAAATGTTCATGCCAAAGGTGGCCACTACGAAACACGCGTAATTAAAAAGCGACTGATAAACAAACAATGGTTGATAGTTGGTCGTGGAGCAGCAAAATCAATATATGCATCACTTATACAAAGTTATTTTCTAGTAATTAATAGAGCAACAACACACCAAATTACCACAGCACCAACGATGAAACAGGCGGAAGAGGTTATGTCACCTTTACGCACAGCCATCACAAGATCTCGAGGCCCATTATTTAAGTTCTTAACCGAAGGAAGTCTGCAAAATACTACCGGAAGCAGAGCGAAGCGTGTTAAACTTACAGCTACGAAGAAGGGTATCGAGAATTTCATAACAGGTTCATTACTTGAAGTGCGTCCAATGAGAATAGACAAACTACTTAGAGTAATGGTTTCCACGGTAGATGAGTGGTTGTCATGCGATATTAAAGAAGACGTTGTTGGAGCCATTGAACAGGGAGCCTCTAAGCTAGACGACTATTTCATATTAGCGGTTAGTTCAGAAGGAACAGTTCGAAACGGTAGTGGTGACACTATTAAATTGGAATTAATGTCTATACTAAAGGGCGACTATGTGGATCCATTCACGTCCATATGGTGGTACAAGTTAGACGACGTATCTGAGGTGTCTGACCCTGACATGTGGCCTAAAGCTCAACCAAACATAGGTATCACGGTAACCTATGAGGTTTATCAAAGAGATGTAGAAAGAGCTGAGAAAGCCCCATCAACACGTAACGATATTTTAGCAAAAAGATTTGGTCTTCCAATGGAAGGATTCACGTATTTCTTCACATACGAAGAGACACTTCCACATAGAAGAAGGCAGTTTTGGGGAATGCCTTGTGCTCTTGGCGCGGACATGTCGCAGGGAGATGACTTCTGTTCGTTTACGTTCTTATTCCCTCTCAGACGAGAAGCTTTCGGAATAAAAACAATAAACTTTATAACAGATAAGACTCTACAGGAATTACCAGGAGCGACCAGAATTAAGTATGACGAATTTGTAGCAGAGGGCAGCCTTATTGTATTAGAAGGTATAACTCTTGACATGGATGAAGTCTATGAAGAAGTAGAAAAGTACATTACACATCACGAGTTTGATGTTCGATGCTTTGGCTATGACCCATATAACGCTGACGTCTTTGTAACACGATGGAAAGCTGAAAATGGCGAGCATGGTACCGAAAAAGTAATCCAAGGATCAAGAACAGAATCTGTTCCACTTGGTGAACTTAAGAATTTAGCAGAAGAACGTAAACTTATATTTGATGAAGGTATCATGAGTTTCTGTATGGGTAACGCTGTTACTATAGAGGACACTAATGGTAATAGGAAGTTACTGAAAATGCGATACGAAGACAAAATCGACAGTGTCTCAGCTATGATGGATGGTTACATAGCCTTTAAGCTACACAAAGACCTGTTTGAATAGGAGGTAGGCATGAAATTTAGAGACAGAGTGGCGCATGCATGGAACGTGTTCACCAATAAAGACCCCACAGAGAATGAGGGCGTCTATAAAAGCAGTTCCACAAGTCGACCAGACAAACGCCCAATGCGATTTGTATCAGAGAAGACCATAATAGGAGCCCTTTACAATAGGATTTCTATAGATGTGTCGAATAATTATATTTACCACATTAGGCGAGACGAAGAGGACAACTTTGAGAGTCGTATATTTAGTACGCTCGACGATACTTTTAACACTTCTCCAAATCTCGACCAAACACGCAGATCGTTTATGCAAGATATTGTACTATCAATGATTGATGAGGGTTGTGTAGCAATTGTCCCTACAACAACGAATTATGACCCTTTCAGAGATGATAGTTATGAAATCACATCACTGCGAGTTGCCAGTATTATTGAGTGGGCGCCTGACAGAATAAGGGTCAATGTCTATAACGAGACCACTGGCCAAAAACAAAACATATGGGTGCCTAAGAAGTTCGTAGCGATAATTGAGAATCCTCATTATTTAGTAATGAATGATTACAACTCAACTCTTAAACGACTTATTAGGAAACTAAGTATCTTGGACGCCATAGATGAGCAAAGTGGTTCTGGTAAATTGGATATTCTTATTCAACTACCATATGTAATTAAAACCGAAGCGCGAAAAGCTAGCGCTCAGGAAAGAATTAAAGACATTGAAGTTCAGTTAACTCAGTCAAAACATGGGGTAGCATACGTCGATGGTAGTGAGAAGATAACACAACTTAATCGCCCAGCAGAGAACAATCTAATGGCACAAATAGAGTTTCTAACGAGTATGCTATATAGCCAGTTAGGTATAACCCCGACAGTGTTTGATGGTACTGCAGAGGAAGCGGTAATGTTGAATTATCTTAATACAACAGTAGAGCCTATTCTAGACGCTATAGTTTTAGAGTTTCGTAAAAAGTTTCTTACGAAAACTGCAAGAACTCAGCGACAAGATATCATATATTTCCATGATCCTTTCAAACTTGTTCCAGTTAGTCAGATTGCTGACATTGCGGATAAGATGTCCAGGAATGAGATATTGTCTAGTAATGAACTTAGGGCTATTATTGGTCGTCGTCCATCTAAACAGACTGGAGCGGATGAGCTACGCAATAAGAATTTAAATCAACCTGATCCACAAGTAGAAGTTAAGAAGAAGGAGGAACAACCAATTGTCGAAAAAAAAGTATGACTTTAGCGGATACGCAACAAAGAACAACATTAAATGCACCGACGGAAGAGTGATAAAAGAAGATGCGTTTAAACATAATGACGGTCTTAAAGTTCCTATTGTTTGGCAGCATTTGCACAATGATCCTGATAATATTCTCGGGCATGGTATTCTAGAAAATAGAAAAGACGGCGTCTATGTGTATGGAATGTTTAATGAGACCGAAAAAGGAAAGAAAGCTAAGATGATCGTTGAACATGGCGATATTTCGGCACTCTCAATTTATGCAAATGGTCTTGTTCAAAAAGGTGCTGACGTTGTTCATGGGTTTATTAAAGAGGTTAGTCTTGTAATTGCTGGAGCAAACTCTGGTGCGTACATAGATAATCTTGTAATTGAGCACAGCGATGGCGGAGTAACACCAGTGGCTGAAGAAGCTATTATATCTGGGGATGTTAAACCAGACAATACTGAATTAGAGCACGAGGATAAAGAACTTGAGCATTCAGAAGCAGGCGAGACTATGCAAAAAGTATTTGATAGTCTTACAGATGTACAAAAAGAAGTTGTGTATGCTATGTTGGGTACCGCGCTAACACAAAAAGGTAGCGAAGGCGATTCAGCAGAACATTCAGATAATGACACCAACGATAATAACGATTCCGAAGGAGGAAGCACGATGAAAAAGAACATTTTTGAAGGTAGCGATACTGGAGCAACAGGAGCTAAGACTTTGTCTCACTCACAAATTGCAACAATTATTAATGATGCGAAGACTTTTGGATCTTTAAAAGAGTCCATACTAGCGCATGCAACTGAGTATGGTATTGAGAATATTGATGTATTATTCCCAGACGCCGCTCAAGTTGGTAAAATGGAATGGTTTAAACGTGAAGATGATTGGGTTGCTGGCGTATTTGCAGCAGTTAGTCGTACTCCATTTAGCCGTATTAAGTCTTTATTTGCAGATATTGACATTGCTACAGCAAGAGCAAGAGGATATATTAAAGCAAATGAAAAGAAAGAAGTTTACATGAAAGCTGCAAAGCGTGTAACAACGCCTACAACAGTTTATGTAAAACAAAAGCTCGACCGCGATGATATCATTGACGTAACAGACATGGATGATCTATTCTGTCTTAAACACAAATTAGCAACAATGACTGACTACAAAGCGATGGTTAAAGAGATTTCTTTATCCAATGAAGATTACAGAGGAAGTGGAGCAGCAACATTCTACACAACTCCATCAATTCATGCTAATATGCTTTGGATCGAAGACACAACTGGTCGTAGAATTTACGAAAGTGATGCTTCGTTATGTGCAGCTCTCAATGTTACTAAGATTGTTGAAGTTCCACAATTTGCTGACAAAGTAAGAACGTTAGAGGACAACTCGAAGCGTAAACTTATCGGTATCAAAGTTAATCTTAAAGATTACAATGTTGGTGCGGACAAAGGTGGCGAGATCAACTCATTTGATGACTTTGATATTGACTTCAACCAATACAAATACTTAATGGAAACACGTTGTTCGGCAGCGTTAACCAGAGCTAAATCAGCTCAAGTATTTGAGTTCGAAACCGTAGCGGCTAACTAAGAGGGATAACCAATGGCGAAATACTCTGGTAATATAGGCTTTATAGACTCAGTTGAAACCTCACCTGGTATTTGGGAGCAGCAGATAGTTGCTGTAAGAAAGTATACAGGAGATGTTATACACGTATCTAGACGTTCCGCAGGGGACGACCAGGTAAATGAGAATGTTAGACTCAGCAATGTTATTAAGATTGTTGCAGATGCCTACGCAAATAATAACTTTCAATTTATAGCATACGTCGAATGGCGAGGTGTTAAGTGGAAGATTACTGACGTAGAAGTATCTCGCCCTAGGTTAATTCTTACTTTAGGAGGTGTCTATAGTGGGATCTAGGTCTGAGCTTCAAACTCTTCTGGAGAATTTAGATACCAGAATTAAGAAAGTGTACTATCAACCGCCGGACGATAGTAAGATGGTGTTCCCTTGCGTCTTGTATGAATTCTCTGCGGAGAAGCCCAATTATGCAAACAACAGGAAATACCGGAACCGGATAGCGTACACTGTAACTGTAGTGGATTCCTCACCAGAGTCCACTATTCTTGTCAAAATGGGAGAACTTCCACTATGCAAGCATGTAGCGCATTATACAAAAAACAACAAGAACTACGACGTTTATCAACTATATTTCTAAGGAGGAAACAATATGTCTAGATTAGTATGGGACGAAACAGGTAAGAAATTTTATGAAACGGGTGTCGATAGAGGCGTGTTATTTCCAATAGCAGCTAATGGGACATACCCAGCAGGAGTAGCTTGGAATGGTCTTATTTCAGTTACTGAGTCTCCAAGTGGAGCAGAAGCAAACGCGATTTATGCGGACAATATCAAGTATTTAAGTCTTCAATCAGCTGAAGAATTTGGTGGTACAGTTGAAGCTTACACATATCCTGAAGAGTTCGGCGAGTGTGATGTTTCTGCAGAATTAGTAGCAGGCGTATCAATTAGCCAACAACCAAGAAAGACTTTTGGTTTGTCATACAGAACTATTCTTGGTAATGATGTTGAGAATGATTCATATGGCTACAAAATCCATTTAATTTATGGATGTTTAGCATCTCCTTCAGAGAAAACTTATCAATCAGTTAACGATTCTCCAGAAGCAAATGCAATGTCATGGGAAATCACAACAACACCAGTTCCAGTAACAGGCTTCAAACCAACAGCATGCGTAGTTATTGACTCTACACTTGTTGATCCAGCAGACTTAGCAGCATTTGAAGACATTCTTTATGGAAAAGACGCAATCGTTGCTAGAATGCCACTTCCAGATGAAGTTAAGACTTTATTAACTCCATAATAACAATTAGTGGGGGTCTTCGGATCCCCTCTTTAACTTAATAAAACGATAGGAGAAAGACTATGTTAAAGAAAACAATAAAGTATACAGATTACGAAGATGTGGAAAGAGAAGAGGACTTCTACTTTAACATCAACAAAGCAGAATTATCAGAAATGCAATTATCGCAACCAGGCGGATTCGTTAAAATGATTCAGAAGATTTCAGCGGAACAAGATGGGCCTAAGATCGTTCAATTGTTCAAAGACCTGGTATTAAACTCCTATGGAGAGAAGTCTCCAGACGGTAAAAGATTTATTAAAGAGCCAGAAAGAACAAAAGCTTTTAGCCAAACAGAGGCTTATGTTAACCTATACATGGAGATATCCAATGACGCAAAAGCTGCTTCAGCATTCGTCAAAGGCATCCTTCCAAAAGATCTAGTTGATCAAGCAGAACTAGATGATCCAACACTTAAATTAATGTAAAATGAAAGGGGCTAGCGATGCTTACTATAATTGTACCAAGTAACGAATTGTATGATGGAGAAACTAATACATTCATCGTAACGAAAGAACAAGTATTGCAAATGGAGCATTCGCTAGTCTCTATTTCAAAATGGGAGTCAAAGTGGCTTAAGCCGTATCTCGGAAAACAAGAACGAACAAAAGAAGAGATGCTTGATTATTTAAGGTGTATGACGACTACACAAAATGTAGACCCGACGTTATATTCTGCATTGTCTCAAGCCAACATGGCAAAAATAGCTAAGTATATTGATTCACCAATGTCCGCTACGGTAATTAATGACACCTCAAGACGTGCAAACACTGAAATAATAACCTCTGAACTATTGTACTATTGGATGATTCAGTTCAATATTCCTTTCGAATGTCAGAAGTGGCATTTAAATAGACTTATGATGCTTATTCGTATATGTAGTATTAAGAATGAGAAACCTAAGAAGATGAGTAAAGCTGAAGTTATGAATAGGAATAAGAGTCTTAATGAAGCTCGTAAGAAAGCTAATAATACTAAGGGGTGACATATGAAAGTTAATATGCAAATGCGAGGCAATTTTGACAACACAATGAAGTATTTGAAAAGAATTACAAACCCAAAAGTCAGAGACATTCTAAATCGTTATGGGGAGTTAGGTGTTGAACGACTTC
>CAZEEN010000117.1:467-866 GCA_964511115.1 uncultured Paludibacter sp. | reverse complement strand
AACAGCTGACTCATGGAGCTACACAATTAATGAATCAAAAAGTGAATACTCTATAACATGGAATAACTCGAGTGTTGACGAGAATGGTACACCAATAGTTATACTTCTTCATTATGGGCATGCGTCACTTGACGGTGCGTGGGTTCGTGGTGTGGACTTTGTAAATCCAGCATTAAAAGATGTATTTGTAGAATTGGCTAATGCCGCATGGAAGGAGGTTATAAGATGAGTGACATAATTGACAAACCTATAGTTAAGATGGGTTTTGATAACAAAGAGTTCGAAAAAGATGTAGCAACAACAATGAACACCATTGATAAGTTAATAAACAAAGTTAACATTAAAGAAGTTTTAGCTACAGTAGGTCGTCAGGCAGACGCCGTCGGTAAAACATTATCC
>CAZEEN010000117.1:0-303 GCA_964511115.1 uncultured Paludibacter sp. | reverse complement strand
GTGTTACAACTCTAACCAATCTAACAAACGAAGCGATTAATGCAGGTAAGAGAATTGCTATGGCGCTTACCCTTGATCCTGTAAGATCTGGATTTGCCGAATACGAGCTCAAAATGGGAGCCGTTCAGACAATTATGGCCGGTACAGGAGAGACAATTGAGAAAGTAACAGACGCTTTAAATGAACTGAACGCATATTCTGACCAGACAGTATATTCTTTCTCTGATATGACCCAGAATATTGGTAAGTTTACTAATGCTGGGGTTAAGTTACCTACAGCAGTTGCCGCCATAAAAGGTATTA
>CAZEEN010000116.1:8354-10690 GCA_964511115.1 uncultured Paludibacter sp. | reverse complement strand
TCTTTGAAATAGTTTATTTGTTTCAGTAAATGCACGTCCTGATATAAAAACAGGACATAATCTGAAACAAAAATGCGCTATTTATTTTTAACGATGCTTTGGCTGGCAACTAGTTTTGTTGGCTACACCCAAATTCCGGCAGGCTATTACAGCAATGCTATCGGAAAAAAGAAGGCATTGCTTAAAACGGCTCTTCATCAAAAAATTAAAACAGCTACAGTATTAAGTTATGGTGGAGGCGATGGAAAAACATGGTCGGGTTTTGTACAGACAGATGTGCGCAACGATGGTTCGGTTTGGGATATGTATTCCAGTGTGGTTCGTCAGTTCAATGGCACAGGTTCTGTTACGGGTATGAATATAGAGCATTCGTTTGCCAAAAGTTGGTGGGGAGGAACCGAAACGCAGGCTTACAAAGACTTACACCATCTCAACCCTTCGGATGCTACTGCTAATCAACGCAAAAGCAGCTATGTTATTTCGATTGTAGACACAGTAATTACGTACGACAATGGTGTAATTAAAGTTGGTAAAACGAAACGAAAACCGGGTCAATTGTTTTTTGCTTGGGAACCGTCGGACGAATACAAAGGCGATTTTGCTCGTTCGTACATGTATATGGTTACGGCTTACGAAGATTATGCCCCAATTTGGACAAACGATTCGGAGCATTTGCTCGATAATAATACCTATCCTGTTTTCGAAAAATGGATACTCGATATTCTTCTTGATTGGACACGACAAGACCCTGTGAGTAGCAAAGAAATTGCGCGTAACAATATCATTTACAGCATACAGGGCAATCGGAATCCGTATATCGATTACCCGCTTATGGCCGAATATGTGTGGGGAAACCGCATTTACATGCCTTTTACCGAAAATGGAATTGTAAGCTATCCATATTTGAGTTATCCCAATATTAACGATACTGTTATTGGTCAGCAAATTTACTTACAGCAAACAGGCGAATTGAGAATACCCATAAAAGCCAATAACCTTACAGGTTCACTTTCGTTTAATCTTAGTGGAGCGAATGCAGCTAATTACACATTGTCGAGAACCAGCATTACTAAATCGGAAGCCGAAACTGGCACTGAGCTTAGTATAACAGTAACTGGTCAAAGTGCTGCAGAATTGAAGGCCGTTCTAACTATTTCTGGTGGAGGCATCACTTCAACCGCAGTAAATCTAATTACACAGATGTCCGATAATTTTTTAGCTTTACCTGCTTCAAATATCTCTGCAACGGGATTTAATGCCAACTGGACAATTGCACCAAATGCCACCGGATACCAAATAGATGTTTTTTCGTTGCAACCAAGTGGAGCGTTTACACTCGAAAAACGGATAGAGGAAGATTTTACATTTACATTGCCAAACACTTGGACTCGCGAAGGATATACCGACCAAGCAACTGCTGGCACTATCCGATTGGCTTCGACCAATACGAATGGCAAAGTAAATTTACCGCCTTTAAATTTAAGTGAAAACGGCGCCCGAATTACTGCAATAGCCCGTCAGTATTCAAATGACAATGCTGCAAAACTCACCTTTTTGGCTAACAATACCGAAGTGGTTACATGGACTACTACCATTGGAAATCAAACATTTACAACAGATATTTCACCTAAAACGGCTTCAGATGTATTCTCTTTTTCGGCAATAGCCGGAAAACGATTGTATGTGGATTATGTAAAAGTAGAAGAATTAATGCCGGTTATGAATACAATTCCGGTGAATTCTTTTACTATAAATGGTAGTTTTACAGTGAGTTGTCAAGTGAGTGGGCTTATCTCCGATTCTGCATATTATTATAAAGTTACACCCATAGGTATTCAAAATCCAACAGTTTCGAATGCTATAAAAGTACAAACAGACATTACAACATCGACATCAAGGCAATTAAATGAAAGTAAAGTTGCATGGAGAATTGTAGATAAGAAGTTGATAGTATGTGATTTGCTTGTAAATTCGAGTTTACGGCTATTCGACACTACTGGAAGATTGATTGCTGCCAGAACGCAATTAACCACTGAGGCAACTTTTATATTGCCGCAAAAGGGAATTTATTTTTTATGGATAAATTCGAAAAATGGCATTGAAAAAATTAAAATATTGAATTAGAATCAGCTAAATATTATGCTTTTGTCTTATTTAATTTTTGTGCGCATTTTCCAAGCTTTCAAAATTCAAATTCATTGGTACTTTTATATTGCGTAAGTATTTTGCACAAAAAAAGCCAGTTGTTTCCAACCGACTTTTTTTGATTTATACTTTTAAAGTTACTCCTTTGTTTCAGGCTTAGTAGGCTCACTTACTGCAACTTCCGCATCTTT
>CAZEEN010000116.1:2932-8254 GCA_964511115.1 uncultured Paludibacter sp. | reverse complement strand
TGCTCAGCGTGATACGATTCTTCAAGTGCTTTTGCCTGTTGTACTTTTTCCGAAGCCATAGCAATTTTCAATGCTTCTGCTTCTTTTTCGCGACGTAAAGCATCTGATTGTGCGATAGAAATTTTAGCTTCATTTTCGCCTTTGATAGCCAATGCATTGGCTTCCGAAGTTTTGATACGTGTATCTCTTTCGGCTTCGGCTTTACCAATCGACTCATCTTTCATAGCCGAGGCAATGCTTACTTCGCGGTCTTTTTGGGTAATGGCAATTTTTACATCACGGTCGCGGTGCGTTTCGGCAATTTGGGTGTCTTTTTCGCGGTCGGCCATTGCTTTACCGGTTTCACCAATTTTTTCTTGCTCTGCAACACTAATTTTAGCTTCGTTAATGGCTTTTGCAGCAGCTTCTTTACCCAAGGCCTCGATATAACCCGACTCGTCTCTAATATCTGTAACGTTTACGTTTATCAGTCTCAAACCGATTTTTTTCAATTCACTATCCACGTTTTTCGAAATATTATCCAAAAACTTATCGCGGTCGGAGTTAATTTCTTCAATCGTCATGGTGGCAATTACCAAACGCAACTGACCGAAAAGAATATCTTTGGCCAAATCCTGAATATTTTCCGAATTCAATCCCAACAAACGTTCAGCAGCTGTGTTCATGTTTTCGGGTTCGGTAGAAATGGCAATGGTAAAACGACAAGGCACGTCGACACGAATGTTCTGACGGCTCAATGCATTGGTCAGATTGGCTTCGATAGAAAGTGGTTTCAAATCCAGAAATGCATAATCCTGAATTACCGGCCAAATAAAAGCACCGCCTCCGTGAATACATTTGGCCGAAGTGCCGCCTGTTTTACCGTAAACAACTAAGATTTTGTCGGACGGACAGCGTTTGTAACGCGAAACCAAGGCCGAGATAGTTACAAAAAGAACTACTGCGGCAATAATGATAATGTAAATAGGTGATAACATGTTTCTTTGATTAAATTAATTAGATTATTTCGACAATTAGTATATTTTCATTTTCAATTTTCGTAACCCGCACTATTGCGCCCGAGTTAATTTTTTCGCCATCAGTAATAGCCTCCAACTCATGAACCGAGCCATTCACACTTACTAAAATTTTTCCTTTTCCGGAACGGTTAGCAGGAATAGTAAGATATACTTCGGCATTCTTATTCAGCGTATTGGTTAATTTAAAAGTATCGTTTTCCGACAATTTCATCAATTGTTTAATAACTATAAAAAACATATAAACAAAAGCACAACCAATAAGCAACGAAACGACCATTAAAAGTAATGGACTTTTAATCAACGCATAAAACGAAATACCCGACCAACCAAAGCCTAGCAAAAAGTTGATAAGATTTCGGAACGAAAAAAGTTGAAATGGAGCATCTGTACCATCGAAATCGCCATCAAAATCAGCTGAGGTACCATCCGAAGCATCAGCTCCAACAAAGGTCATGATAGTTTGAATAATAAAAATAACGCTGGCAGGAATAGCTATGTACCAAAACGTTCGGAGAAGTGGTTCTAAATCGGTGAAAAATTCCATACGAAAGTTGTTTTTGGGTTAAACATTTATTTTTTGAAAACGAATGCAAAGATTGCAAATAAATTTGAATAATTCTATATATAAATATTATTTTTTGTCGAAATCGCAAATCTCTTGAATGCACTTTTCTATTGGGCTAAATGGATATTTTAATTCGTTTATGACTTTAGCATTCGAATAATAGGCTCTGTTTGAAGCCGAACGTGCCATGCTGCGGTCGAGTGTGGGAGTGAAACCGAATATTTTAGCTAACAGTTCTGAAATACTTCCAATGGCGAGTAAGGTTTTTTTGTCAATACAAATACTTGGTTTCTTTTTTTTATAACCATCAGCCATCCAACTCAATATATCTTTGTTCGAACAATTTTCGGCTACTAAAATGTAACGCTGGGCAGAGACACTGCCGTTTGTAAGTTCAATCATAATTTTCACCACATCCTGCACATCCACATAACCGCTTCCGCCCAATGTGTAAAATGGCAAACCTTTGCGAACCCGCGCAAACAGTTCGGAGCTGCCCTTGTCGGTTCCCGAATAACCCAAAATCACACCCGGGTTTACAATCACAGCATTTAGGCCAGCTTTTATGCCTTTCCAAACCTCTTGTTCCGAATAATATTTGCTGCGCGAATAAGCTGCGCGATTTTCAATGTTTTCGATTTTTGTAGATTCAGTTATCAGTTCTTCCCCATTTGTATGCCCGCAAGCGGCAATGGAACTTACAAAGCAAAAGCGTTTTACATTGTTTCGTAGCGCAGCATTTACGATGTTGGCTGTTCCGTTTACGTTCGTTGCAATTAATTCGTCGCCACTATTGCTAAGCGAAACGACAGCCGCACAATGATAAACTGTTTCGACACCCAAAAGTGCATCTGATATTGAATTTTCGTCGCAAACATCAGCAATGCGCCATTGAATTCGTCGCAAAAAAGCATCGGCTTGTGGGGTATAAAAATTAAAAATCTGACGGAGCGGTTCTAAGTTGCTCGTAGGGCGTTTTATGGCCGTAACAGTAATGTTTTGTTGGAGTAAATGCCAAAGTAAATGTCCGCCAACTAATCCTGAGGCGCCGGTAACTAAAATCATTTTTGGGGTTTTTAAATTTCGATGGCCAAAAATACGGAAAGAAACTGTATTTTTGCATTTTTAAAACAAAGAATTAAATATTCATGCACTATATATGTGTTTATTGTGCTTCGAGCACCCAAATTAATCAGGTATATTTCGAAGCGGCCGAAAAATTAGGAAAATTACTTGCCGAAAATAACTTGCAATTGGTTTACGGAGGTGGTTCGGTTGGTTTGATGGGGCGAATTGCCGATACCATGCTCGAAAATGGTGGCAAAGTGACGGGCGTAATACCTCAGTTTATGTGCGAACAGGAATGGAATCACATTGGGCTTAACGAACTTATTATTACCGAAACCATGCACGAACGAAAGGAAAAAATGGCCTTTATGTCTGATGCAGCTGTGGCGTTGCCGGGCGGTTGTGGTACTTTTGAGGAATTACTCGAAGTAATTACATGGAAGCAATTGGGGATTTTCACAAAACCGATTATTATTGTAAATGTTAATGGTTATTACGACCCGCTGATTGCCATGCTGCACAAAGCAATCGACGAAAAGTTTATGCGCGAATTACATCGGGATATTTGGACAGTCGTAAATTCGGCAGAAGAAGTAATTCCTGCGATTAAAAACGCACCAGCTTGGGATAAAAGTGTACGGAAACTGGCTGCAATTTAGTTTGTAAAGTTCTTAAGGTTATAAAGTTCGTAAAGTTATAAAGTTTATAAGGTTTTAAAGATAAATAATGCCTGAAAAAGATAGTATTCAAACTTTGAGCGATTCGGCTCAGTTAGTAATGGACTCGTTGCAACATCACGATTCGGTATTGCTTGCCGACTCAATTGCTCGTGCCGATTCAATTGCGCTACATGCCTTCAAAGGTTTCGATGGGGTGCTAGCCGTTGGCGTACCATCAAATCAGAACTGGGTTTTTCTGGTATTACTATTTATGTTTGGAGTAATTGTTGTTTCATTTTTAAGAGCTTTTTCATCGCCGGTCGAAATTCTCACTTCATTTTTTAATTCGAAAGAGCGTAATAGTATTTTTAATAAATCATCGATTGATAATTTTGAACAAAAAGTTTATTTCTTTATTTTTTCAATTACTTCCCTCTCGCTTTTTAGTTACCTCGTTTTTCATAAACAGGGGCAGGATTTTAGGGTGCTAACCTATTTGTATTTTCTAATCGCAACTGTCGGGTTCTTTTTGGCAAAATATATTTTATCCAAACTCCTTTCGTACATTTTTTTAGACAAAAGCTCCATGAAAATGGTAACAGATAGTTATCTGAATGTGGTGTCCTTTGTAGCGTTTTTATTATATCCGGTAATGTTAATGCATTTGTATGCATCCAATATTTCGTTGAACTACACAATCAATGCAGCACTGATTATCATAGTTTTAGGTGTCATTTTGTTTGCCATAAAACTTGTTCAGATTTTTTTACAGAAAATAGTGGCTTCTTTGTATTTATTGTTGTATCTTTGCACCCTCGAAATTCTGCCTGTAATTGGTATGATTCAGGTGTTTCGTTATATTGCAATACATGTTTAATTATTTTAGTTTACGGCATTGAAAATAAAGAAGATACTGGTTTCGCAACCACAGCCAACCTCCGAGAAATCGCCCTATTATGACCTGAGCGAAAAATACGGTTTTAAAATCGATTTTCGTCAAATGCTCAAAGTAGAGCCAATTTTGGCAAAAGAATTTCGAACACAACGCATTTCCCCTTTAGACTATACGGCAATAATATTTAATGCTCGTCATGGTATCGACCATTTTTTTCGTTTGTGCGAAGAAATGCGTGTTTCGATTCCTGAAACAATGAAATATTTCTGTGTTACCGAATCTGTGGCCGTTTACCTTCAGCATTACATTCATTATCGCAAGCGTAAAGTGTTTTACGGAAATACCGGTAAAATGGCTGATTTAGTGACTGTTATGAATAAACACACCTCTGAAAAGTACTTGCTAATTACTTCGGATGTACAAAACGAGGAAACTTTATCGGCGTTGGAAAAATCAAAAGTAACTTTTGATAAAGCTGTAATGTACCGCACTGTAACAAACGATTTTGCACCTGATGAGCAATTCGATTACGATATGCTCATGTTTTTTAGCCCTATTGGTGTTTCGGCGCTTAAAAAGAGTTTTCCTGATTTTGAACAAGGCGAGATAAAAATTGGTTGTTTTGGTGCTACAACTGCACAGGCAGTGAAAGATTTTGGTTTGCGTTTGGATTTTCATGCGCCAACTCCCGAAGCACCTTCGATGACTAAAGCACTCGAAAATTACATGAAAGAATATGTAAAGACTTACAAAAAGTAAGCTGATAAAATAAATTTTTAGCACATCCCAAAAGTATCGAACATTTTCAGTACTTTTGGGATTGTTTTTTTATAATATGACACCAACTTTTACATTTCCCAAAAAAGAACATTTATGCGGCGAAATACGTATAGGAAAATTATATGCCGAAGGAAAGGCATTTATAGTTTATCCCTTGCGTGTGGTGTATAAAGTTACAGTGGGGGCTGAAAATGTTCCAGTAAAAGTGTTGGTAAGCGTGCCTAAAAAACGTTTTAAACATGCTGTCGACCGCAACAGAATAAAACGGCTTATGCGCGAAACATATCGATTAAATAAGCTCAAAATAAATGAGTTAGCTGCCGAAAAGGAACTTGC
>CAZEEN010000116.1:0-2832 GCA_964511115.1 uncultured Paludibacter sp. | reverse complement strand
CTTATTCGTCATATTGTATTGCTTCCGGTATATTTGTACCGATACAGCATTTCTCCACTACTACACTCGAGTTGCCGATACACACCTACTTGCTCACAATATACCGTGGAAGCTGTATTGAAACATGGCATTTTTAAAGGTGGTTGGATGGCTGCTAAGCGTATTGGAAGCTGCCATCCGTGGGGTGGAAGTGGTTACGACCCTGTGCCATGAGAAAACAAACATCTACAAGTCTGCATTGACAATTTTTAATTATTATTTGGTGTATTTACTTGTTTAATTTGTAGTTAAACAATTGGAAAACACTATATTTGCCCCTAAAATTATCAATTCAACTTTCTACGCAATACCATTTAGTACGCAATTATGAACAAAGCACTTATTTCCGTTACTGTATTAACAGTATTTTTTTGTTTAAATATTCTGGCTCAGGACCTCGTACAATGGCGCGGTTCGGACAGAAACGGCATTTACAACGAAAGTGGTTTATTGAAAGAGTGGCCTGCCGAAGGTCCAAAATTACTTTGGAATTTCGATGGTCTTGGTCAGGGATTTACCTCCGTTACTGTGGTAAACGACAGAATTTATACTACCGGAGTAACTGGTGGTAAAGGAGTTGTTTTTTGCCTTGGAACAGACGGTAAACTCGTTTGGAAAGCAGAATATGGTAAAGACTGGACTGAATCTTTTCCTGGTACACGCACGACTTTAGTTTATAATAAAGCAAAATTATATCTTGCAACTGCTTATGGCGAAGCACTTTGTTTGGATGCAGCAACAGGCAATAAAGTGTGGTCGGTGGATATGGCAACAAAATACGGTTCACGCACTCCCAAATGGGGTATTGTTGAAGCTCCGGTAATTTTAGACGATAAAGTATTTTTCACACCTGGAGGAACTGAAGTTTCTATTGTTGCTCTAAATGTAAATACTGGTGCAGAGATTTGGAAATCGAAAGCAACAGGCGACGCATCTGCTTATTGTTCACCTCTTTTGATAAATCATAAAGGAAAAAAAATACTAGTTACTTCGCTCACAGACAATGTTGTTGGGATTGACACATCAAACGGTGATTTGCTTTGGAATGTTGCTCAAAAAAATATTTATTCTATCCACCCAAACACACCACTTTACAAAGATGGAATTGTATACAGTTTAACAGGTTACAAAACAGGAGGTTTAGCATTTAAAATAGCTGACGATGGAAAAAGCGTTACTGAACTTTGGCGCAATACTACTCTCGATAGCCAAATGGGTGGTGCTGTATGGATTAATGACTTTATTATTGGTTCGGGACACCAAAATGACCGTAGCTGGCAAGCACTTGATGCTAAAACAGGTAAACAATTATTTAAATCTTCTGAAATAGGAAAAGGTGTTGTTATTTATGCGGATGGTTTGCTTTATTGTTATGCCGATAATGGAGAAATGGGAATTTTGGAAATTGTGGATAATAGCTTTAAATTAAAATCAAAGTTCAGAATTGTACTTGGAACCGAACAACATTGGGCGCATCCGGTAATCGACAAAGCTGTGTTGTATATTCGTCATGGAAATACCTTGATGGCGTATAATATTAAGAAATGATAATTCCCCATCCCGATAGCTATCGGGACCTGAAGTGGAATAAGAATTAGAAAATCTTATAATTGGTTGATTTTGAACGATAAACGCATCAAAATATTTACAGCAACAACAGCAGGCATCAGTTTGCTGTTGTTGCTTTTTTGGCTTTTGTACGACCCCACTGGGCATTTTTATATTTATAAGCCTGGCATGGATAAATTAACGGATAGTGTAGGAGCAAAAAGTAGCGAGGAAGTGAAAATTGGAGAACATTTCAAACAATTTGAAACCTACACTTCTGCCCTTACCGAAAAATGGCCTACTTTCAGAGGTGTAAATCACGATAATATTTTGAACACTTCTTATCCAATTAATGAAAATTGGGATGCTAAACCTCCAAAAATAGTTTGGACGGTTGAAACAGGCGAAGGTCATGCTGCACCAGCAATTTATAATGGATTGGTTTATTTTATCGATTACGATGAAAAAGACAAAGCCGATGTTTTGAAATGTTTTTCGCTCGAAACTGGAAAAGAACTTTGGCGACGATGGTACAGTGTACATGTAAAACGTAATCACGGTATGTCGCGCACTATTCCTGCAGTAAACGAAAACTATGTGGTTACTATGGGACCTCGCTGCCATGTGATGTGTGTAGACCGACTTACAGGAAATCTGCTCTGGGGAATTGACCTCGAAAAACAGTATAAAACCGAAACACCGCTTTGGTATACTGGTCAATGTCCGATTATTGATAACAATGTAGCAATAATTGCTGTGGGTGGTTCGTCGCTCATGATTGGCGTTGATTGCAAAACCGGAAAAGTATTGTGGAAAACACCAAACCCCGAAAACCGCAAAATGTCCCACTCGTCCATCTTAGCTCTAACCATTTCGGGTAAAAAAATGTATGTTTACCCATCGATTGGAAGTGTTTTAGGCGTTTCGGCAGAACCTGCCGATGCGGGGAAACTTCTTTGGGAGATAAGCGATTGGGCGCCTTCTGTTATTGCGCCAATGCCTGTTTATCTGGGAAATAATCGCATTTTTGTGACTGGTGGTTATGGTGCAGGAGGGGCTGTGATTCAGATTTCGGGAATCAATGGAAATTTCAGTGCTAAACTCGAAGAAAAATTTGGGCCGCATGAAGGATTGGCTTCGGAGCAACAAACGCCGATTGTTTTTAACGGGAAAATTTATGGAATTTTGCCCAAAGATGCAAGTGCTAATCGAAATCAGTTTATTTGCTATAATACAAGCGATGTA
>CAZEEN010000115.1:0-10727 GCA_964511115.1 uncultured Paludibacter sp. | reverse complement strand
GTTTCAGTTTTTATAAATAACTTTTTTACAAAGATGAGGAATCTCAAACGCCTAATTATTACATAATTTGCTCAATAATTTACATTATTCACAGCTACCCTCACGCATCGTAGCGCGAAGGGCAGCACGTTCATTCGTTGGTACGGTGTTAATTGTTGTCGGCCCAGAGTCCAAGTTGTTCTTGTGCTGATTTTAAGGGGTCGGCTTGTAGAAAATCGTTAAACATTTCTAGTTTACCGTTATCAAGCCATTCTTTTTCTGCTTTGGGATTGATAATTACCGGCATACGCTTTTTGGAATTGTGTACAACCGACATAAGCGCATTAGCTTCGGTGGTAAGTATGGTGTATGTGTGAAATGTTTGTCCTGTTTGGTTGTCTTTCCAACTATTCCAAAGTCCGGCAAAAGAAAATAATTCTTCGCCGGGTAAGTGTATGAGGTATTTTTGTTTTTTCTTGCCTTTTGGGTCGAGCCATTGCCATTCGTAAAAACCATCGGCTGGTATTAAACAACGCTGCGAAGTACTGTTTTTAAACGATGGTTTTTCGTGAATGGTTTCTATTTTGGCATTCAACGTGCTGTTTTGTATGCTTTTATCTTTCGCCCAATTGGGCAACAAACCCCACTGCGCAAACTGAATAATTTCCTGACGGTCGTTTGTAATAATAGCACAATAGGGATGTTCAAAACCGTTTATATCACCCGTTTTAAATAGTTCGGGATTTTCTAGCTTTGCCTTGTAGCGCTTTTCGAGTGTTTGCGCATCTTTCGATTGTTTGGAGTGAAAGCACATTATTATTACAAATTATTATTGTGAACCATAAGCAATGAAAATATAACAACAAACAGGCTGCTCGAGTTCTCGCACAAAACGAAGCTAAAGAAGCTTCGCCTAGCAATATCGACTTTTACAGGCTACGGACATCGGGGTTATTAACATTTAGTCCCTATCGGGGCAAAGACTTATTCTATTATTAATCAAATATATGAATCTATTTCTGATAAAATGAAGAGGTGCTGAGTAGTTACAAATGCTGACTATAAATAGTTTTTTGAAAAAAATTAAACAGATAAATAAAACTAAACATTAAAAAAACAGAATAGCAAATAATATTTTGCTTATATTTGCAAAAAATACTTTATAATGTTCAGCGCAATCACCCGAAACTGCTTTATTCCATTTTTACTTTTACCTATTTCAATATTTGCCCAATCACATTGGGAAACAATAGTACTTGCCGGTGATAGCTGGAAGTATTTACCGGCAACAAGTGAACCTGCTGCTTTGTGGAATCAAGTAACTTACGACGACACTGCATGGAAACAAGGTTCGGGCGGTTTTGGTTTTGGCGATGCCGATGATGCTACTGTGATTTCGGCATGTAATTCAGTATATTTACGAAAAAAGTTTACGATTAATGATATTCAAATTATTGAAAAAATAATTCTTGACATTGACTTCGATGATGCTTTTGTTTTCTACATCAACGGCAAGGAGTTAATGCGATCATTTAACATTACTGCGAGTCCGGTTTTGTTTAATTCCGCGCTAACAGTCGACCACGAAGCTTTGATTTATCGAGGTTTTTCACCCGAACGCTACGAACTTAAAACCTCCGATTTAAAACAAGGCGAAAACCTGATTGCAGTACAAATTCTGAATAATGGAATTTCATCAAGCGATTTGTCGGCATTAGTTTGGCTCAATGCATTGATTAATAGTACAACAACAGTTTATAATGCAGTTCCAGCTTGGTTCAAAGCACCGGTATCTTATGGCGAAAGTAACCTGCCTATCGTTGTTATTACCACCGATAATGATCCCAACACCTCCAAACCGCTTGAAATAGTTGATGACCCTAAAGTGTTAGCAAACATGAAGATAATTTATCATCAGGATGGTTCGCGCAACTATCTGTCTGACCAAACTAATACATCATTTTTGAATTACAATGGTAGAATTGGCATTGAATTCAGGGGCTCGTCATCGCAATCTTTACCAAAAAAACCTTATGGATTTGAAACATTGTTAGCCGATAATATTACGAATAATAATATTAGTTTATTAGGAATGCCCAAAGAAAATGACTGGATTTTAAATTCATTGGCTTTTGATCCTTCCTTGATTCGTGATTTTTTATCATACGAAATTTCGCGTAATATGGGTAATTATGCTGCTCGTGGCAATTATTGCGAAGTGTATATTAACGGCGATTATAAAGGATTGTATATACTTATGGAAAAGCCAAAGGTTGATACTGAACGCATTAATGTTTATAAAATGTTACCTTCTGACATTTCAGGCGAAGCTTTGACTGGTGGATATGTTACAAAAAGTGATAAAACTACAGGCGGTGATCCTATAGCCTGGACTATGCAATCGGTTAATAACTGGGCCGTAAATTTCATTCACGACTATCCTAAACCTGAAGATATTACTGCTCTGCAAAATACCTATATTTATAATCAGTTTATGACATTAAAAAATGTAATGACTGCTCAAAATAGTTCAATAACAAGTGGTTTTCCATCGATTATTGATATTCCTAGTTTTGTTGATTTTATGCTGTTGAATGAACTAACTTCCAATTCCGATGGATATCATTATAGTACTTATTATCACAAAGATAAGAATGGAAAACTCCGTGCTGGCCCCGTGTGGGATTTTAATTTAACTTATGGAAATGATCTTTTCGACTGGAACTTTGACCGGAGTAAATACGATGTGTGGCAATTTAACAACAGTGATAATACCGGACCAAAATATTGGTTAGATTTATTCCAAAATCCAACATTTAATTGTTATTTATCAAAACGATGGGCCGAATTGATAGTTGCCGGTAAACCATTTTATTATTCAGGCATTACCAGTAGAATAGATCAATTAGTAGTTTTACTCACTGAAGCTCAAGTGCGTGAGAATAACCGTTGGAGTACAGTGGGGAATTTTACGACTAATATTAGTGCACTTAAAGTTTGGTTGCAAAACAGAATTAATTGGATGAACGCCAGACTGAATAATTATCAGGCATGTGGCAACATCACGCAAGCAAAATTGGTTATTTCAAAAATTAATTATAATCCTGTGGCTATAGGCTCAAATACAAGCGATAACCTGGAATATATTGAAATTACGAATAATAGCAATGTTTCAGTAAATCTTACAGGCTTGTACCTCAGAGAATTGGGCATAAGTTATCAGTTTCAGGCCAATAGTACGATAGCTGCCAATAGTAGAATTTATATAGCCAGTAATGCCGCTGTATTTTTACAGGTTTATGGATTTTCACCTTTCGGACAGTTTGCGCGCAACCTATCAAACAAGACCCAAAATTTGGTACTTGCCGATGCTTATGGCAATGTGATTGATAATGTGGCATATACCGATTCGGCTCCATGGTATCCTGAAGCAGATGGAAAAGGAGCTTATTTGGAGTTAATTGATTTGAATGCTGATAATAGTTTGGCTGCTAATTGGAGAACTTCCAATCAATTAATTGGTGGTTTTGAAACAAATTTAAGTAGTTCAGTCAGAATTTATCCAAATCCTACCCAACATGAATTGTTTATTGTTTCAAACCAATGTCAACTGAAGTCTTTTCAAATCACCGATTTATTGGGACGCAATGTGGTTTTAGAAAAAAATAACGATTTAAAATCCAATGTTATCAATGTGGATCAGTTGAGTCCTAAATTTTATTTAATTAAATTATACTTTGAAAATGGGACTAGTGTTACAAAAGGATTTGTAAAGCAGTAATTGTTTGAAAATGAGTGTTTTTATAGCATAATTACACAAGGATGTAATTGTACAATTAAAAAAACGAAATACAATTTATTTAGAGTAAATATTTAATAATTTATGGATGGGAATTATTTTATAGACACCAGCAGCTTTTCAATTGACAAGTTCAAAAATATTCTTCATAAAAAGGTGATTCTTCCCGGACGAATTATTCTTAAGGAAAAGCTAGACGAACGTTTTGATTTACTTAAATCGAAGAACATTAACACACTTGCCGATTTACTTGAAACCCTTAAAACAAAGCAGAAAGTTGACAAATTTTCAAGAGAAACAAAATTATCGGTGGAATATCTATCGATTTTAAGAAGAGAGGCTAACAGTTATATTTCTGTTCCTGTGAAACTTATCGATTTGCCATTTGTAGAAACTGACATAATATTTAAACTTGATTCACAAGGTATTAAAAATTCAAAACAATTATTTGAAATTGCAGCAAAACTGAAAGACAGACAAAAACTTTCAGAAAAATTCAAATTGCCAATGGACAAACTTTTTGAATTACTTAGCCTTTGCGACTTGGTTAGAATTACCGGTGTTGGGCCTGTTTTTGCTAGAATTATTTATGATTCAGGAATATATACAGCTAAAACCTTTCTGTCATGCGATTCTGTTGACTTGCTGAATCGTCTGACAATGACTAATAATGAGCAAGCTTTGACCAAAGCAAAATTTTCAATTAAAGATATTGAATATTGTCTCGAATTGGGAGCCTATTTACCTTTGGTATTTGAATTTTAAAAAATTGTATTTCGCTTTTTTTTGAAGTTCAATTGCATTTAAAAAGTATTAAAAATAGTACTTTTGATTTTTTATTTTCTTTTTACATGTTGCTTTATAGCTGTTTGCGCAAAAACCTAAGTTCAAGCTAATTCAAAACGCATTCTTTCGCAATAAATAATGGGATTAACGCAGGGAACTTGTACCGAGACTTTCGTCTGCGTACTTTAGTTAAATTCAACAAAGACTTAATTTTGTGTATAAGTAAAAGTATTCATAAACATGCTTAATGAATGCTGAGCATAGCATAATCAATGAAGTTTAATCGCAACACCCCGTCAAGAGTACTGCTTGACGGGGTGTTTTGCGTTCGAGGAGTTGCGTTTAAGTCCTATGATGTTAGCAGCTAGTTTTTTATTGTTATCTCAGTTACTTCTTCTGTTTCTGTATTAAAAATTAATATCCCTTCTGTCTTGTCGTCAAGTTGTCCAACTAATTTTCCCTCCTTTGTCCAAATAGAACTTTTACCAACACTTAAAAAGTTGTCGCAAAATCCCACACAGTTTGACATTAATACTGGCTTTACGTATTTTTTTGCTACTCTTGGATAATGGTTAAAGGCTTTTTTTACGCCATTTTCTGATTTTGCTACGCTTGCTAAATAAACATCAGCACCGAGTTTAAATGCGTTTTCAGAATGTGTCGGCAGTAAACTTTCGTAACAAATTGCGGGTGCGATATTTGTATTTTCCGTTCTGATTACTACTTGTCCATCACCATTTTCAAAGTAAGGAAATTCATCTGAATGTAATTGTTGCTTTGAATAAGTCTGTCTTGTTTTGTTGGGCTCAAAAATTATCATACTTATTCGGATTTTCGATTCAGTTGCAGTCGGCAATCCAAGCCCGATAATGATTTTATTTTTGTCGCTCGTTTCTTGAAAAATGTCTAAACGTTTATCGTTCTGATGAGTCGCTAATTTTTTGGAAAGTTCTGGTTCGTAGCCTGTTAGCGAAAGTTCGGGGAGGAAAATTGCTTCCGCATTATATTTCAAAGCAAGGTCGATGAAACTTTTGTGTACTTCAATGTTAGCTGAAACATTTCCTTTTATTGGTTTTGTCTGTGCGATACAAATTTTCATATAATTGTTTATTCTACTTTGCAAGTAGGATTACACTTTACTTCAAAATTCACAGAATTGGCTATGTAACATATTTCGTGCGCTTTGTGGTGCAATTCTATGGCTTTTTCTACCATAGTTTCATCGGCAACATAAAAAATAGGATTCAATGTTACTTCTTTGAAACTTCCACCTCCATTTGTTTTTTCAATCATAATACCTGTTGCATTGTCGATGTAAGATGTAATTACAATTCCTTCCAATGAACATACATACAAGTACGAAAGCAAATGGCAGGATGAAATGGCTGTTACCAATAAATCTTCAGGATTCAATTTTGATTTGTCTCCAACGGCAGGATTGTCTGTTGTTAGAAATAAGTCAGGTTTACCTTGAATGGCAACTGTATGGCTACGGTCATAGGTTCGTACATTTTTAGTTCCTTCACCTTTGTTCCCCGTCCATAAGGCAGTTAGTTTGTAGTTGTGTTCGTGTGCCATTATAATTTAGTTTATTAACGCCCAAATAAATACTAATCAACCATTCTATTGCACATACATTCATATTAATTTATTCGTTTTATTGCATATACCCGCTTTAATTTGAATAAATGTGCAGCAGCATTTTTTCGCCCCGCAAATATAAACATTATTTTCAGCCATTTAACCTATTTGATACTATTTTATTTTAGCATTTACTTGCTGTTAAGGTTTCATTTTTAAGATAGTTAAGCTATGCGAGTAGCTATGGTGTAAATCTGTAAAATATGCAATTTTAAACCCCCAAAATGTAACGCCTATCAAACTGCTACAATCTACCTTTGTAGAACTAATATGCAAAAGGAAATGGAAGCACTTTATGATAGAAAATTAGATACAGTCGGCATTTTTAACGACAGTTTTCCGCCCATAATGGACGGCGTGGCACTTACTGCGCAAAACTATGCTTACTGGCTGAACGAAAAAAAACAACCGGTTTGTGTTGTTACACCACGCTCACCCGACTATACAGATATTGAAAAATATCCGGTTTACCGTTATTCTTCTTTCCCTATTTTTGGCCGAAAACCGTACCGCTTTGGTTTTCCCGAAATAGACCGCACTTTGCAGAATAATATGGAAAATATCCAATTTGGTTTGGTGCATGCTCACTGTCCGTTTAGCTCCGGCAATGCGGCTTTTGATATTGCTCGCAGTCAAAAAATTCCGCTTGTAGCCACTTTTCACTCCAAATACCGCGACGATTTTGAACAGTCCGTACATTGCAAATTGATTGTAAAACTTATGATAAAAAGAATTATCCGGTTTTACGAAAAAGCCAACGAAGTATGGATTCCCCAAGCTTCGGTAGAAGATACTTTGCGCGAATATGGCTACAAAGGCAAAGTGGAAGTTGTTGGTAATGGCAACGATTTTGATTCGCGTGAGCCGGTGCTTCCCATCAAAACACAAGCGCGACATGAACTTAAAATTGCAACTGATTTACCCGTTTTTCTGTTTGTTGGACAGCTTATTTGGGAAAAAAACATCCGCATGATTGTTGAGTCCTTGGCATTCATCAACGATTTGCCTTTCAAAATGTACTTTGTGGGAACCGGATATGCTTCGGACGATTTAAAGCAATTGGTTGCTGATGCCGACCTGACTAGCAAAGTGGAATTTACAGGTACAATTACCGACCGCGAGAAGCTAAAACAGTATTATGCTGCTGCCGATTTATTTCTATTTCCTTCTACTTACGACACTTGGGCCATTGTAATTCACGAAGCCGCTGCACTGCAAACACCATCCTTATTAGTGAACGATAGCACCATTTCGCAAACTATTACCAACAATGTGGATGGTTTTTTATCCGAAAATACGGCCGAAGCACTTGCACAACGCTTGCGCGAATTGATAGCCAATCCGGCACTGATAAAAAGCGCGGGACTTTGTGCTTCAAAAACCATTAATCGTTCGTGGGATAGTATAACCGACGAAGTATTGGACAGATATAAACACTTAAAAATCAGAATGCAATGAAACATGCGAAGCCTTTTGGTTTAACTCAATTATTAATTCCCGTTGGAATTGGTTTGGTGGTTATTGGCTGGCTTTTTGTGCGCGAATTTAGTTTGGGTACGTTTACAACTATTTCGTTTACTTGGAACAGTGTTGCGTTTATTCTACTGGCTATTTTGTTTATGTTTGGTCGCGACTTAGGGCTTATTTTTCGTTTCCGCATGTTATCCGACAAGCGACTTTCGTGGCTACAAGCATATAATATTCACATACTAAACGAATTTACATCGGCTGTAACTCCCTCGGCTGTTGGTGGTTCGGCATTTGTTGTTTTATTCCTGAACAAAAAAGGAATAAGCGTAGGTCGAAGCACAGCCATAATGATAACCAACCTTTTTCTCGACGAATTATTTTTTGTCGTTACCTGTCCCGTAATTTTTATATTGGTGCCCTTAGCAGAGCTTTTTAATGTTACTTCGGTTATTGCAGCTACAGTTGGCGTGGTTTTTTGGAGTGTGTATGGTGTTCTTTTTGTGTGGACTTCGCTCCTTTTTGTAGGTCTTTTTTTACGTCCCGATATTATTGTCAATTTTTTTAATCTCGTTTTTCAACTCCCTTTTTTGAAACGTTGGCATTCTAAAATGGCTATTTTCTCAACTTCTTTACAAAATGCTTCGCACGAAATTAGTAGTCAGCCATTTCGGTTTTGGTTAAAATTATTCGCAACAACATCTGTGTCGTGGATTTCACGTTTTCTGGTTGTAAATGCATTATTTCTCGCTTTTACACCTATCCATAATCATCTCGTTATTTTCGGTCGGCAACTTATGTTGTGGGTCGTTATGGTGGTTAGCCCTACACCCGGCGCAAGCGGATTGACCGAAATTGCTTTTCGCGAATACTACAGCGATTTGATGCTTGGAGGTAGCTCCATTTTACTGATTATCCTTCTTTGGCGCATTATAAGCTACTATTTGTATTTGTTTTTGGGCGTGCTTGTTATCCCCAAATGGATACGAAAATCGTTTAATCCGTGAAAGATGTAACAATTATTTAGATTTGTGTAAAACATTTCGACCCTACATTCCTCACCTTTGCAATGTAATAATTCAATTACAAATTTAAATTTACAAAACATGAAAAATTTGAAATTACAAGTTCTTTTATTGGCTATTTTAGTATTATTTCCGGTTGCAATTTTTGCTCAAATTATGTTTGAGGGCAATGACAATAATAGAGTGTCCTTAGGTATCAAAGCGGGTGCAAATTTATCGAACGTGTACGATGTTCAAGGCGATGAACTAGAAGCAGACTCAAAGTTTGGTTTAGTAGGAGGTGCTTTTCTTACCTTACCGCTTACCAACGTAATTGGATTTCAGCCCGAAATATTGTTTTCGCAAAAAGGTTATCAGGGTTCAGGTTCCGTATTAGGAAGCGAATATAGTTTCTCACGCACAACAAGTTATATAGATGTACCACTTTTGGTATCTTTCCGAACAGGCGAGTTTGTGTCGTTGCTTGTTGGTCCGCAATATTCTTTTTTGTTAAGTCAGAATTATACATTCAAAAGCGATTTGATTAATATATCGCAGGATGAGCAATTCGAAAACGAAAATTTGAATAAAAACACATTATGTTTAACCGGTGGTGCCGATGTTAATTTGGGAAATATAGTGTTAAGTGGTCGTCTTGGCTGGGATATGATTAGCAACAAAGGCGACGGAACATCAACTACACCACGTTATAAAAACGTATGGTATCAGGCAACAATAGGATATAGATTTTAAAACAAAAATAGGATTTAATTTACACAAAAACAAACAATTGACAAGATGGAAAATTTCAATGGAACAGGACGATTAGTAGGTGCATTAGTAGTTGGCGCATTAGCCGGAGCAGCATTAGGAATTTTATTTGCACCCGAAAAAGGAAGCCGCACACGCAGTAATATTGTGGATGGTGCTAAGGATTTAGTAGGTGATATGAAACGCAAATTGAAAGATGAAGCAGCAGCATTACGCAAAAAAGCCGAAGATTTGGAACAACAAGCCAAAGATAAAGTGGAAGAAGTGATTCATGATGTGAAACACAAAACTGCCGAAGCAACGAATAATCACAAGTAAATCAAAACTGCCCCAAGCCCCTGAAGGGGATGTAGATTAGTATCTATCATCTCTTTTATTAAGCCCCTTTAGGGGTTTGGGGCAAATTTTTAAAAATCAATATTATGCCCGAATATAATAAGTTAGAGGAAATTACCGACAGTTTGAAAGAATATCTGCTGTTGAATTTTGAAATATTGAAATTGGAAGCTACCGAACGTATTTCGGTGATTGGTTCTTCGCTTTCAGCCATGTTACTCGTTGGGCTTTCGATGTTTTTGTTTGTGTTTACCATGAGCATTGGACTTGGATTTTATCTTTCGGCACTGCTGGGCGATACTTATTCCGGGTTTGCAATTATTGCTGCTTTTTACTTTTTACTTGCCATAGTTCTTTTTGTAGGGCGTAAAAAACTGATTGAACGACCATTGCGCGATAAGATTATTGAGAAAATATTAAAACAGCCCTAAAATGGAAAATAAAGTAATTATCAACCACGTACAACTTCAATTACGCATTGCGGAATTACGAATGTACAAAGGTATTCAGGAAGAGGAACTAAAACTTTCATTGCGCGATGCGTTTGCAACACTCAATTTCATTTCGATATTTAAAAATGCTACTGTTGAACAACCAATACAATTGGCAAAATCGGCTGTGAATATGACACTGGATTTGATAATTGATTTGGTGCTTGGAAAACACCGAAGCATAAAGGGATTTTTGAGTTCCATATTAGTCGAACGATTTACAAACACATTAGTCGACAACAATTTAATGACTATAATATCCACCGTAACCGGATTGATTAATCGTTTTAAGAAACGGGATGTCGATTCGGAATAATCCAAATCAAATATTTAATAAAAAACAATCAAAAATGAAACCAACAAAATTTACATTAGTAGCATTGGCTTGTATAGCCGTATTCGGTTTGAGTAATTGCAAAAACACACCAACCGAAAAAGCAGAAAGTGTGGAAG
>CAZEEN010000114.1:0-10771 GCA_964511115.1 uncultured Paludibacter sp. | reverse complement strand
GATGTTAAAGTGGATGTTTTGTTGCAAGACGAAACAATATGGATGCCTCAAAGCAAAATAGCAGAACTTTTTAATGTAAATATTCCTGCAATTTCAAAGCATCTGAAAAATATTTTTGATAGCGGCGAGTTAAACGAAAAAGTGGTTGTTTCCATTTTGGAAATAACCACTCAACATGGCGCTATCACTGATAAAACGCAAACTAAGCCTACCAAATTTTACAATCTCGATGCTATTATTGCGGTAGGTTATCGTGTAAACTCCAAAAGAGCAACACAATTTAGGATTTGGGCTACAGGTGTTCTAAAAGAGTTTATTATTAAAGGGTACACAATGGATGTAGAACGCCTGAAAAGCCCACAGCCATTATTCGGAAAAGATTATTTTAAAGAACAGCTTGAAAAAATCAGAGATATCCGAAGCTCGGAACGTAGGTTTTATCAGCAAATTACAGATATTTATGCCGAGTGTAGTATTGATTATGATTACAATTCGGAAATTACAAAAGAGTTTTTTGCAACCGTACAAAATAAACTACATTGGGCAATTACCGGGCAAACGGCAGCTGAAATTATTGTTTCGCGCGTAAATCACGAAAAAGAAAAAATGGGTTTAACCAGTTGGAAAAACTCACCAAGCGGCAAAATCAGAAAATCGGACGTTTCTATTGCAAAAAACTATCTTAAAGAAGAGGAACTAAAACCACTTAACCGAATTGTTTCGATGTATCTGGATTATGCCGAAGACCAAGCCGAGCAGGGGAAAGTTATGACAATGAAAGATTGGGCTGAAAAACTAAATGCATTCCTACAATTTAATCAAAAAGAAATTCTACAGAACTCAGGCAAAATTACTGCTGCTCTGGCAAAAGAGTTTGCCGAAAATGAATATGAAAAATATAGGACTATTCAGGATAGATTGTTTGAAAGTGATTTTGATAAAGAAATCAAAAAACGTTTGATGTAAATGATAGTAACTCTGCGAAAAGAAAGCTTTCTAACGTCATCTTTCATTTGCGTATTTACGAGGTTTACAACTCTACAAACTCTATATCAACTCCTTCGCGCTCCAACAATGCAATTGACTTGGAACAAATATTTCGGGTACAAATAAGCGTAACTTCCAATTTGGGAGCTACGCTTTTTAGTTGGTTGGCAGTGGCAACAATTTTGACTGCATCTTTTTGTATAATGCGGCTTTTAATCACTTTTACAATACCTATGCGATTATTTGCAAGTACTTTGAGTTGAACTTTCGAGGGTAATCCGTAATATAGTGGGTTGATTTCCATAATTTTATAGTAAAAAAAGAGACCTTGGATTTGGTCTCTTTTTTATTGCGGAAAGTCAGGGATTCGAACCCTGGGTACCCTTGCGAGTACATCGGTTTTCGAGACCGACCCGATCGACCACTCTGGCAACTTTCCTTGTTTATTCGGGGCTGCAAAAATAACTATATTTTTTTATAATGCAAATGAAAGATTACATAAAAAATAAACTTACCCCAATAATACTGATTATAGCACCAATAATTTGCTGAGTTTTTATTTTTTCGCCAAACATTACTGCCGAGGGCCATATAATAAAAATGGGTACCAATGCCATTAGGGTGGATGCAATACCTGTGTTAGTGTGCTGAATGGCAAATAAAGCTAGTGCAACACCTATAAACGGCCCAAAAATCGAACCTATCGTAACGGCCTTCATGCCGGGCTTATCCTTCAAAGCCAACAAAATTCGTGGCCAACGCTGCAAAAAACTAATCATTATCACAAAACTGACAAGTCCGAACAATGCCCTAATTTGAGTGGCAGCTAATGGGTCGTAGTCGCCTATACCTTTTTTACTTAAAATTATGCCTATCGATTGCCCTAAAGCTCCTCCTAGTGCTAATAATAAGCCCTTTAGTGGAATGTTTAATTTCATTTTTCGGTTCGAAATGGCTGTTACAATTCCTGCAATACTGACTAAAATAGCAATTATTTCCAAAGCAGTTAATTTTTCTTTCAGGAAAAACCAACCGATAATAGCCGTTAACATGGGCGAAAAACTCATAATGAGTGCTGCTGTTCGCGACCCAATAATCATATACGATTTAAAAAGCACCAAATCTCCCAGAAAAAATCCTATTACACCGGATATTCCCAACCAAAACCATTGATATGGTGTAGCATCGGTTGGAAATAAAAGCCCCTTTGTAAACAATGTAGATAATCCCAAAAATACGATTGCCATAAACAATCGAATAAAATTCACTGATAATGAACCAATTCGTGTTCCTGCCTTCTCAAAAAACAAGGCACTCATTGTCCAACACAACGATACACCCAACCCTGCAATCTCGCCAATATGTGCTAAAGCCATCTTTTATTTTTTTTTGCAAAGTTAAATCTAAAATTTTGTACTTTGTTGAAATAGTCAGGTTTTCAATTAATATTTTTTACTTTTGACAAAGTAAAACTATTGATTTTAAATAATTTACATAAATGATTTCAAAATACAATATTGCTTCTAATTTGGAAGTAAAAAAAAGAGAATGTACTAAACACTCTCTTTTTACAAATAAAAATCTGACCTTTACTTTACAATTTTCTCTAATTGTGAAATGTTATTCGCTATATCTTCATCGGTTAACGTATAATTTACCAAATCGCCAGCTAAATATTGGTCATAAGCTGTCATATCCACCAATCCATGACCGGATAAATTAAATAAAATCGTTTTTTTAGTTCCTTCTTCTTTGGCTTTCAAAGCTTCGTTGATAGCAGCTGCAATAGCGTGAGCAGATTCGGGTGCTGGCACAATTCCTTCGGTTTGAGCGAACAAAACACCTGCTTTAAACGAATCAAGCTGTTTAATATCAACAGCTTCCATTAAGTTGTCTTTCATTAATTGACTGACAATTGTACCTGCTCCGTGATAACGTAAACCTCCAGCATGAATATTTGCTGGCGCAAAGTTGTGTCCCAAAGTATACATCGGAATTAATGGCGTATAACCAGCTTCGTCGCCAAAATCGTATTGGAAAACGCCACGGGTTAATTTAGGGCACGATGCTGGTTCAGCTGATATAAAGCGTGTTTTTTTACCATCTTTAATATTGTGGCGTAAAAATGGGAACGAAATACCCGAAAAATTCGATCCACCTCCAAAACATCCAATTACCACATCCGGATATTCACCAGCCATTTCCATTTGTTTTTCTGCTTCCAAACCAATGATAGTTTGATGCATCGAAACGTGGTTCAACACACTTCCAAGGGTATATTTACAATTGGGCGTACTCATGGCAAGCTCTATGGCTTCCGAAATTGCAGTCCCTAAACTTCCCTGATAGTTAGGATGTTCTGTAATTATTTTACGACCTGCTTTGGTCGACATACTTGGCGAAGGAATAACCTGTGCACCCCATGTTTGCATCAACGAACGACGATAAGGTTTTTGTTCGTAGCTGATTTTTACCATGTAAACTGCCAATTCCAACCCAAAAGCTTTCGATGCAAATGCCATTGCTGTTCCCCATTGCCCAGCACCAGTTTCGGTGGTAACGTTTGTAACACCGGCTTCTTTACAATAATAAGCCTGTGCGAGAGCCGAGTTTAATTTATGTGAACCAACAGGACTCACACTTTCGTTTTTGAAATAGATATGAGCTGGTGTATCAAGTGCTTTTTCGAGATTGTAAGCACGTACAAGTGGAGTAGGACGGTAAATTTTATATTTCTCACGAACCTCTTCTGGTATTTCAATCCAAGCATCGGTGTCATTCATTTCCTGATCTGCTAATCCTTTGGCAAACAATGGATAAAGATCTTCAGCGGTAATTGGTTGACGTGTTCCCGGATGTAACATTGGCATTGGCTTAGTTGGCATATCTGCCATAATGTTATACCATTGGGTTGGTAATTCGTTCTCTGGTAATAGAAATTTTTTCGTTTTTTCCATGATTATGTAAATTTAATAATAAGTCAACTGTATGTTTGCCAATAATAAAGCTATAAATCAGAATAATTCTATGATTTTTCGCAAAGATACGCTCTTTTTTGAATAAATCAATAGCATAAATGCTGTTTTTTGTCAAATTTGTCAGTCATTTTTATTAGTTGCTGTTAAACTGTTAGGTGTTATTGGTTTTTCTTATTTTTAAAATAAAAATTGTACTTTTGCAACTAAATGCTTTAATATAATAAACTTCATTATGGTACAATCAATGACGGGCTTTGGTAAGTCCACTTGCGAATATGGAAATAAAAAAATTGTTGTTGAGGTTAAATCACTCAATAGTAAACAGTTAGATTTGTCAACCCGAATCTCGGGATTGTATCGCGATAAGGATATTGAAATTCGTACCGAACTTTCGCAACAACTCGAAAGAGGTAAAATTGACTTTGCACTTTATGTTGATAATTCTGGTAAAGAATCGGTTTCTCAAATCAATCAATCGGTTTTAATGGCTTATTATGAGCAAATTAAGCAAATTTCTGATAATACAGGAATTGAAGTTCCTGCTAATTGGTTCGAAGTATTGCTACGCTTGCCGGATGCGTTAAAAACTGATATCGTTGAAATGGACGAAAACGAGTGGAAGGAAATTAAAGTAGGTATCAGTCAGGCAATTGAGCAGTTAAAAGAATTTCGAATTCAAGAAGGAAAATCGCTTGAGAATGTATTTGTAACTAAAATCAATCGTATTGCCGAACTGCTCGAACAAGTTGCTCAATTTGAAGGCGAACGCATAGAAAAGATTAAAGCGAAGCTTGAAGAAAATCTTCAAACTATTTCTGATAAAATAAGTTACGATAAAAATAGACTAGAACAAGAACTGATTTTTTATATTGAAAAATTAGACGTGAACGAAGAAAAAGTGCGTTTGAAAACACACCTAGATTACTTTATCGAAACCATGAATCACGAAAAATCGCCTGGGAAAAAGCTCGGTTTCATCGCACAAGAAATTGGTCGCGAAGTAAATACACTTGGTTCAAAATCAAACCATAGCGAAATGCAAAAAATTGTAGTCTTGATGAAAGACGAATTAGAACAAATTAAAGAACAAGTACTAAACGTTCTCTAATCTTCACCTTATATACTTTACAAACTTTAAAACCTTATAAACTTTAGGAACTTTATAAACTAAATTCAATGGCAGGTAAACTAATCATTTTTTCAGCACCATCCGGAGCTGGTAAAAGTACCATAGTACAACACTTACTTACTAAAAATCTAAGTCTCGAATTCTCTGTTTCGGCAACCAGCAGACAACCACGTGGTGTTGAAAAACATGGTGTGGATTATTATTATTTATCTGCCGAAGAATTTCGTAAACGTATTGATAATAAAGAATTTATAGAGCACGAAGAAGTATATAAAGATTTATATTACGGAACTCTTCGTAACGAGATAAATCGGATATCGGAGAAAGGAAATAACATTATTTTCGACGTAGATGTAGTTGGTGGTTTGAATATTAAAAAGCAATTTGGAGACAATGCTTTGGCTATTTTTATTGCTCCACCAAGCGTTGACGAACTACTAAAAAGACTCAATAATAGAGGAACCGACACTCCGGAAATGATTGCGCAACGAGTTGCAAAAGCCGAACACGAAATGAGTTTCGCAAGTCAATTTGATGTGGTAGTTGTGAACGACGACTTACTTAAAGCCAAAGATGAGGCAGAAGCAATAATTCGTGAGTTTTTAAACAAATAAAGCAACATACGTCGAATAAATCGAATACTTATGAACATTGCCTTGTTTTTTGGCTCTTTTAATCCCTTTCACCTAGGTCATCTTCATTTGGGTGAATTCCTAGTTCAAAATGAGCTGTTTGATGAAGTATGGTACATTGTTTCACCTTGTAATCCGCTAAAAAATCAGGTTGACTTAATCGACGAAAATCTCCGACTCGAGATGATTGTAGGCGCAATAAAACACAATTCACAACTTAAAGCCTCTGATATTGAGTTTACTATGTCTATCCCGTCTTATACTATTGATACTTTGAATCTTTTATCGCAAGAGTTTCCAGAAAACAAATTTACATTATTAATTGGTAGCGATAATGCCTTAGTTTTCGATAAATGGAAGAATTATAAGGAGTTAATTGCTAATTTTGATATTATTGTTTATCCTCGTGCCGGCTATGATTTTAGTGTAGTATCGAAAATCTATCCGCAAATGAAATTAATAAACACTCCTGTTTACGATATTTCATCCACCCAAATCCGAACATTCATTAAACAAAAAAAGGATATAACCACACTGGTACATCCTTTTGTGAATCAGTTTATTATCGAGAATAATCTGTATCAATGAATTTTAAAATTATTGTATTATAATATCTTGATTTTTGGCTCTTGGTTCAAAAAATCTAAAGAAATGGATTATTCACCTTTTCTTCTCCAATTGTTGTTGCTGGCCCATGTCCACTATAAACCACAGTAGAATCGGGTAGGGGAAGCAGTCTATTTTGAATCGAGCGTATTAAAGTTGCATAATCTCCTTTAGGCAAATCAGTCCTTCCTATTGAACCTTTAAATAGCACATCTCCCACAAATACAGCATTTTCTTTTTCAAAATAAATAGCCACGCTACCAGGCGAATGACCCGGAACATGCAGCGCTACAAATGAAGTTTCACCAAAAGTAAACGTTTGATTATCTTCAATATACCCACCTAAAGTCTGTGCATCTTCTTTCACCGGAATACCAAACATAGCTCCTTGCGATTTTACATTTTCGAGTAAAAATTCATCCTCGATGTGTGCTAAAGGGGCAATATTATAGGTATCGTTTAAAAATTTATTTCCAAATTGATGATCCAAATGCAGATGCGTATTAATAACTTTTACAATATTCAACTCATTATCAATTATATATTGTTTAAATGTCTTTTTTTCGTAATCGAGTATACAACCACAGTCAATAACTATGGCCTCTTTTGTATCATCGTAAACTAAATATGTATTTTCCTGAAACGGATTGAATGTAAATGTTTTAACTGTCATTTTCTTATTCTAATTAATTTCAATATTTGTATTTAATCTTTGTTCTTTTGTCTATAAAGGAACATAAACCACTTTTTTTGTTTTGAAAAATTCTTCTTTAAAATAATCGTTCACTTCGTAAGTATCGGCAATATTTTTATACGGTAGAATTTCGTGCTGTAGCTCACCACCTTTCAGGCAAATAAGCCCGTTTGGAATGGCATTTTTACTTTCTTTCTTTATATTCTTTTTTACAAGTTTCACTAAATCATCCAATGGCATTACAGCCCTACTTACCACAAAATCAAATTTTGCTTTTTCATCTTGAATACGCAAATGCTTCAACTCAATATTTTTAAGTCCAATTGCATTCGAAACTTCTGTGCCTACTTTTATTTTTTTACCAATTGAATCGATAAGTGTAAATTGTACTTCAGGAAAGAATATTGCAAGCGGAACGCCCGGAAATCCACCACCTGTACCAACATCAAGAATTGTTGTATCTGCCTTAAAATGAATGACTTGTGCAATAGTAAGCGAATGTAATACATGATGCAAATACAAATTCTCAATATCTTTTCTCGATATAACATTTATTTTTGAGTTCCAATCATAATACAAATCGTAAAGTTGCTCAAATTGAGACATTTGGGTAGGAGTGAGGTTGGGAAAGTATTTACGAATTAATTCCATTTTATTGCTTTTTTATTGTATGCAAAGTTACTTCATTATTTTTAATTTTTAAAATACATTCATATAATCGTTAATGTATTGTATTTCAAGTATATAAATTGGAATTCAAATCACATTTTTGTTTCTGATATAAATGTTTTATCTTTGCAGCCGTTTTTGAATGCAACAATTTGCCCCAATTTCCTCATGGGGCTTTAATTATAATAAAAAATAGACGTATGAGAGCTTATGTTTTTCCCGGTCAGGGAGCACAATTTTCAGGAATGGGTAAAGATTTATACGAACAATCTGCCATTGCAAAAGAATATTTCGAAAAAGCAAACGAAATTCTTGGTTTTCGTATCACCGATTTAATGTTCGAAGGTACTGCCGAAGACCTCAAACAAACTAAAGTTACACAACCTGCTGTATTTCTTCATTCTGTCATCTCTGCTATCGTATTAGGAGATGAATTTAAGCCAGAAATGGTTGCTGGTCACTCACTTGGAGAATTTTCGGCTTTGGTATCTGCTAAAGCTCTTTCGTTCGAAGATGGCTTGCGCTTAGTTTCGGCACGTGCACAAGCCATGCAAAAAGCTTGCGAAATTGAACCTTCAACAATGGCTGCCGTACTTGGATTAAGCGACGAAGCAGTAGAAGAAGCTTGTGATTCGATTAAAGATTTAGTAGTTGTTCCTGCTAATTATAACTGTCCCGGACAATTAGTAATTTCTGGGTCGATTGAAGGAATTGACAAAGCTTGCGAAGTGTTGAAAGAAAAAGGTGCTAAACGCGCTTTGAAATTGCCTGTTGGTGGTGCTTTTCACTCGCCATTGATGCAACCGGCTAGCGAAGAGTTACAAGCTGCAATTAATGCTACAACATTCTCTGTACCAGTTTGCCCTGTATATCAAAATGTTAATGCATATCCTCAAACTGACCCTACGGCTATTAAGGAAAACCTTATTGCTCAGCTTACAGCCCCTGTACGATGGACACAAACCGTTAAAAACATGGTTACTGATGGTGCTGATGAGTTTTTCGAACTCGGACCAGGTGATGTTTTAAAGGGATTAGTTAAAAAAATAGCTCCTGAAGTTGCTGTTGGTTAATTAAAAACCTGTAAAATTCTAAAGGTGCGAATGAAAATTTGCACCTTTTTTTATTTTTATAAAAATCTAGTAGGCATTAATTGATAGCTTCATTTATTTTTTGTATTTTTGTTCAATAATAAATCATTGAAATTTTTGAATTAGAAAATATCTAATTATGTATAGAACAGAAACTTGCGGCGACCTTCGCCTTACTCATGTTGGTAAACAAACAACTTTATCGGGCTGGGTGCATCGTACCCGCAAAATGGGCGGAATGACTTTTGTGGATATTCGCGACCGTTATGGTGTTACTCAATTGGTTTTCAACAACGAAACTGATGTCGATCTTTGCGATAAAGCTAATAAACTCGGACGCGAATTTGTAATTCAGGTTTCGGGAATTGTTGCAGAACGTAGTAACAAAAATTCAAATATCCCTACTGGTGAAGTTGAAATACTTGTTGAAAAGCTTCAAATATTAAACGAAGCTGAAACTCCTCCATTTACCATCGAAGATAATACAGATGGTGGCGACGATATTCGTATGAAATACCGCTATTTGGATCTTCGTAGAACTTCAGTTCGAAACAACATGATTCTTCGTCATCAAATGGCTTTCGAAACTCGTCGATACTTAGATCAAATGGACTTTTTGGAAGTTGAAACACCTGTTTTGATTGGATCTACTCCCGAAGGTGCTCGCGATTTTGTGGTGCCTTCACGCATGAATGCAGGTGAGTTTTATGCATTACCACAGTCTCCACAGTTATTTAAGCAGCTTTTAATGGTTTCCGGTTTCGATCGCTACTTCCAGATAGCCAAATGTTTCCGCGACGAAGACTTACGTGCCGACCGTCAACCAGAATTTACACAAATCGACTGCGAAATGTCGTTTGTTGAACAGGAAGATGTATTGCAAACATTCGAGGGCATGGTAAAACATCTTTTTAAATTTGTAAAAAATATTGATTTTGCCGATAATTTTCCACGTATGACATGGCATGATGCCATGAAATACTATGGTTCTGATAAACCGGATATTCGTTTCGACATGAAATTTGTTGAACTGAAAGAAGCTGTTTCGGGTCACGATTTTGTGGTTTTTGATAGTGCAGAGTATGTAGCCGGAATTTGTGCAACTGGTTGTGCAACTTACACGCGCAAACAAATTGACGAACTGACAGATTTTGTAAAACGTCCGCAAATAGGAGCGAAGGGCTTAGTGTATATTCGCTGCGAAATGGATGGAACTTTTAAATCGTCAGTAGATAAATTTTACACAAATGATGACTTAAAAGCAATTGCCGAAATGTTTAATGCTCATGCAGGTGATTTGATTTTAATGTTGGCTGGCGGAAAAACAAAAACTCAAAAAGCACTCTGCGAACTACGACTTGAAGTAGGGGCAAGGCTTGGTCTTCGCAATAAAGATATATTTAAACCATTATGGGTTATCGACTTCCCATTGTTTGAGTGGGACGAAGATACTCAACGATATTACGCTATGCATCACCCATTTACATCTCCAAAACCAGAAGACTTATCTTATTTGGATACTGACCCAGGTATGGTAAGAGCCAATGCTTACGATATGGTTGTTAATGGAGTTGAGTTGGGTGGGGGATCTATCCGAATTCACGATAGTAAGCTCCAAAATCGTATGTTCGAACTGCTTGGTTTTACTCCAGAAAAGGCCGAAGCGCAGTTTGGTTTCCTTATGAGTGCTTTCCGTTATGGTGCGCCGCCTCATGGTGGATTGGCATTTGGATTGGATCGTTTTGTTTCACTTTTTGCCGGACTTGATAGTATTCGCGATTGTATTGCTTTCCCTAAAAATAACTCCGGTCGCGATGTAATGATTGATGCACCTTCGATAATTGATCAAAGTCAGCTCGATGAATTAAACTTGGTAATTGATATAAAAAATATTGAAACTAAATAATTTAAATGTCTAAATATTATGACAGAAAAAGAGATTAAAGACAAAGCAGAACAAATTGTTGAAGCATTAACGGCTTTAA
>CAZEEN010000113.1:5089-10814 GCA_964511115.1 uncultured Paludibacter sp. | reverse complement strand
GTTCCCCAAAAGCAACCGGATGCAAAATAAGCTTTTTCCATTTTTATCGAATTTGTTGGTATAAATTTCATGGATATTGAATTTACGCAATGCCGCGTGTTTTTTGAAGTATAACCTTCTCCCAAAAATACATGCCCCAAATGTCCCTTACAGTTAGCGCAAACAATTTCGGTTCGTCGTCCGTCGGCATCTGGAATGCGTTTTACAGCACCCTTTATTTCATCGTCGAAACTTGGCCAGCCGCAATGCGAGTCAAATTTATCAGCTGAATGGTATAGTGGGGCATCGCACTGTCGGCAAACGTATGTACCACTATCTTTTGTCGATACATATTCACCTGTATTTGGATATTCAGTTCCTTTATTGATAATAACAGCAGCTTCCTGCGGTGTAAGTTTATTAAGTTTCATGTTAGTTTTGTTTTTGCTGCACGAAGTTTGAGAAATACTCAACATTGCGATAAGTATGAAAAAAGTAGAAAAATGGATTTTCATAAACGGATTTAGTTATCGATTTCGGCAGTTCGTTCAAGTAATTCGTCAACACATTCTTTAACAAAATCATAATTATCGTAATCGTTGCGTTTTTGTTGTCCGTTCCAAAAAATTAAATCAATATCAATTGGTACGTCATTCATCATGTTCGTAAGTGGCGAACGACCAAGTAAATCCTCAATATGTTTAAAATGTTTCTGTGTTTCGATGGCAGTATCGACCGAAAGTAATTTTAGAGCCTGGTTCAAAAAATCGTTTGAGTATTTCTTACCTACTGGTTTTGTAAGTAGTATTCTGCTTTCATCAACAATTTCAAAAAATTCGCTCAACATTTCTTTTGCACGCTCCAAATTTTGTTCTTTTTGAAAATTAGAACCCAACATCACTATAGCAGTATTCATAAAAATTGGCTAGTTTTAATAAATTGAAATATCGTGAATGAAACAAAAAAAGCCATAGAAATGTTCTATGGCTTTTTAATAATAAATGTTATTACTATCTGTAGTCTTTGAGTTGTTCCTGCAAGCGTTTGCGAGCAAGAAAAATACGGCTTTTAACAGTGCCAATAGGAAGATTCATTGTTTGAGCAATTTCTTCGTATTTAAATCCTTGAACATGCATCGAAAATGGAATACGATATTCATCGGCAAATGCATCGATAGTTTTGGTAATTTCACCAATAGCATACGACCCCTCTGGACTATCGAAACCTGAATTTTGTGGTAAATTCAAGTGATGCAAATCCTCGGTTTTGTCAACAACAGTTTGATTGCGAACTATCTTGCGATAGTTATTTATGAAGATATTCTTCATAATGGTTAAAACCCAACCTTTGAAGTTAACATTGTCAGTGAACTTTTCCTGATTGTCCAATACTTTTAAAGTGGTATCCTGTAACAGGTCTTCGGCTTCGTCACGGTTTAATGTGAGTGAAAAAGCGAAATTACGCATGTTACTTTGCAGGGCTACCAGTTCGTTTACAATTTGTACGTTTTTCATACTTTTCAAATTTTTACGTGTGAATGTTTTTACTGAAGAACTATTTGTTCAGCAGTTTGTTTGATAACTTGAAAAAAACTAATGAAACGGAAACAAGTAATTGATTGTCAGTTGTCTATACTGAATAATGCAAAATAAAGAGCTCCTTGTAATTATTTTTACAATAATTACGATACAAATATAGATGATATTTTCGAAATAGAGTGTATATTTGAAGAAAAAATGTATGAAAAAAATAACAAATTGTTTTTATTTAACATTTGTATTAATTACAATATGTCAAAATGTTTTAGCAGAAAATGTTAAAAAATTCTATGTTGTTGATTTAAAGAAAGATATAGGCAGTACAACATGGCTTTACGTTCAAAAGGGGTTTGAATCGGCAAAAACTTACAATGCCGATTATATTTTTATCAATATGAATACCTATGGAGGTGAGGTGCTTTATGCTGATTCAATTCGAACACAAATCCTAAATTCGAAAATTCCGGTGTATGTTTTTGTCGACAATAACGCGGCTTCGGCAGGTGCATTGATTGCCATTTCGTGTGATAAAATATTTATGCGGAAAGGAGCTAGCATTGGTGCAGCAACTGTTGTAAATCAAACTGGCGAAAAAATGCCTGATAAATATCAATCGTACATGCGTGCCACAATGCGTTCTACCGCCGAAGCACATGGCAAAGATACCATTATTAATGGCAAGGATACTGTTTTTAAATGGAAACGTGACCCGCTAATTGCTGAGGCTATGGTGGATGAGCGTACCGTTATTCCGGGTGTGATTGATTCGGGCAAAATACTTACATTTACCTCGCTCGAAGCAGTTAAAAATAATTATTGCGAAGGAATTGCCGAAAGTATTCCACAAATAATCGAAAATGAGTTGAAAATTAAAAACTACGAAATAGAAAAATTTCAACCTACCAGTTGGGACAATATTAAAGGTTTTTTGATGAGTTCGGTTTTTCAGGGAATTTTAATTATGCTTATTATAGGAGGTATTTATTTCGAATTGCAAACGCCCGGAATTGGTTTTCCATTGGCTGTTTCAATTACTGCAGCCGTACTCTACTTTGCACCTTTATATATGGATGGCTTGGCTGCTAATTGGGAAATACTTCTGTTTTTAATAGGCTTGGTGTTGGTAGCACTCGAGCTATTTGTTATTCCCGGATTTGGAATTGCAGGAATATCGGGAATTACATTAGTAATTGCCGGCTTGACGCTTAGCTTGTTGAATAATGTTGATTTTAATTTTGAACCTGTAAAAACTGGTGCTGTTGGTAAAGCGTTACTCACGGTAATTGGAGGGACCTCGCTTGCATTTGTGCTCATTCTTTATTTAAGCAGTAAAATTGGGTCGAAGGGTTTGTTCCGATATATGGCACTTACAAAAACGCTTAATAACAACGACGGATTTGTTGGTGTATCAATGGTAAATGTCCTATTAATTGGTAAATCTGGCATAGCATCTACTGTTTTACGTCCATCAGGCAAGGTAAATGTCGATGGAACAGTTTATGATGCAGTTTCGGTAGAAGGTTTTATCGAGAAAGGTGAGCGTATTAAAGTGCTTCGCTATGAAACTGGTCAAGTATATGTTGAAAAAATTTAATTCAATTTTAATAAGTAAAATATATATTGTATTGTTTACATGTTAGAATCTACTTAATAGGCTGTAATATTGTATGTTAAATGCAATATTCGGCCTTTTTTTTGTTTCATTAAAGCGAAATAAATATTGAATATTAGCATTGCCAAAATTAGAATATTAAGCGTTTTTTTTGTACTTTTGTACTCAAATTTTTAAAAACAACATAAACGCCTCATTGTTAATATTTTATGAGTAATATTCAAATCAAAGACAAACTTTTTAGCTTATCGATACCGGAAAGTGAAATTCGTGAATCTGTAAAAGCTGTTGCAAATCAGATAAATACAGATTTGTCAAGCTCAAATCCTTTGTTTATATGCGTTTTAAATGGTGCTTTTATGTTTGCAGCCGATTTGATGAAAGAAATTAGTTTTCCGTGTGAAATTACCTTTATTAAACTATCGTCGTACGAAGGATTATACACTTCGGGTTCGGTAAAAGAAATAATTGGATTAAACGAGAGTGTGGTAGGACGAAACGTGGTAGTGGTGGAAGATATAGTGGATACAGGAATTACTATGGAACGAATTCTTGAATCACTTCTAGCAAAGGGCGCAAAAGATATTCATGTGGCAACTTTTCTGCAAAAACCGGATGCTCTGCAACGTGATATTAAAATTGATTACATAGCCATGAAAATTCCTAACGACTTTATTGTTGGTTATGGGTTGGATTACGATGGCTACGGACGTAACCTTAAAGATATCTACACTGTTGTAAATAATTGATTATTAATTTGTAAACAGATATTAAATATGTTGAATGTTATTTTGTGCGGTGCTCCGGGTTGTGGCAAAGGCACACAAAGTACTTTATTAGTTGAAAAGTATAAGTTAAATCACTTATCTACAGGTGATTTATTGCGTTCTGAAATTGAATCGAAATCGGAAGTTGGAATGTTGGCCGAAAGTTATATTTCGAAGGGAAATTTAGTCCCCGACGATATGATTATTGATATTTTACTAAAAAAGATTGATACTTTGGCTTTTGATGCTGCTGGTTTTATTCTCGATGGTTTTCCGCGCACTGTTGAGCAAGCTAAGGCTCTTGAAATAGCCTTTGAAGAGAGAAAAAATAAGATTGCATTTTTGATTGATATTCAGGTGGAAACAAAAGAGCTGATTACTAGGCTTCTAAAAAGAGGTGAGACATCTGGTCGGAGTGACGATAATATGGATACAATTAAACAACGATTGCAGGTTTATGAAACAAAAACGGCTCCTGTGAACGATTTTTATATGGGTCTTGGTAAATATCACGCTATTAACGGAATTGGCGAAATTGAAGATATTTTTGGTCGTATTTCAGATGTGATTGATGCCGAATTGAATAAATAATTTGCCAATAATGGTAAGTTTTAAAACTTGTCTGTCCACTGACAGATGAATAAATTGAAAATAAAATAATGGCTGGTTCAAACTTTGTTGATTACGTAAAAATATATTGTAGATCGGGCAAAGGCGGTGCAGGGTCTAAGCATTTTCATCGTGATAATCTTACTGCTAAGGGTGGCCCTGATGGCGGTGATGGCGGTCGTGGTGGTCATATTATTTTACGTGGAAATAAAAATTTGTGGACGCTTATTCATTTAAAATATGCACGTCATATTTATGCCGGCGATGGCGAAGGTGGTAGCTCGAGTCGTAGTTTTGGTAAGGATGGGGAGGATAAATTAATTGAAGTACCCTGTGGTACAGTTGTTTACGATTCCGAAACCGGTGAATGTTTGGGTGATATCACAGAACATGGTCATGAAATTGTTTTAATTAAGGGTGGTCGTGGAGGATTAGGGAATTGGCATTTCCGAACAGCAACGCTTCAAACACCGCGTTTCTCGCAACCCGGCGAAGATCGTGTTGAACATACCTTAATTTTGCAACTAAAGGTGCTGGCAGATGTTGGTTTGGTAGGGTTCCCAAATGCCGGTAAATCTACTTTGTTGTCGGTTGTGTCTGCTGCTAAGCCTGAAATTGCTGATTATCCTTTTACTACTTTAGTGCCTAATTTAGGCATTGTACCTTATCGCGATAATAAGTCCTTTGTGATGGCCGATATACCCGGAATTATTGAAGGGGCTGCCGAAGGTCGCGGACTTGGACTTCGCTTTCTGCGTCATATCGAACGAAATTCGATTTTGTTGTTTATGATTCCTGCCGATAGTGACGATATTGTAAAAGAATTCAATGTTTTGTTGAACGAACTGAAACAATATAACCCTGAGTTGGTTGATAAACAGCGTATTTTAGCTATAACAAAATGCGATATTCTGGATGAAGAGTTGACTACTGCTATTAAAAACGAACTTCCTAAAGGTGTGGAAACTGTTTTTATATCTTCGGTTACAGGCTTGGGATTAAACGAATTGAAAGATTTGATTTGGACAGAGATTAATAAAGAATCGAATAAAGTAGTGGAAATTAGTCACCGACCAATGGAAATTATTCCATTAGAAGAAGTGGAAGATGATTGGGATGACGAAAATCAAGATGATGAAGAATGGACGGATGAAGATGAAGATGACGATGATGATATTTCAAAATACAAAGGAATTGGTTGGGATGACTTGTAGTAATTA
>CAZEEN010000113.1:0-4989 GCA_964511115.1 uncultured Paludibacter sp. | reverse complement strand
AATTAGGAATTGGAAATTATTTATTATCCGATATTATCGTGCTTTCCTGAATTGCAACATTTTTGCACTACCCGACATGGTGGTGTGAGTTTAGGTAATTACGGTACATTTAATATCAGTCCTTTTTCGGGCGATATTATTGAAAATCAACAGAGCAATCTCAGCTTATTGGCAGCAAAACTTCAAATTTTACCGCAACAAATCATTTTTCCTTATCAAACCCACAGCGATAAGGTGAAAATTATCAATGCTGATTTTTTACAACTCTCGGAATCAGACAAAACTGTTTACCTCGATGGAGTTGATGCAATAATTACCAATTTAGCGCAAGTTTGCATTGGCGTTACAACTGCCGATTGTGTTCCGATTTTGATTTTCGATAAAGTTAATAAAGTTGTAGCAGCTGCACATGCAGGTTGGCGTGGAACGTGTTCGCGCATTGTTGAAAATACCATTCAGCAAATGATAATTACTTACGGAACAAAACCCAGCGATGTTTTTGCAAGTATTGGTGTATCTATTTCACCCGAAGTATACAATGTCGGCGAGGAGTTAATTGAGGAATTTGAAAATGCTAACTTTCCTATAAATGAAATCTTCATTCGTCGCGAAAATCAACTCTTTCTTGATTTGTGGGCTGCTAATAAATGGCTTTTGATGCAATCGAGAATTCCTGAGAATCAAATTGAAATTGCCGGAATCTGCTCATTTACAAACTCGAACGATTATTATTCGGCTCGAAAATTAGGTATTAAATCTGGTAGAATGTTAAGTGGGTTAATGTTGAAGTGATATTACACCAACATTTCCTTCAACCTATTTAAATTCAAAATTTTATATTCTTTTTTTTCCATTGAAATTATACCTTCTTCAATCATTTCGGAAAGGCTGCGAGCCAACGAAGGTCGGGCAACACCAAAATACTCTGCCAATTCGGTTTGGTTCTTATTTAGCGTAAAAGTTTTACCTTCACTGTGATATTTCTCTAATAACAGATGCGCAATTTTACCCTTAATTGTCTTAATTGAAAGTAGTTGCAAACGTTGCGATAAGAATTGAGTTCTATTGGCATTGTGTGTCATAAACTGTTGCATAAAATCGGGACGGATAGTCATTAGTCTTACAACCTCGTTTTTGGGAATACGCAGCAATTCAATTTCGGTTAAAGCAGTTACATCAACGGGAAACGTATTTTTGTCCGAAAAAAGAAAGGCAGGTGCTAATGGTCGTGGAGCATGAATTTTTTCAATAGGCATCAGATTGCCATTTTCGCTTATCATTTCTGTTTTTACCGAACCCACCATTACAACATAGAGCGCATCGCAAGCATCACCCTGCCGAAAAACCACCTCATTCTTTTTATAGTTTTTGATGCTATAAACCATATCGTCAGGAAAAAAACCATTCTCTTCCTGAATATTTTCAAAACTACTCCAAGCTGTTGTTAAATCCGACATTATTTTATTTGTTTTTTATCAAGTGTAACAACTGTGACACTTTAATTGTTGTATCTAAACTACTTTTGTAATCAAAATAACCCCCAACCCATAAAGGGGAGAAAAAGCGGGAAAAAAGTAAAAATATAATAACTCTTACAAATATGGACAAAAAATTTCAATTTGACAATTCTACTCAGAATTCCCCTTTAGGGGTTAGGGGTAATGCATTTCCGACCGCCGAAAAATTCAACATGACCGAAAAAGTGCAATATGCCGAAGGTTCGGTTGTAAGCAAAATCATTATTCGTAACGAGCGAGGTAATATAACGCTTTTTGCTTTTGATAAAGATGAGTTTCTGAGCGAGCATACTGCGCCATTCGATGCCATTGTACAAGTGCTCGATGGAGTAGGAGAGGTGATTATTGATGGAAAATCATTCGTGTTGAATGTAGGTGAAAGCATTATTATGCCTGCCAATGTGCGCCACGCGGTAATAGCAAAAGAGCAATTTAAAATGTTATTAACCATGATAAAATAGTTAGCCCCATGGGCGTTATTAATTGTTATTTGCTTCGCGTTATTGCTTGATATTTATTGTTATTTGCCCTGTGGGCGTAATACACAAGTAAATAACGTGCGAAGCACAAATAACGGCGAAGCCGAATAACACGAAGTAAATAACGGCGTAGCCAAATAACATACGAAGTATATATAACGTGCGAAGCACAAATAACACGAAGTTAATATGAAACGAACAATAATAAAAATAGACGAGGAGCTTTGTAATGGTTGCGAAGCTTGTGTGCAGGGTTGTCACGAAGGTGCACTGCAAATGATTGACGGCAAGGCACGTATGGTTAGCGAGTTGTTTTGCGACGGCTTGGGTGCATGCATCGGCGAATGTCCGGTGGGCGCCATTACACTCGAAGAGCGTGAAGCGGAACCTTACGACGAAATTGCAACCATCGAACGCATGATTCCGAAAGGCGAGAAAACCATTTTGGCACACTTGAAGCATTTAAAAGACCATGGCGAAACCGATTATCTGAAACAAGGTGTTGGCTATTTGCGTGCCAAAGGCGTACAAGTGAATTTTGCTGAAGTACATAACCACAATGGTGGCGGTTGCGCTTCGAAACCTGTTGCCGAAACGCATCAGCCTAGTGGTGGAGGTTGCCCCGGAAGTCGCGAAATGAGTTTTGCAACATCCAAACCAGCTACTACATTTACGATGGCAGCTGCTGCTCCCGCCTCATCATCAGCTTCTCAACTCCGTCAGTGGCCGGTTCAGTTGCATTTATTAAATCCCGAAGCGAGTTATTTTCGCAGTGCCGATGTGGTGTTGGCAGCCGATTGTGTGCCGTTTAGTTTCCCCGATTTTCACAACCGCTATTTAGCCGGAAAAACATTGGCAATAGCTTGTCCGAAATTAGATTCGAATCAGGAAGTGTACATGACCAAACTAAAATCCATGATTTTGAATTCGCAAATAAACACACTCACAGTAGTAATTATGGAGGTACCTTGTTGCGGTGGATTACTGCGTATGGCACAAAAAGCAGTTGCCGAAAGTGGACGCAAAATTCCTGTGAAAGTTGCTGTAATTGGAATAAAAGGCGAAGTGTTGCAGGAGGAATGGGTATAGACATTTACAATTAAATGATTTACCATTTACTATTCAAATAAAAGAGATTGTAAATAGTAAATTGTCAAACTATAAATAATATTAATCCTTCATTTATCAACAAATAGTAAATGGTAAATGAACAAATAGTAAATAAAATAATATGAACATGTTTTGCTTTCAATGCCAAGAGGCAGCCAAAGGGTCGGGATGCGAGGTTAAGGGAGTTTGTGGAAAAACTCCCGAAGTTGCAGCCCTTCAAGATTTACTTATTTATCAAGTAAAAGGTTTATCACATTTTACAACAGCGCTTCGATTGCTCGAAATTGAGATCGAAGAAGCTAACAAATTTATTACCGATAGTCTGTTTATGACTATCACCAATGCCAATTTCGACCACGAACGGTTTGTAACCCGCATTCGCGAAGGCTTCAAACTACGCTCGAAATTAATAGCCACACTCACCGACGACAAAATCCAAATCCAACATTCCGACCTCACTACATGGACAGCACTTACTGTTGCCGAAATGGAGGAAAAAGCCCTCTCAGTTGGTGTGTTAGCTACTGTGAATGAAGATGTTCGCTCACTTCGCGAACTTATAATTTATGGTTTAAAAGGAATGGCCGCTTACCTCGAGCATGCTCAAAATTTGGGCTACAACGACCATTCGGTACACGCATTTATTCAAAAAGCATTGGTTGCCACTACCAACGACAATCTTACGGCCGACGAACTCGTAGCCCTGACGCTCGAAACTGGTAAATATGGTGTTTCGGTTATGGCATTGCTCGACAAAGCCAATACCACTTCGTTCGGAAATCCCGAAATTACAACTGTCAGTTTGGGAGTGCGCACAAATCCTGGAATTTTGATTAGCGGACACGACCTGAAAGACATGGAAGAACTGCTCAAACAAACCGAAGGAACAGGCGTTGATGTGTACACACACAGCGAAATGCTTCCGGCCAATTACTATCCGGCATTCAAAAAATACAGTCATTTTGTTGGCAACTACGGAGGCGCATGGTGGAGTCAAATAACCGATTTCGAGACCTTTAACGGCGTTGTGCTATTCACTACGAACTGCATTGTACCACCCAAAAGCACAGCCACTTATACCGACCGCGTTTATACAACAGGCTCATCGGGCTTCCCTGGTTTCAAACACATTGAAGAAGGTGTTAACGGACAGCCCAAAGATTTTTCGGCACTCATTGCACACGCAAAACAATGTGCAGCACCAACCGAAATTGAAACAGGCGAAATTGTAGGCGGTTTTGCTCACAATCAGGTAATCGCTTTGGCCGATAAAGTGGTCGATGCCGTAAAAACGGGAGCAATCCGTAAGTTTTTTGTAATGGCAGGTTGCGATGGACGCATGAAAAGTCGTAATTATTACACCGAATTTGCCGAGAAATTACCAACCGACACGGTAATTCTCACTGCAGGATGCGCCAAATACCGTTACAACAAACTCGAATTAGGCAATATCAATGGTATTCCACGCGTACTCGATGCCGGACAATGCAACGATAGCTATTCGTTGGCCGTAATTGCGCTCAAACTCAAAGAAGTTTTCGAACTAAACGATATCAACGAATTGCCCATATCGTACAACATTGCGTGGTACGAGCAAAAAGCCGTTATCGTACTGTTAGCCCTACTATATTTAGGTGTAAAAAACATTCATCTCGGCCCAACATTGCCCGCTTTCCTTTCGCCAAACGTAGCCAAAGTATTGGTCGAAAACTTCGGAATAGCTCCAATCGGCAGCGTCGACGAAGACATGAAACTATTTATGCCCGAATTAGTGAATGCCTGATTTTTCAAAACTCACAATTTAAAAAACGCCTGCAAATTAATTTTTGCAGGCGTTTTTAGTTGTAATTTGTGGACCTGGAGGGAGTCGAACCCTCGTCCAA
>CAZEEN010000112.1:5296-10824 GCA_964511115.1 uncultured Paludibacter sp. | reverse complement strand
GTCAATGCGCTCGGCACCACGTCATTAACGGTCAGGGTATAAGTGCCATCAGTAGTACCCCCCGTATTAGTTGCTGTAATTGTATAGTTGGTTTGAGCACTAAGTGCAGTTGGTGTACCGCTAATAATACCTGTTGAAGTATTCATGGTAACCCCACCTGGCAATGCAGGTGTAATACTATAGCTTACTATGTCTCCACCAGCATTACTCGGTACAGAATTAATGCTAGTTATACCCTTGGTGGCAATATCTGGACTTGGTGTGTACACCAATGTGCTTGGTGCCACATCTTTCACGGTAAGGGTGAATGTAGCGGGCGTGCTTCCACCAGCATTGATAGCAGTGATAGTAAAATCTGTTTGAGCCAATAAAGCTGAAGGGTTTCCGCTGATAACACCTGTAGTAGTGTTAAAATTCAAACCCGCTGGCAAAGCACTACTGATAGTATAGCTAGTAGCCGTGCCACCTCCATTACTAGGAGTGATATTAGTAATGGCTGTTCCTTTTACTGCCACTGCTGGATTGGTAGAATAAACCAATGCAGTAGGAGGAGATGGTAGAGCATCGCTAACAGTTATATCAAAGGCAGATGTAAGGGAGCCGCAAGTAGCATTTGTTGCTTTTAAGGTGTAAGTGGTAAGTGGAGATAAAGCTGTACCTGTACCGCTAATAACACCAGTGCTAGTATTCAATGTCAAACCGGCAGGAAGAGCAGGCAAAATGCTAAAAGTAATATTTTCGCCCGTAAAATTTGGCGTAATATTAACCGCAGTGGAATTCCGGGTTGCAATAATGCTTGTAGACCCTACTGTACCATTAATAGTTACATTGGTAAATGAAAATGCAGCTTTTATGGTTGCCTTTACTGGCGTTCTTGTTTCACCCATGCAACCTCCATTGAATGCTGCAGCATAATAGGTAGTGGTAGTAGCAATAGAAGGTGTGAGCCACGCCTCATCTGAGGCAGTAGTACCCAATATATTTCCTCCTGAAATCGCATCGTACCAGTTAATCCTATTTGTTCCTATGGTGGCAGTAGCTTTCAGAGAAACTTGACCTGCACCACAGATACTATCAGTTACCACACTGGCAATAGTAGGCGATGCATTCCATGTCACTACATAGTTAATTGTAGCACTAGCACAGTTACCTTCGTGCGAAGCTTTGGCATAAAAAGTGCGTGTAAGCGGTGCTTTTTGATAAGGAACGACATATACATTACCTGTATCCAATTCATTGGTACAAGCAGCATCGGCATACCAGTGTACTGGTGCCGAAGGGATAGATGTTGTAGCACGTAAACTCAGCGACCCACTACCGCATAAAGCTGTATCTGGTGATATTTTTGTAATAGTAGGTGTGCCAAAAGAATAGGCATAGACAGGGTAGCGTGCAGATTCTCCACATACACCTGCTTGGACTGAAGCCCAGAAAGTTTTCTTTTCTCCATTGTCAAGTACGGGGGCGTAAGTGCTTTGACCACCTGCGGTTACGGTATTGGTTAGAAATGCACTACCGCCTGTTTGCGAGGTGTACCAACGTATAGTTCCAGCGGCATTTACAAGAGTAGGTGCTGCTGTTGGACTAACATACTTATAATGAATTGGTTTTGCAATTAATGAGACTGAACCAGCAGCGCAAATGGTGTCATTTGTCATTTTTAGAGCAGGTATCAAAGTAATGGTAATACTATCCGTTTCGCTCGAACACTTTCCACCATTAATAGCTTTATAATAATACTTTCTTACAGCCTCTGTTGTAGGATCTTGATTGTAAAAAATTGTATCCCCAACTTCATAAGTACTAAAGTTTTTATCTTTCGACCAATACACCACTCCTACATCGGCAGTTGCACCGAAAAGTTTTATCTTTCCCGAATTATCTAATGCTTGGCAAGTAGGACAGTTCAATATCGTAGTTTTACTTAATACTGGTGTTTTAAAAATTTTAACGGGGATAGGGATTCTTTTCGAGAATACGCTGTCTCTCTTCCAGAATTGCTCAGCGTAATAAACGGAATCATTGTGAAGTCCTTCTGTCATGTTCACTAGTTTTTCAGATCCTGGAGCAGTAGCACTTTTATACCAATGCACTTCAACTGGTTTTGTTTCGGGACTTGGCGCATCATATAAATCCTGCACATAAGCTGTGTCACAAAATTTGAGTGGCACTGAAAGACCAGGTGCTAAATAACTTAATGAGTTCCAATAACGAAACGTGTTTATAGCGGACCAAGCGTTTGTCGTTTTATTAATTTTCGAGAAAACGTAACCTGTCTTTCCATCCGATGTTCCGTTTGACAAAACAACACCATTCATTTTTAATTCTTCAGAATCAAAGGTGTTCATGACGGTGATATTCTGTGCAGCATCAAAATTAATACTTAAAGGCAGGGAAGTGTTGCACAAATCTTTTTCTACTTTTGAGACATAACTAGTAGTGCCGTCAGGCATTGTTTTAAACATCATCAATTTAGAACCTGCTGCCATGGTGGTAGCGTCGGGTGGATAATTTGTGCCGTTCTGATTGATTTGCACCACTCCACCAGCGGCTGCTGAACTATAGCTTGAAGATCCTGCTTGCATGTTTAATATGGTATACAACTCACCAGCAGCATTGGAGTTGGCTGCCATACTTAGGGACATTTCACTCGATTTGCTATCTGTAGTACTATATTTCGGATTCAATACACGATTCTGGTCTTCCATTTTTATGGTGACACCATCATAAGTAAAGTTGCAAGTCGTATTAAGATATCTAGTAACAATATCAGGCTCTTTTAACAACATAATAAATGGAATACCTGACACTGTATCAGCCACTTCTTTTGTAGCAATATTGCGTATTGCCTCATTATACTTTGAACCAGTAATAGTTACCTGTGCTGTTTGTCCAATTGGATATTGTACCACGCCATTTATTCCTAAACATTTCCCAACCAAATACATGGCGCCTTTGCCATCTGGGCTAGTACGGGGTACAAGAAATAAATCCGCTTCAGACTTGGTGTAGTCACTGTACTGTATAGATCTTTTGACATTTGGAGTAAATTTTAACCGCGTCCATCTACCCCAAAACTTCATCTCCTTTGGATAAATTTCATAAATGTACCTATCCACATCGTTATTTCCATTACCGCCACCCCCAGTTACGGTAACTCCATCTTCAGTTGAGTTTGCATTAAAATTCGATTTGAATAAATAGACTCTTTTATCTGCAATAACTATTTTGAAAGCGTCGAAGACAGTACCTGAATTCCCAGCTGCAAAATTAGTGTTGTCAATGTATTTTATAACATTACCATTTTTATCGTAACTTGCTTTTCCCTTTCCGTAGGCAACTTTGGTAGTCACTGACCATACAACCATAAGGGTATCAGAACCGAGGGTTTTCGTTCTGTTAAGAACGGCTATGTCAATGCCACCAAAATCGTTAGCGATATCACCAGCATAGGTTTTTGCCCATTGAAAAACTCCATCTTTGTTGTATTTCAGTACAAAGGCAGTAGCTGGACGACAATTGGTAAGTGGGTCTCCTGCTTTTACAAATCGTGGCCAAAGAATGGAATCACACTTCCCACCAGCGGGATCATTCATGTAACTCTTTGGATATAGATACACAGGTTTTCCTGCAACAGTATCTGCTGCTGTAGGCCCGTCCTTTACCGAACCAGCAATATAAAAACTACCCTCAGAATCCACATCGATTTTTCGGAAAATAGTAGTTCCTTTGCTTGCAAAAGGCTTATCTATAATGGGGTAATGATGATCATGACCGATGGGGGCATCGTAACCATAGTTAAAGTCAATGTGCCACATTTTTCGGCCATTGGCATCCCATTTTACAATGGCGGTGTTGCGGTGTAAGCCAACAATTGTATCTCCATTGAATAAATCTACCTTCCAAAGCAAATTGGCTTTATCGGCTGTTTGAAAATATCCGACAGAACAACCATCGGGCATATATCGCTGATCTCCTCCAAGGAAATCGCCTGCTTTGCCACCGGTAGTAATGGTCGGTTTTGCCGGCACTACTGTATTATTTGTTTTGACTACAATTTCTCCGGTTAATTTTGCTAAAAAAGGGGTAGGACCATTGATTCCATCCATTCCCCAACCAAGTGGCACCGCACGACAATCGACATCATAAAAATTCTTCGGATCGGCAGGATTGAATCCTAGCACTACTGCGCCATTTTTAATAGGTACAACGCCCATCAGCTTGATATCTTGCCCTCTTGAAAACTGACCACCAGGTATAAATGAGGTGTGTAATAAAGAACTATAAATCAACTCACTAAAATCAGGACTGTAAACGCGTACAAAATCTGACCAGGGAGCACCACTGTCAAAAATCGAATCTTGTTCCTGATAAGCATTTTTAGTAGTCACCAAGCGTTGGGCTTGGCCTACAACTACTACACGACCCAATTTATCCACTTTCATGGTATTTGGGTATAATTTAGTGGTGTTCAGGTCATTAGGATAGCCATTGTTGTGATCAGGCCAGCCAGCTAAATTGGGGTCTGTATATTTCTTACCAGTAGGCGCTTTGTAATTATAAGCTGCTACGAAAGTACCCGTAGAGAAAGCACCCGTAGATAGCAGGATCTTACCAAGCCAGGAAATATGAATATTGCCATTGGTGCCTGTAAAACCTTTCTGGAATGCACTTGATGATGTCCAATAATTTTTCGAATCATTTCCATGGCAACGGGCATTCACTACCAATTTCTCGGAACCTGAATAGTCAACTGCCAGACCGTCGATATACTGGTCGGGGAGAGAAGTATATAATTTTGTAGGATTGGCACAAGCAGGATCAGTGGACTCGGTATAAAGTCGTGTCCACCACTTTAGGTTTCCATCTTTGTCCATCTTCATCACAGCTGGCTCATAATCGGGCAGCCCAACCGGTAGTCGAGACTGGAAATTCCACCCAAAAAACATGTCATTAGATCGTCTGTCTATGGTAATAGCCGATATGCAATAGCCGGGGTTTTGACCTTTTGAATAGCCCGTATATCCTCCTTGCCCTGAGATATCCCAGGTTCCATTGATTTCCCCCTTGAATAGAACATCCATGGGCCATTTGCCTTTTTTCCATCCACCATTCCCGTCAGGAGTGATGGTATTATAATCGGTTAGATTCATTGACTGAAGGCATCCACGGCCGTCGGACCTAAATGAAATAGCACTAGTAGCCGCATCAATAGGTGCTGGATTGCTCAACACTTCTGTTCCATCTGCTTTCCAGTGCAACTTCCAGTTAGGAACTAAATCCAGTGTACCATCGGCCTTCAGCCTGCGGCTAGCCACCCATTTGGTAGATAGAGGAGTTCCTTCTCCAAATACCACTTTCCCATCTCCACCCACGTCCCATGGTTCAATGGTCTTAATCAATCCAGTTGCAGCCACATTATACACCCAAGTAAAACCTGTTGGTTCACCGTTTACGAAGTTGTTATCTAATTTTCCAATAAAATAACCAGGTTTCGTTACACTTGCTCTTTCTCCACTAATAAAAAT
>CAZEEN010000112.1:2820-5196 GCA_964511115.1 uncultured Paludibacter sp. | reverse complement strand
CCATTGGAAAGTTCGAGGGCATCGGTAAGCTTGCCTGTACGGGCTATGCTTAAACTTTTACCCACATAAGTAACCATATCCTTCTGGGCCTGAAGGGGAAGGAGAACAAAAAAAGCTATATACAGAGGGAGTAATTTTGATAATCTACGTCTAAAAGAGGTAAGTTTTAAACGAAAAATTAGACATGATAATCCATTGGAGGTGAATAGGATGCGATCCATAGCAATATTTTTTTTAATGGTTTGTTTATATGACGGAAAAAAGTCCAAATTCCTTAAACAAAATAGCAAGGTGCAGTATAAATATCGAAAAAATAGTTGCAAAGCGAACTTTGCAACTATTAATTCTAAAAATAAATCTTTAATATAAGCTTATCTAACAATCACTTTGAAAGTTTCTGCTTTACCATTATTAAGAACTTTTACCAGTTTTACGCCAGCAGATAAAGTCATTTTTTCAGTTGCGTTAGTAGCTAGTTTAGTAGCTTCCAATACGCCTACCAAATTGTAAACCGAAATCACAGAACCAACTGGTGAATTTACATTCAATTCATTGTTTGCTGCAAAAACTTTTACATTGCTCAATGAATTGAGCGCAAGACTTGTAATTACCTCAGGCGTTCCTGTTAATGAAATGGCTTCGTCGCAAACTACTTTCAACATATTGTCAGTAAGACCAGCAGGAGATTTTGAAATCCAAGTAGCACCACCATCAGTTGTGCCAATAATAGTACCTTCATCTCCTACGGCTAAACCTTGCAATGGATTATAGAACGAAACATCATTCAGTTTTGCAACAGCCGAAAATTCAATTTTTTTCCAAGTAGTACCACCGTCGGTTGTGGAAACTACTACCCCTTTGTTAGCACTGTTATAACCTACAACATAGCCTGTATTTGCATCAACAAAATCGAGTGCAGTAAAAGTAAAACCTTCAAATTCCGGTTTGCCGATATAAGTAAAGTTTACACCAGCATTAGTAGATTTGAAAATACCAGCCTTTTCACCAATGGCAAAAAGATTATTGGTTCCAGAAATTACATCCAAGTCAACTAATTCGCCACCATAATGACCAATAGCGGGGCTGCGTGTTAAAATGCTAAAGTCAGCATTAGCATTACAATAACGACCAGTTGGGCCACCAATGAAGCCGTCGCCGATTACAGTGTAAGTATATCCTTTTATTTGTGTTCCTGACTTCAATGTCCAAGTTATTCCACCATCAGCTGAAGCATAAATACCACCTGTGGTGCCATCATTTTTCGCAGCTTCTATTGCAAAAAGTTCTGTTGCGCTCTTGCGATATACGCTTCTTAATTGTTTTGCAGTATATTTACTTACAATAGATGCAGCAGCGACTGTGCCTCCAGTAACATCTATTTGCCATAAATTTGTTGTATTATCAGCAGTGCTGTTTACGATAAGCGTATTCTCATTACCACCAATATGATTGTAGATTTTCACTTGACTTGCTGCAGGTTTTGCTCCAGCTGCCCATTGAATGGTAGTCCAGGTAGCACCTGCATCGATAGTTTTTAGAATTTCATATTTTTTTGAATTGTCATAACGACCATAAACTGCATATCCTACTAAAGGAGTTGCAAAATAGATAGAATTATATCCTATAGTGCCTCTGCGTTCTACTTGTGTTGTTCCTAAATCAGTATAGTAATCGTCAACCTTAGTTACAACAGCTGCGAAACTGACACCACCATTGGTAGAGCGGAGTGCATACCAATCAGAGCCATTAGTAGTTTCTCCGTCGTTAGCGCCTACTATGATGATGTTGTCATCAGCAAAAGCGATTTTCTCATATGTCCAGCTCGCAGCGGTTCCAGGAACTCCCGTAGGCGTAATTTTGGTAAAATTAGCACCAGCATCATTAGAAGTTGCAACATAATTTCTACCTACCACAATCACATTCAATCCATTAGGCGAAACAGCTACATCGGTAAGAATAGTAGTAGATGTAACATTTGGTAAAGTCATTGCAGCCCAAGTTTCACCATTGTCGGTGGATTTGTAAGCCGCTCCAAATTTTGCACCCAATTGATTTGTTACAGCAATAAGGGTAGATGCATTTACACGTGCTACAGCCTTGATAGAGTTGTGCTCATAAGTGTCTGCATAGGAAGGGGTAGTTGTACTATAAGTATATTTTTCTATTTTTGATGATGATCGTAAATAAGGATTGGCGCTCGTGTTGGCTATAGCAAAAGCAGTAGTTGCATTTTGTTTAGTAATACCAAAAACAATTTTAGAAGTTCCGTCGGTGGTTTTGAAACTTTGATTCCTATTAGCCGTATCCAGGCCGTTAGTCCACCACATTCCTCTGGAATTAGCGGAAATTGCACGAGTTAATAGTAGCAATTTATTA
>CAZEEN010000112.1:0-2720 GCA_964511115.1 uncultured Paludibacter sp. | reverse complement strand
CAATGTTTTGAGCATTGGCAAATAGTGTTGCCACCACTGCGAAAGAAAGAAGAATTGTTTTTTTCATTTTCAGTAATTTTTTAATTAATAATTTTAATTTATTTTGATTTTTAATGGTTTCAATAAATATATGACGTAGAAAAATTCAATTTTCCCTAAGCGTCGAATACATCTTGCTGAACTATTTCACTCATTTACATCGTTTTTTTTCTTAAAGTTATCTCATATTGATGCTGAAATACACTTAATGTATTCTCAATCATGAAGTTATGATTTAATACCGGAAGATGAATTTATTCAGCACAGTTCAGAATAGTTTGAAAATATTAAGAACTTCTTTTGTTATTAATGAGTTTTTGACTAAAAATTTGATATTTAATTGAAATTAACGTCTTAAAAGCTAATTATATTGGCAGTTGAAAGGTTGGAATAGGTGCTAATTTGCAGGAATACAGTAATTAATGAGCTCTTATTTTCTTTTGTTTCCCAAAACAAAGTTCAGCACACCACCTTTTACCACTTCAGCATGATTCAATGAAAAGCCCTTGGTTGGCTTGCCATTTAACTGCACTGATTGAATGTAGATATTCTTTTCATTTTGATTTTTAGCTGTGATAACAAATTCATTTCCTTTATAAAATTGAGGATTTAATTTAATTGTGACTTTACTAAAAACGGGACTGCTAAGTTGATAATTCATATTACCAGGGCAAATGGGGTAAAAGCCCATCATACTGTACATGAGCCAAGTGGACATTACTCCACAGTCGTCATTTCCGGGCAATCCAGCAGGCGAATTGTTGAAGTTTTTGCGCAGTGCAGCACGTACTTCTTTTTGAGTACGCCACTCTTCGTTTTTAACAAGATTAAAAAGATAGGGATTGGCTATATCAGGTTCGTTCACCATAGAGAAATAGGCACTATCAAAACTCATTTGAAGCTTCGAAACAAATGCTTTGTCACCGCCAACTTTCTTTTTCAGCCAATCAAAATCATTGGGTGAAAAGAATAAATAATGCCACGCATCGCCTTCTACAAATCCGGGATTTCCGGGAAAGAATTTCTTGCTTGTCATGATGGGTGTGAAATTACCCATAAAAGAGCCATCCTGCATTCGAGGGCGGAGAAATTTTGTGTCGTTGTCGAAATTATTTCTATACAGTTGCGATTGCTTTAGAAACTTCTCATAGTCGTCATTCTTGCCAGTAGCTTTGGCAAACTGTGCCAAATTCCAGTCGGCCATGGCATATTCTTGCGACGAGGCCACACTTCCCCAAACGCCTCTGCTTCCTTGAGGTATAAATCCATATTTCAATAAACTATCTAATCCTGGACGAAGTGGGTTGTTAGCCTCAGGCGTAACAGCACCTTTGCGCATGGCTTGATATGCCAATTCTGTATCGAATTGTGTCACTCCACGCAGATACGAATCGGCAATAACTGGAATCGACGGGTCGCCTACCATTACATAAGTTTCTTGGCTTGCCAATTCCCATTTGGGCAACCAACCATTTTCTTGGTACATGGCCAACATTGATTTCACCATGTCCAACTGTTTTTCGGGATAAACCAATGACAAAAATGGATGTATGTTGCGGTAAGTATCCCACAATGAATAGAGTGTATATCGCTCGTAACCTACGGCTTTCATGGTTTTGAAAGTTCCCATGGCGGGATATTCGCCGTTTGCGTCATTCAAGACATTGGGATGCAATAATGCGTGATACAATGCTGAATAAAACATGGTTTTATCATCTGTAGTTCCACCCTCTACGGCAATACGTGATAATTGTGTGTTCCATTCATTGAAAGCAGCTTGTTTAACTTTGTCAAAATCCCAAGCAGGAATTTCGGTTTCCAAATTCAGTTTTGCATTGGCTATGGAAGTATATGAAATACCGACTTTTACCAAAATCTGCTCATTGTTCGATGTTTTGTATTGAAGATACACGCCAGCTTCATTGCCTATATTTTCTCTAGTAAACTGTTTGAAATTCTTTTGATCATTCCACATACCCCATAATTCGGGCTGTTTTTGAATTTTCACATAATAATAGAGATTGCCAGTCACCCATTTCCCGCAGAAATTTCCAACGGCATGGTATCCTTCATATTCAGTATCGGAAACTTGTTTTATCATTCCACCTTTGGTGGGTGCAAGGCAAAGCCCAATATTTAACAATATAGAATGGGAACCTTGTGGGAATGTGTAGCGATGTATGGCACAGCGTTTAGTGGCGGTAATTTCAGCCACAATATCGGAAGTGTCCAGATGAACTTTGTAATAGCCAGGCTCAGCGATTTCGGCTGAATACCTGCTAAGATATTTTTTTGGATGGAAACTATTAAACTGAGTCTTAGTTGGCATAATGGCCAGCACACCCAATGCTGAACAGCCAGCGCCACTAATGCCTCCGTGCGTAAAGCCAGTAATAAATCTCCGTTTCTGACGGTACACAGATGCGCCGTAACCTTGATCTATCTTATCGGTTTTCAAAGTATCATAGCCGTTAAATGGAGCTACATTCATCATGCCCCATGGAAGCACTGCGCCAGGATTGGTTTCACCATCATTATCTGTTCCAATAAATGGATTTACGAAACTCGCTGGCGACTGAGCGAATAGATTGGAGCTAAGAAGAGCTAGGAGAATTAGTTTTTTCATTTTGTGAGTGGATAATTGGTTATTTGGCTTCGCCGTTATTTTGTTATTTGGCTTC
>CAZEEN010000111.1:0-10921 GCA_964511115.1 uncultured Paludibacter sp. | reverse complement strand
GCCTGATTGCCAACCAAATGAAAAAATGTTTCCTTACATGGAACAAAGAAGTGGTTGACGACCGCAAAATTTTTGACGACTTGCGCGAACTGTCACACGGTAAAATTGACGTTTCTTCCGACTTTTTGAAACTGGTAGAATCGCGCGATGTACTTAACAACCACAAACGCAGCAATAAACCGCCGAGAAGGAAATAATTCGTTTCGTGTTTCGCGTTTCGTGTTTCGTGTTTCGTGTTATCTTATTTTCTAATTTCTGACTTCTAATTTCTAATTTCTAACTTTAAAAAATGTCTTCATTTAAAATTGAAGGAGGTAGAAAACTCCGTGGCGAAATAATTCCTCAGGGTGCTAAAAATGAAGCACTTCAAGTGCTTTGTGCTGTATTGCTTAGTCCAGATAAAATCACTATCAGCAATATCCCCGACATTTTAGATGTCAATAATTTGATTCTCTTGCTTCAAAATATGGGAGTTGCTGTGCAAAAAACTGCTGCGAACACCTATACTTTTGAGGCTCGTAATATTAATCTCGATTATCTCGACTCGGAAGATTTCTACCGTCAGAGTGCTTCGTTACGCGGTTCTGTCATGATTGTTGGACCATTAGTGGCTCGTTATGGCAAAGCCATGATACCCAAGCCAGGAGGTGATAAAATTGGCCGTCGCCGTTTGGATACACATTTCCTTGGCATTCAAAAACTAGGTGCGGACTTTGTGTACGATGCCGATAAAAAACAATATAGCATTACTGCTGAGAAACTAAAGGGTTGCTATATGCTACTCGACGAAGCATCGGTAACAGGAACTGCCAACATTATAATGACTGCCGTATTGGCACAGGGAACTACGACTATTTATAATGCTGCTTGCGAACCTTATCTGCAACAACTTTGCAAAATGCTGAATAGCATGGGAGCAAAAATCAGCGGAGTTGGCTCAAACCTTTTAACTATCGAAGGTGTTGTATCATTGCATGGGTGCATGCACACTATTTTGCCCGATATGATTGAGGTAGGTAGTTTTATTGGTATGGCTGCTATGACTGGGTCGGAAATAACCATTAAAAATGTATCGTACAACGATTTAGGTATTATACCAGATAGTTTCCGCCGCTTAGGAATACAGCTAGAACAACAAGGCGATGATATTTTTATTCCGGAACAAAACAGTTATGCTATCGAATCGTTTATCGACGGTTCAATAATGACAATTGCAGATGCTCCTTGGCCTGGTTTAACTCCCGACTTGTTGAGTGTATTTTTGGTAGTAGCAGCCAAAGCAAAAGGCAGTGTTCTGATTCATCAAAAAATGTTTGAAAGCCGCTTGTTTTTTGTAGATAAAATTATTGACATGGGTGCTCAAATCATACTTTGCGACCCACACAGAGCCACTGTAATTGGATTAGGAGAACAACTCCATTTGCGCGCCTCTACGATGAGTTCGCCCGATATACGTGCCGGAATAGCGCTACTGATTGCTGCAATGGCGGCCGAAGGAACAAGCACTATTCACAATATCGACCAGATAGACCGTGGCTATCAGGATATAGATAAACGTCTGAATGCACTTGGCGCGAATATTGTAAGAATTTAAGTAATTAAAATAATGATTTATAATCAACTAAATTTACCGTTATGTTACACAAAAAGATTGTAGAATTACTGAATACTCAGATTAATCGTGAGTTTTACTCGTCGTATTTATATCTAGACACATCAAATTATTTTTACGACAACAGCCTGAATGGTTATGGCAACTGGTTTGATATTCAAACTCAAGAAGAACATGCTCATGCTATGTTGTTTGTAAAATACATGCAAAACAATGGCGAAAGAGTAGCATTGGAAGCGATTGCGAAACCAGACATTGCTTATACTAGTTTTAAACATGCCTTGGAGGAAGCTTATAAGCACGAATTGTTTATCAGTCAATCGATAAACGACATATACGCAGTAGCTTACGAATTAAAAGACTTTAAAACCATGCAATTTTTGGATTGGTTTGTAAAAGAGCAGGGTGAGGAAGAAAAAAATGTTGACGAAATGTGTAAACGTTTCGACTTGTTTGGCAACGACGTTCGAGGTTTATATATGCTCGACAGCGAAATGGGTACCCGTACATTTACACCACCATCCTTGGTTTTGTAATTCTCTGACTGACAAAAACAACAGATTTGAAGAAGACCTGACAGATTAAGAATTTGTCAGGTCTTTGTTATTAAAGTTGTGCTTGGGTATATAAACAAAAAAACAAAGGGGAGCTTCACAGCCACCCTTTGCCACATTTTAACCTAAACCTTAACTATGAAAAATTTATCTGTTTGTTTACTTTGCAAAAGTGAGAATAATTTTTTAATTGTGCAATAGTTTGAGTAAAAATATTTTCAAAAACCCATTTATAAAAACAACAAACTACTAATTATGAACACATTAAACATATCATTCTAATTCCAAATGCATTGCTTTTATTTTTCCGTTTCGAAAAATAGAAGCTGAATTGCTAAATTTATCGACCGATTCGGTAGTAAAATACTGAATAGTTCCATTTTTAGAACAACATTTAGCTATTTCAGAATGGCGTTCCATATAATTTGCTAAACTTTTTGCAACTAATTCCCCTTGTGAAACAACATGAATGTGTTGTGGAATAAATTGTTTAATTTTTTCCAACAAGAGAGGGTAATGCGTGCACCCCAAAATAAGTGTATCGATTTCGGGGTCGTTAGCTAGAATATTTTTTAAATGTTTTTGTACAAAATAATCGGCACCTTCGTTTGTATGTTCGTTATTTTCGATTAGCGGAACCCACATTGGACAAGCTTCGGAAGTAACAATTATATCTGGAAATAATTTTTTCACTTCGAGTGGGTACGATTCAGACTGTACTGTACCAACTGTGGCCAATAAACCCACATGTCCCGATCTGGTGATTGAACCAATAACTTCTACGGTAGGTCGAATAACGCCAAGCACACGTCGATTAGGATCGATAAGTGGCAGGTCATTTTGTTGAATGGTACGTAAAGCTTTTGCCGAAGCAGTATTACATGCCAAAATTACCAACTGACAACCCATTTCGAATAATTTGGTAACACATTCGAGCGTATATTTATACACCACTTCGAACGAACGTGTGCCATAAGGCGTACGAGCATTGTCGCCCAAATAGATATAATCGTAATCCGGTAGCTGCTTTTTAATTTCGTTTAAAATTGTCAGCCCACCATAACCCGAATCGAAAATGCCAATTGAGCTGCCCCTAACCCCTAAAGGGGAATTGAAGTTAGTATCTTCAAGTATATTTTTTTGTTTACCTTTCATTTACAATTAAATTAAAAAATTACTAACTATTTCTTACTCCCCTTTAGGGGTTGGGGGCAGTTTTTTCCTAGTCCATCATTTGCCCCGAGTTATCACTCATTTGTATCATACGATCGTATTCGGCAGGCGACAAATCGAGGAAGTAATAATGATGAGGGTTCATAACCTGACCGCGTAAATGTACCTCGTAATGCAGGTGAGGACCTGTTGATTTTCCTGTATTTCCTACTTCACCTATCACCTCTCCACGTTTTACTTTTTGACCTTTACGCACTTTAATTCTACTCATGTGTCCGTACAAAGTAAGATAACCAAAACCATGATTTATTTGTACACAGTTTCCATAGCCCTGCTCCCAGCCCGCAGAAACGATTGTTCCATTTCCTGTAGCAAAAATATCGGTGCCGGTGGCTGCTGCAAAGTCCATACCTGCATGAAAGCGGCGTGTGCGGTAAATAGGGTCGATACGCCAACCAAAGCCAGAAGCCATTTTTTTCAGGTCCTTATTCATAACAGGCTGAATGGCCGGAATGCATTCGAGCATTTCCTCTTTGCTTTTAGCTAACTTTACCAAATCGTCGTACGAGCGTGATTGAATATAAATCTGTTTTCGAATTTCGTCCATCCTTTTGGTGGTGGAAGTTACAATTTCCGAATTAGTCATATCCAATAATTGCTTATAATACTCAGTATTAGCAATCGTAGCTTTACGAACATCATAAGGAATAGGCTCAGCCTGAAATATCACCCGATAGAGATTATCATCGCGCTGTTGCAAATCGGTCATCACTTCCTGCGCCTCGTCCAACTGTCGTTGCAAAATCTTATATTGAGCTTGCATACGGCTCTTTTCGAGCCCAAGCTGCTTCTCTTCGGGCGAATCGAAAGTGGATACAAATACAAAAAAGAAAAGCGCACCCAACGAAATCCCCGAAAACAAGTGAATAACCACACGCCTTACTTTAACAGCAAGTGACTGAATGATTGGTTCATAATTCAGTGTTTCGGGATTGAAATGAAACTTTATTTTTTTTGCCATGAAAGATTACAGCTTCCGCTTTTATACAAAATATCGTATATTTATTCCAAAATAGAAAAAATACGTGTTTTTTTAGTTTTATTTATAGTGCAAAACTAAACTTTTAATGTCAGTTTTGATGCAAAAGTAATAAATTTGAAGTACTTTTGCAGTCCTAATTTGATAATATTAACCCTTTGGGCTTCGCCGTTGAATAGGCTTTGCCGTTGAGAGGGCTTCGCCGTTCATTAGTTATTAGCCCTGTGGGCGTATTTAAAAACGTGCGTAGCACTGAAAAACATACGAAGTATTAGTAACGTGCATAGCACCTAAATAACGTGCAACGCACCAAATAACAAAATATATAAAATGACTTCACAGGAAATTCGTCAATCTTTTCTCGATTTTTTTGCATCGAAAGACCACAAAATTGTTCAGTCGGCACCAATGGTTATCAAAGATGATCCTACTTTGATGTTTACCAATGCGGGAATGAATCAATTCAAAAACATCATTTTGGGTAACGACCCCATTAAATATGCCCGTGTGGCCGATTCGCAAAAATGTTTACGCGTGAGCGGTAAACACAACGACCTTGAAGAGGTTGGTCACGATACCTATCACCATACCATGTTCGAGATGTTGGGTAACTGGTCGTTTGGCGATTATTTCAAAAAAGAAGCTATCGAATGGGCTTGGGAATACCTCACCGAAGTATTAAAACTCGACAAAGACCGTTTGTATGTAACTGTTTTCGAAGGCTATGCACCCGAAGGATTAGACCGCGACGATGAAGCTGCTGCTATTTGGGAACAATTTTTACCAAAAGACCGCATTATTAACGGAAATAAAAAAGATAATTTTTGGGAAATGGGCGATACGGGTCCCTGTGGCCCCTGTTCTGAAATTCATATCGATATTCGCCCTAATAGCGAACGTGCTTTGGTCGATGGACTTACGCTCGTTAACGAAAGTCACCCACAGGTGATTGAAATCTGGAACAATGTATTTATGCAATACAACCGCAAAGCCGATGGCTCGCTCGAAGGACTTCCCGCTAAAGTAATTGATACAGGTATGGGCTTCGAACGTTTGTGTATGGCTATGCAAGGCGTGCAGTCAAATTACGACACGGATGTTTTCACGCCAATAATTGCCGAAATTGGCAAAGTTTGCGGAGCAGAATATGGCAAAAACGAGAAAATAGATATCGCTATGCGCGTTATTGCCGACCATATCCGTACCATTGCATTCTCGATTACTGACGGTCAATTGCCTTCCAATGCAAAAGCAGGTTATGTAATCCGTCGTATTTTGCGTCGTGCTGTACGTTATGGTTATACTTTCCTTGGGCAGCGCTCCCCATTTATGCATAAGCTGATAAATTCGTTGGGCGATGTAATGGGTAAAGCTTATCCAGAACTTATTTCGCAAAAAACGTTGATTGAAAAAGTAATCAAAGAGGAAGAAGAATCGTTCTTGCGTACATTGGAAACTGGCATTAAGTTGCTTGATAAATACCTCCCCCCCACCCCCTCCAAAGGAGAGGGAGACAGCGTTTCTCAAAATTCTGCGGTTTTGAGCGGCAAGGTTGCTTTTACGCTATATGACACTTTTGGTTTCCCACTTGATTTGACGGAATTAATTCTTCGCGAAAACAACATGACTGTTGATATTGAAGAATTTAATGCTGAAATGCAGAAACAAAAAGAGCGTGCGCGTAATGCTGCTGCTACCGAAACAGGCGATTGGGTAACTGTTCGCGAAGGTGACTGTGTGTTTGTGGGTTATGATTTTACCGAAGCTGATACCGAGATTTTACGCTACCGCAAAGTGAAACAGAAAAATCAGGAATATTATCAATTGGTACTTTCAAAAACTCCTTTTTATGCCGAAATGGGTGGACAAGTTGGAGACAGCGGCACGTTAACGTCAGAACATGGAATTATTGAAATAATTGATACTAAGAAAGAAAATAACCTCGCAGTTCATATTGTAAACAAATTGCCCGAAGATGTAACCGAAACATTTACAGCTATTATTGATATTGAAAATCGTAAAGCAACTGAATGTAATCACTCGGCTACACACTTGCTTCACGAAGCATTGCGCGAAGTATTGGGCACGCATGTGGAACAAAAAGGTTCGTTCGTAAGTCCTGAGGCCTTGCGTTTCGACTTCTCACATTTTCAAAAACTGACCAAAGAAGAGATTCGTGCTGTGGAAGCAATTGCTAACCGCAAAATTCGCGAAAACTATCAACTGGTCGAAAAACGCGAAACACCAATTGCCGAAGCTCAAGCTATGGGCGCAATGGCGCTGTTTGGAGAAAAATACGGCGAAACAGTTCGTGTCATTCAATTTGGAAGTTCAGTGGAACTTTGCGGTGGAACACACGTAAGCGCTACCGGAAATATCGGATTAGTTCGCATTACTGCCGAAAGCTCCATCGCTGCTGGTATTCGTCGTATTGAGGCTATTACAGGCAAAGCTGTGGAAGAATTATTGGACAAACAGCAAGATACTATCGGCGAGGCCAAAGAATTGCTTAACAATGCTCCTGATGTATTGAACGCATTAAAGAAAATGTCGGAAGAAAATGCTGATTTGAAGAAAAAAATCGAAGTTTTCCAACAAGTTCAAATCATGGCATTGCGCGACAAACTAAATGCGGAAGCTAAAGAAATAAATGGCGTGAAAGTGATTCGTTTCGAAGGAAGCCTTCCTGCTGAACAAGTAAAAACACTAGCATTCCAAATTCGCAATATACATCCAGAAAAACTTTTCTTTGTTGCAGGTTGTGTGGCCGATGATAAACCATCAATCACCGTATTGATAAGCGATGATTTAGTTGCCGGCGGATTAAATGCCGTAAACATTGCCCGTGAAGCTGCCAAAGAAATACAAGGTGGCGGTGGTGGTCAACCATTCTTTGCATCGGCAGGAGGTAAAAATGCAGCTGGCATTCAACTGGCTATTGCCAAAGCATTGGAAGCAATAAATTAAAAATATAAAAATCTGCGTACAAAAAAAATCCCTGCTAATTAACAGGGATTTTTTTTGAATTAAAATGGCAATTTGTTTATTTGTTTTCAATCCATTTCACAATCCACTCACCAACTTCGGTGGTTGAATAAGCTTTGGCATTATCAGCAATATCTTCAGTTACCACATTGGCATCCATGCTGGCAGTTACAGCTGCGCGAATCAAAGCACCTTCTTCCATCATGCCAAATGCGTACTCGAACATCAATGCAGCTGACAAGATAGTTGCCAATGGGTTAGCAATATTTTTACCGGCAGCTTGCGGATACGAACCGTGAATTGGCTCAAATACTGAAGTATGAATACCTACCGAAGCCGAAGGTAACATTCCCAACGAACCTGTAATTACCGAAGCTTCATCGGTCAAAATATCGCCGAAAAGATTTTCGGTAACCAACACATCAAAACTTTTTGGCCATTGAATAATACGCATAGCTGCATTATCTACAAACAAAAATTCGACACCTTCCACTAAATCGGCACGCCGCTCTATCCTCACCCCTTATCTCATAAAAATACCCTTGAGCAACCCTAATAGTGTTTAATACTTTTTACAAATTAAACTTCAGCCCCACAAAATACGAGCGTGGCAACGATGGTCCATAAATATAACCTGCATCGCGTGTTTCGCCTTTATCAAAATCGGTTTGAAAACTATTGAAAATATTCTGAATACCAGCGTAGAATTGAAGTTTAGTACTTGAATTTAGCCTAAAATCGTATGAAAATTTACAGCTTAAATCGAAAAATTCAGGTGTCCAAATTTCAACATCGTCAGTTACATTCACGCCATAATGCTGCACATACATGCTACCTGTGTAAGTTCCGTTGAGCGATAGCGTGAGTGCTTTAACCGGCAAATACGAATAGGTAAGGTAACCGTAATTGTTGGGCGAACGAAACATCTGACGAGTAGCTGCTAAGTTGGGGTTTTCGCTCCATGTTTGCGCCTTTTTGTACAAGCTTTGTTGCAAGGTAAAACCGCCTTGAAAATTCATTTTTGCCGATGGTATAATTTTAGCTTCCAAGTTAATACCTTTTACCACAGCTCCCGAACCATTTTTTCGAGTAAGTAAAGTATTTCCAGCAGCATCAACACCAGTTTCGTCCAAATAAAAAACATCAGTTATATCGGTATAAAAACCTTCGATTAACAAATTGGTTTGCACTTTACCGAATTGTTTGTAAAAATCGGCCGAAATGCTGTAACTGTCCGAATGCTCGGGACGAAGTTCTATAGTTGGGTCGAAAACAATTAATTGCACTTCGCCACCTACGGCTGTAATGTGTAAATCCTCATCGAATGCCTGTGGTGCACGAAATCCGGCCGCATAACTGGCTCGCAGGTTTACCCATTCGGCAGGATTGTAACGCACATTTACACGCGGGCTGTAAATTGGTTTTTCAATTAAATTGTGTTTATCTAATCGCAATCCAAGCAGCAAACTCCATTGTTTGTTTTTCCATTCGTTTTGTGCAAAAATACTTTTAATATTCACCATTTGATCAATATTTCGGTCGTATGCCAACTGCGTATCTACCAACTTATTGTAGCTATATTCAGTTCCAATAGTAAAATCGGCTGGCATAAACAGCAATTTATTCATCGAATAGGCATATTGCATACCTGCTACAAATGCAAAATCATCGGTTTTTCCATAAGCATTCGGGTCTCGTCCTGCTCCATAATAACTGTTTCGGTCGGTTTTTTGTGCCGAACTATAAACATTGTATCGGTGTTTGTAATCGGGCGTAAAAAACTCCCATTTTAATCCACCACTATTAATGTCGTGCTCAGTTTGTTCGGTAATGTCGGCATTGTGAGCGGGTAAGTCCAGTTTATTTCCACCGCGACGGAATTCACCTAAATTATGATATTCCAAAGTCAGTTTACTTTGCAATCCGGTTTTGAAATACGACCTGAAACCTACATTGCGCGAATTGATTAATCCAATTTCGGAAAAACCATCGCCATTGGCATCCCAAGCTTCGCGCTGACGGGTTGAACCGTAAATATTTACACCCGATGTGTAATCGTCGGATACCAATGCGGCGTTTACCGAAGTATTTATATCGGTTTTTGCTCCACCTATCAGCATAGTCATATTGCTGATTGACAACGAATTATTCAATGGTTCTTTGGTGATAATGTTTATTGTTCCGGCAATGGCATTAGATCCAAAAAGCGCCGAACCACCACCCCGAACCACTTCTACACGGTCAATCATATTAACGGGAATTTGCTCCAACCCATAAACACCCGCTAAAGCACTAAAAATTGGTCGACTATCAATCAAAATCTGCGAATAAGGCCCTTCCAGCCCATTGATACGCACTTGCTGAAAACCACAATTCTGACAATTATTCTCCACACGCAAACCCGGCTGAAAATTCAATCCCTGCGCCAAACATACCGAGTTCGTATTTTCAAAAAGTTTACCTGTAAGTACATTTACAATGTTCGAAGCTTCGCGCCGTTTGGTTTCGTTGCGGTTGGCACTCACAACCACATTATCGAGCATAATGGCATCTTCAACCATTTCGAAGTTGATTTCGAGCGTTTTACCTTTTATAAGTCTTATTTTCTGTTCGATAGTTTTGTAACCCACAGCCGAAGCTACAATCGAATAATCGCCAACAGGTAGATTTTTAAGAAAAAAATGACTAGTTGCATCAGTAGCCGTGCCAATGGTTGTTCCCTTAATTGTTATGGTTATAAAACCAATATGTTCGTTTGTTAATTTGTCGATGGTATGACCACTAATATTGGCATCGGTGGTTTTTTCTCTCGAACCTGCTGCACCATCGTTATCAGTATATTTATAATTAAGCTGGGCGTATCCAATAGTATGGATGGAAATAATCAAAAGGAATAAAGTTACTATTCGTTTCATAAATATAATATTTTGATTTTTAATGATATAATCGAAGTTATCCTGATAAAATCAGAATACTAAAAATGATTTTTGACAAAGCACTACTATGTCAAAAAAAAAACGTAAAAAGTAAGAGATCAGTTAACTTCTGAGACTTTAAAGCTAAATGGAGGAGGACGAAGAAAAATAAATTGCCTTTGTGTTGAAATCAGATTGAAGCGTCGACAGATACTGGAAATGACCTGATTTAATTTTAAAAATGCAACAATGATAATTCCAACAAGCAGCGTTTTTGTAAGGAATTGAGCTAACTGCTGTAATAAATTCAGCACATTGGCGCTATGCGAATGATGCTCGGTCGACGAAAAGGGATGCGAATGGACGATTAGATGACCATCGACAACATGTTTGTGTGGAAAAAATGTAATGCCAACAAAATAGCCTACAAACAAGGTGAGCAATAGCACACCTGAAAATTGCTTGATATTTTGCTTGTAGTCGGACATCGTTTAAAACTTTTTTAATAACGCTGCAAAATTACGATAAACTTATTACAATACAATTGCAAAGCTATCACTATATGTAGGTATTTGTGCGATTATTTTTTTAATAATACAACCAGTTATATTTTTTCTTTTCTTTTGCCTCTGCTGTTTTAGGC
>CAZEEN010000110.1:0-10997 GCA_964511115.1 uncultured Paludibacter sp. | reverse complement strand
CTGCCAATTACAGTTCGTGGCGGACGAGCAGAAGTGGCAAAAATATCAGTTTGCAACAACTCGTAATTCGTCATGTGTTTGCCCGAAAGCGTGGTTGTAAAATCGAATGTAATTTTGCCATCTTTCAACAATACAGGTGCTCCACCAATAGCAGAATAAGGATTCCAATTTTGAGATGGAGCGGGAAAAGTGCTCGACAACGAAGGTTGTGGAACTTCACCTTCCACATTCGGACTTGGAATATCGTACGCAAAATTACCCACCGCCCATTTGATAGATGGAGTTTGATTTTGCGTAACGCCAAAAGCACCACGTGCCAACGGATAAGAATAACTACCACGCGTAAGAGCGCCAATATTATCGGCCAGCTTTTGTCCACGATCTACAACCAAACTGTACGAAACCGCCACCGAACCATTATACCCAAAATAACCAGCATTGGTCATGGCATAAACGGTTTCGGATGTCATATTTGTAATGTGAGCCGATGGTTTACGTGCAGTGGATGACATTACAGTTTTCAATTCTACATTTCCGGTACTCATATCGGCAATTACATAAAAAGCTTTGAAAGCTCTTCCGTTCAGCGTGCTGCTTGTTTCATACGCTTTTACTTCAGCCGGAAGCAATGCATTTACGGTTGTCATGGCTGTCCAGCTGAGATTGATTGCCTGCGGTTCAACAGCTAAAACACCTGAAACCTCATTGCTATATGTCGTTGAATTGCTGTTTGTTGCATAGGCACGTAGATAATAAGTTGCGCCGATTTCAAGATTCTTAGCTCCTGAAAAAGCTTTTGCACCCGAAGAAAGTTTTACGTGCCACTCCGATTTATTATCATTAATAGTAGGATTTGGCGATTTACTCCAGCAAACTCCCACTGTGCAGGGTTCGCCACCATCCGAAGTAAGTGTATAGTTTGGTGTGAGTTGCAAATAGGATGTTACCAAATTAGCAATTGAAATTTGCGGAGGCGCATTAAACGAAATTGTTTTATCCACAAAAGCAGAATTGAATTCACCCTGATACGCATACAACCGATAGGTCAGGTTGCCAGCCACAGGACTGTCGTCGCTTGCTGAGTTTTGGTTTTTTTCGAGCGTTTTGAGCAATGTAAAATTGCCATTATTCAGTTTGCGTTCCAGTTTATAACCATCGTACGCTCCCGAAGCAGCATTCCACGCCAAATCCACTTTTGCACCGTTTATAGTTACCGTAAAATTGCTTGGTTCCGATACCGGAATATGCTGATAAACAATGGAAATAGCATCGGAATTACGCTGTTTGTAAAAAGCATACACCTTGTATTTATAGGTGACTGGCGACACATTTGTATCGGTCCATTCGCTTGTATTTGCCCCTAAAGTAGTTTTCACAACCTCATTTGTTCCCAAAATACTCCGTTCAACCACAAAACCTTCTTCACCTTTGCTTTTATCTTCCCACGTAAGTTTGATGGATGTAGCCGAAAGTTTTTCGCCTTTTAAATTTTCCGGTGCAGGAAATGGAACTTTCGGATTCGAATAATCGTCGATGCAGGAGGAGCAGCCAACAACCAATAAGAGCACTAAAGTTAACTTTTTAAAATTGAATAACATACGACATTTATTTTTTATAAAGGGAAAATAGCTTTTCCGGGATAAAACGCTTTAAATACGTTTTGAATATAAGGTTCTTTTAGTCCATCGAACCAAAATTGGGCTTCACCATTCGTATTGTATTGTATGTTTATTTTTAATTGATTCACTAACTCCTGCTCTGTAAGCAGAGTAGAACCATTTTTTAGAATCATTCCTGGATTGAGTAAATTTTTTGTTGTTCCGGTAGCCTGAATTGTCGCAATTGCAGCAGCCACATCTGTAGCATAATTTGGTTTTACATAACACTGAACCGACAATATTTGCACTATACCATCCTTAATCCACTGAGGCCAGTCCTGCATCAGGTTAGCTTCGCACCATGGATATTTATTGGGTGAAAAACAGACAATCGCAGAAGGTTTTTTGGCTTTAATACGTGCGTGCATTGTACGTCCGAAAGCATTTAACTGATCAAGCCGCCATCTAACCCATTGTGCATTTTGGAAATCAGAAGGAGGATCTACACCATACTGATTTTTATATAAAGCCTTTGTTACCGCTTCGTATCCTGAATTGCGAGGTGCTGCAGGCATTCGGTCATCCCCTTGAATGCCATCCAAATCCGGATATTTTGTTAGCGACTCTTCCATCATCGATATCATAAAATTTTGCACAGCCGGATCATAACCGTTGAAATAGTAATCTGTTCCATTATAGTTGGCCTGACTACCATTTGAATCTAAACCAATCCACTCCGGATGTTTTGCAAATACTTTATTATCAGCAACCGTTACACCTCCAGTTCCTTTTGCCTTCCAGTTTGCCATAAAACCATATTCGTACCAAAGAATTACCTTTATACCTTTGGTGTGAGCCACTGTAATTATATCGGCAAGAGCATCACCTGATCCACCTGTATAGTTGGCATAAAAATTTCCATTACGGGCAGAACCCCAGGTCGAATTTTGGTTCAGTATTTCGCTATCAAAACAGGTTTTTCCATTTGCCCATGCGCAAACATAAAGCGTATTGAAATTGAGTTGGTCGAGCAACGAAATGGAGGCCTGCACGTTTGAATAAGTCATAAAGGAAGTAGTATGTTCTGAACTTGGCAACCATACTGCTCTCACAGCAGTTTCTTGAGGTTTAACATTAACGGTAACTGTATAATTTGTTTTAGTTCCATTAGCAGCTGTAATGGTATGAGTTTTTGGCGCGCTGTAATCGTATGCTATTCCAAATGCAGGTGATGCCGTTGCACCAACCGAAAGAGTAGCATTAACAGCTAAATTTTTTGGATCAATGCCAAAAGGAATACTTATAGTTAGATTAGTGCCGTTAATCACTCCTGTTGAAGGATTCAGAGTACTACCACTAGTAGCTGATACTATTTTTTTCTCGTCGGATAAATTTGAAATGGAGATGGTATATACTCTTTTATCGCCATTTTCAGCTGTAACGGTGTACTGAACCGGATTGCTAAAATCTTGAGCAATACCTGTTGTAGGTGAAATTTTGGACAAAGGCGAAATGGCAAAATTTAACGTAAGCGCATTTAGCGATAATGATTTATTTACAGCTATCTGAACGGTATTTTTTTCAGAATCGATTGTAATGCTGGCATTAGAATCTTCTTTTACAGCTATTTGTAAAATTTTATTTTCGGACGAGCCTTTTTCACAAGCAGCAAATAATAACAGTGTAAAAAGTAAAATTAGTAATTGTCGCATACGTTTGTAAATTTAAAAAAAAAGGAAATAAACACAGTATTAATGCCATTTCGGACATTAACACTGTGTGTAATTTAATCTATAAATGAAATCTATTATTCTACTTTCAATAAAGTAATACCTTGATTAGAAGCAACTGCTACTAAATAAACAACACCAGCTGCTGTTTTATGATAATATATTTTACCAGTACCATTACCATTTGCAACATTTGAAACATCTAAATACTCTGGTCCGGAAACATTGATATAAGTAGCTTTTGTCGAAATCTTTTCTAAACTTTCGGCTAATGTAGGATAATCCATCGGACGAATGGTCACAACCCAACGTTTGAAACTATCGGTAGCATACAAGTAAGCCAAATAATTTTTATCGTTGAAACTAAAGAATGCATCACCCACCTGACTTGATGGGAATACTGCACCCGGAGTTTTGAAGGTTGTTGTCATTGTTGCAGGATTAAACACAACTGCTTGTTTACCTGTACCAGAGAACATGTATTCGGTTGCACTGTATTTGTAAATTGCACCAGCAGTAGTTCCTGTACTTGGTTCAAGTATGCCAGGGACAGTTACAATAGTAGGAGTTGTATTAACCACACCAGCCGTAATTGTAAATTCGTAATAACGATTGTTGGCATTAAAGTCGAAGAAACGAAGTTTTCCATTGGTTAAATCACCTTCGAACGTAAATTTATCGCCCAAACGTGGACTTGGTGTAGCTCCAACATTGTACGAAAACAATAAAGATGGAGCAGCATCAACATTATTCCAAACAAATACTTTCAACACATTATTAGCAGCATTAGCAAGATTACAAGCCACAATTTTACCTCCAATTATATTCACATCAGTTGTGCCATGAGCACCTCTGTTTGCTTCATCAACAGTGTACATACCATCGCGTTTCATTAATGTGGCTGATTTATCACTAATTTTCACAGCAATAATACCATAACCTGGATAAAAAGGAGTAGTTCCCGTTTCAGCTTGAATATGTTTATTTCCACGGGCAATGTAAATATAATTATCATCCATAGCAATACCACGATCCCAAGCATCGGTCGATGGTGAAGCAGGAACAACAGTGGCAGGACTTGTACCGGCTAAAGCTGCTACTCCATAGAAATTAGGTGTTCCAATATTTGCAAATGTCTGCCAAACTTTCGTGATTTTCGTATAACCCGAAGTAACTACTTTTACAGTGATTATATTGCTAACACCATTATACTCCAATTTAAATTTGCGACCGTTTAATTTGTCCTCAAAATTGTATTTATTATTAACGGCTGTAGTGTCCAAAACTACATAATCGTCGTTATCGGTATTTTTAATTTTTACGGTTACAGTAGGTTCGTTTGTTTGATAAGCAAGTTTTACAACCTTCAAATCTTCCGAAGCCAATAACTGAGCAATCCACACACCACTTTCGAGTTTTACCTGTACGCCATTCAGTGTCAGTTTTGTGAGTTTTGGTTGTAGCCCGGCAAATGTAACACCTACACTATACACTTTCACTTCTCCATCCTGAAAAGTTACGGTATAATTGTGGCGTAGGTTGTTCGAAAAATCCTTTACTTCGCTAAGTGGTGAAACCATAGCTCCGGCAGGTAAATCGTTGAACAACAAGGTAAGTTTCGAGATAGAATCTTTGGCTTCGAAAGGAATTGAGATGTCGATAGTTTTGGCTTTATTATCCAAAACAACCTGAATATCAGCCACTCCTTTGGCAGTAATCATATTCTCAGCCAAAATATTATTCGGATTTTCAACCTCATCGGGTTTACACGATGTAAAACCAGTTAGCAATCCGGAAAAAACGAAAAGCATTAAAAAAAGTTTTGTTTTCATTGGGGTATAATTTTAAAAAGTTTGTATAATTAATTAAAGGTAATTACGTATTTTCGTTCTGCACCATTGGCTGCCACCACATAAAAGTAATAGGTTTTTTTTGAAATTGTTCGCTGACCGCCAATTCCACTACCAATTACATTGCCTGCACCATCTTTTTCGACTATAGTGGCAGTAACAGGTACAACTGCTTTGAAGGTAGCTTTGGTTTTTTGCTCATCGGTTAAACCACTAATTGACGAAAAAGAAATAATGCCATTGGATGCAATAGAGCCTTGAAATTTTTCAATAGTATCTTCAGGTTTACTTCCTGCAGCATTCATTTTAGCTTCTTTTACCACTACGCATTCAATCGAACTCATTTCATTATTCGAATTAAATTCAGGAAATTCAGTTTGTTGGCACGATGCAAATATCGTAGCCACAAACAATGTCAGTATAAATTTGTATGTCTTCATATTACCAATCTTTATTTTGTTTAGCATCTGTATTATTCCTTATTTCAGCATCTGGAATTGGGAACGCATTCCATTTGGCATAATATCTACGCACACCTGTGTCGCACGAAACTAGTTCAGCTACAAAAGTACCATCTGCTTTTTTTGTCCATTTTACGCCATTGTATCTTTTTGCGTTTAGCACCTGTAATGCTTTACCTGTACGACGTAAGTCCCAAAAACGGTGACCTTCGAATGCTAACTCAATAGCGCGTTCTTTCAGAATATAATCAACTGCTTCGGAAGTACTCGTATAAGTTGGTGCTGGAATTGCCGCATTTTTAAACCGTTTAATACGCAAATCATGTAAAATTTGTCGCGACTCAACCATACCCGAAGGCGTTTGAGCCAAACACTCGGCTAAAATAAGCATGGTTTCAGCATAACGAAACTCAGCCCAATCCTGATCGCTGCCTTTTGCTACAAAATCGTTGTTCGATTCGTCGATAAATTTACGCATATAGTAGCCCGTAACGGTATTGCCTGGCGAGTTAACTTTGCTGTAAGGGAAGTTTTTCATATCCAGTTCATAATTTCCAGTCGCCTCGTCGTAATAAGCATTGATTTTTCTGTTTTTCCATGATGATTGATTGAATAAAACCGTTGCTTTAAGACGCGGGTCACGTTGTGTAGCGTTATCGTCGGTTGCAAAACGAATGGCAGCATGACTTGGATTGGACAATGTAAATGGAGAACCATCAGCCATATCATACATATCCACAAACTCTTGCGTAGGTGCAGCTTTTGCCAGCAAACCTTGTCCGAGTATATCACCTGCTGGAGCGTAGTTCATATCAAAACTATGTGTCATTTCGGGATATTTCCAATAAACGCCCAAAATTACTTCCGAATTGTTCACATTTTTAAAAACACTTGCATAATCGTCGACATAACTAAATTTACCTTCGATAGTACGTGCAGCCGCAATGGCTTTGTCGTAACGTTTAGCATATAACATGGCTCTGGCCATAAGGGCTTGAGCAGCATAATACGTAACTTTTCCAGCAAGAGCCGTTTTAGGCAAACGATCGCCTGTAGTACAATACTTCAAATCGTTTTCGATAAAATCCCACGAATCGCTCACTGATGCGCGTGTTTTACTCTTAACAGAAACATCCATTGATGCAATATCTGGACGAAGAACCAAGCCCAAATTATCCACTTCGCTTGCATGCGAACGCATAATCATAAAACTAATATAAGCTCTAAAAAAACGGGCTTCAGCTTCGAAACTTTCGGCTTGTACTCCAAATTTGGCCTTGTTGTCGTTGAGTGAGTTTAAAAAGCGATTGATATCAAACATCACATCGTAGCCATACGACCAAGAATCGAATGGGTTTGCCAAAGTTGACACGTAACCATCAACGGTCATAATGATATTAGCATCGCCGGTTCCGGCCACAATTCCGCCATATTTCAAAATATCGGTTAAGCCATCGCTCATCGTGGAATTATTTCCCAACGCTTTTGAACCAAACTGACTGAAAGTACGTAATGTTGGATAAAACGAGTTTAGATATAATCGAACGCTGTTTTCATCCTTAAAAGATACAGAATTCACATAAGTCATACGGGGCGTAATATCCACCACATCCAAGCACGACGAAAGTATGATTGAAGTCAATGCCAGACCTAAAATTTTTATTTTACTAATCATTTTCATAATTATTTTAAAGTTTAACATTTAAACCAACTGAAATTACACGTTGTTGTGGGTAATAACCATTATTCACACTGGGTGCTTCAGGGTCGATATATTTCAGCTTCGAAAATGTCAATAAGTTCGTTCCCGAAAGATATACTTTAGCAGCTTCTAACTTCATTTTTTTAACCAACACTTTAGGGAATGAATATCCTATTTGAGCATTTTTCAAACGAATATAAGATGCATCCCTTTTCCAGAAATCACTTATTGAAGCATTATTACTGCTTGTTTGAGTTGTTAATCGCGGATACTCAGCATTCGTATTTTCAGGTGTCCAACTGCCTTCTACTAAATACTTAGGTGGATTGGAACCCCATTTAAACGCTTGTGTAAAAAATGTACCGTCCGAATAACCCAAAGCCGAATAAGTTCCTGAAAGCATTACATCGCTGATAGCAGCACCTTGGAAAAACAGCGTTAAATCGAAGTTTTTATAATCAACATCTAAGTTTATCCCGTAATTAATTTTGGGTATAGTACTGTTGGCTATCAAAACACGGTCGGAGTTATCAATTTTACCATCACCATTAAAATCTTTGTATTTGATATCACCTAAACGAACTTCGTCGGACATTTTTGGTAAATAACGGATGTCATTTTCATTCTGATACAAACCATCGGACATATAACCATAAACAGCACCTGGGGAATTACCCAAAACTAATAAATTTTTGGGAGTGTTCGGACTTTGATTCCATTTCACATAACGACTATCGGCATACGTAAATGTTCCGTTTATTGTATAGTTTAAATCTTTAGTCAATTTTTTCTTGTGACCTAAAACTACTTCGAAACCTCGAACGTCAATTGTTCCATAATTAACCTGACTAGGAAAATTTCCACCAATAGAAGGAGGATAAATGGAAGGAGCTGGTCCAAGTATATCTTCACGTATTTTGTAAAATCCATCAAACTCAACCGACAATAATCCATTCCAAAAAACCGATTCGAAACCAGCATTATAAGTAGTATTGCTCTCCCATTTCAGGTCTTTATTGGGTACATTTACGGGGCTAATGCTCTGATATCCATTATCGCCAAAAATAACTGATGCTGTTGATGTTAGTGCGTAATTTTCTAAATAACTTGCTGCCGCCACCACATCATTTCCTAACTTACCCCATGATAAACGGAGTTTAAGGTTGTTGATAAAAGACAACTGTTCTTTAATAAAACTTTCTTCGGAAATTCGCCATCCTAAAGATACGCCTGGGAAAAAGCCAAACTTTTTATTGCCTAAAAAGGACGATGACCAATCGGTACGACTCGTAAATTGCAACATATATTTGTCGGCATAGCCATAGTTAAGACGAGTTACCATACCAGCTTTACCAGTTTGCGCACTACTACCGGAGTTCGGTTTAGTCGGATACAATGCCCCAAAATTCAATTCGGGAAGCTCAATGAGAGGTAAGTTTTCGACTACACCATAAAAACTATTTGATTCAGCACCTGATTGCTCCCAAACAAGATCCGCACTCAGGTCGTGTTTGCCATATTTATTTGCATAACTTGCAATTGCCTGAAAGTTATACCGCGAAAAATAAGAAGCTGCATCGGTGAGTTCGTTTGTACCTTCGATGCGGTGAGGTGACATGCCCGGAATTACTTGTTGCACTGAACCAACTCCAAGTCCTGAACTATAAACCGGAGTAACCTGTTCGCTTGGTAAAATAAATGTTTTTAGGAATGAACTTATAAAATCGTAATTGAAATTAGTAGTAAACTTCAAACCTTTTAAAAGTGTCGAAGCATCGTAAACCAAACTCATGCCAGTTTCTACTTTTTTGCTCTGACTATCTCTAAAGCCTGATTTATCACGTGCAATAAGTGGATTTTGATAACCAATATAAGTTCCATCCGGCATTTGCGGACGAACCACAGGAGCTGCAGCAATGGTATAATAGACAATGTTTTTATAACCCATTGTTGCTCCGCCATTAGCAGTTGATGCGCTTGGGTCGGCAGCACCGGGTGTTACTCCCGGATAGTCTTTATTTTCAAGTCGGCCTGACACATCAATTTTAAAAGTCAAATTATCAGTAAATTTTATATCCAAATTCGAACGCAGATTAAAACGGTCGTAACTAACATTATCAATTATACCATCTTGTTTCAGATAACTACCACCAACAAAAAACTTGTATTTATCATTACCGCCTGTTACACTCAATTTGTGATTCACACCCGGAGCATAAGGTTTAAAAATCAATTTAAACCAATCGGTATTGCCCCAAATACCCATAGGGTCATTCCCATTTGTAATATAACCAATGCGTTGTTCGTCGAATTCTCGCGGTTGTCCGTCGAGGTCTTTTGCTTTATTGTGGTAAAAAGCATACTCAGGTCCATTCAAAAATTTTGGTAAATTTGTATTGGTCGAAGCTGTGAATACTCCAGCGTACGAAACTGAGACTTTATCAGCCCTTTTGCCACGTTTGGTAGTTACCAGAATAACTCCATTTCCACCACGCACACCATATACAGCAGTTGAAGCAGCATCTTTAAGCACGGTAAATGTCTCAATTTCGGTTGGGTCAAGATTACTGAAATCACGTTCAACACCATCAACCAAAACCAACACATTTGTACTCCCACGCACACTAATTAGTGCTCCATTCTCGCCGGGAACTCCACTTTGTTGGCGTGTAACAACACCTGCAACACGTCCACCAAGCATATTACTAATATTATCAGTAGGAAGTTTTTCAAGTTTATCGCCACTAATACTTGCCACCGAACCGGTAATCGACGTGCGTTTCTGAACGCCATAACCTACAACCACCACTTCATCCAAATTTTTTGTATCTTCCTGTAAAACAACCTTCAACTGAGTTTTTCCGGCCGGTTTTAGTTCCTGTTTCAAATAACCAATGTACGAAATCTCAATAGCAGAATTCGCATTTTTCAGCACAAGCGTAAACTCACCATCGAAATTAGTAATTGTCCCGTTTGTAGTTCCTTTTTCCAATACAGTTGCACCAATAATGGCTTCACCTTTGGAGTCTGTAACTGTTCCTTTTAATGTTTGTGCACTAAGTTGTCCGAAAACGAACAGCTGAAATGCCAATACAATTAAAAATTTTACGTGTTTTCTCATATATGTTTAATTATTTGAATCTTAATATTTAACCTGCCCCAAGCCCCTAAAGGGGATGTTAAATACCATCATTTTTTTATTTTTCAATTTTCTAAATCGAAACTAACTTTTCTTACTCCCCTTTAGGGGTTGGGGGCAACTTTTTCCCCATTTCAAAAACCAATTCTCCACCCTCCAAAATGGCATCGTGCGATACGAATTTTTGGTTATGTGGTTTTCCATTTAACTTTACCGATTGAATGTAAATATTTTCCTTCGAATTATTTTTTGCAATAATCGTAAACTTCTTTCCATTTTCAAGATGTATTACTGCTTTATCCACTATAGGACTACCAAACACATATTCGCCATTCACGGGATTCATGGGGTAAATTCCTAAGGCTGACATTACGTACCAGGCCGACATTTGTCCGCAATCGTCGTTTCCGCACAGTCCGGCCGGCGTGGGTTTGTACATTTCGGCCATTACCTGACGAACACGCTCGGCTGTTTTATAGCCTTGATCAGCATATTGATACAGGTAAATAGTGCTGTG
>CAZEEN010000109.1:0-11043 GCA_964511115.1 uncultured Paludibacter sp. | reverse complement strand
GTTTACGGACTTTTTGCTGCTGAACCGGACTTTTTACCCGATTTTGGAGATTGTTTTGTAACGGGCGGTATTCTGAAATAATTTTTCATAACTTTGCACCCTAAAATTTTTAAACGTATGAGAACTATTCTAATGCTTCTTTTGTTCGCATTTTCAAATGCTTTGTTCAGTCAAGATACAAACACAAGCACAGCCAAAATATTTCAAACTCTTGTTACACCCGATTCGCTTACGGGAGCAAAAGTGACTGTTATTCAGGATAGCGCTATCCAAAACTCAATACTCGATAGAAGTAAAAGTACGCGTTCTGTTAAGTCGGGCACAGGCGTTGGATTTCGCATACAGGTTTTTTCGAGCAATGTGCAGCGTACTGCCAAAACAGAAGCTTTTAATATTGAAAAAGAAATTCGTACAGCCTTTCCGGAACTTGGAGTGTATGTAAGTTATACGTCGCCATCTTGGAAAGTTCGTGTTGGCGATTTTAAAACGACCGAAGAAGCACAAGCTTTTCGCCCTGAACTTATTGAGGCATTCCCGAATTTAAGAAATGCTATTTATACAGTAAAGGATAAGATTAATTATTAATGGTTAATTGTTAATGGTAAATTATTAATGGTAAATTATTAATGGTTAATTGTTAATGGTAAATTGATAATGAAAATTTTTATTTTTATTTTCTAACTTCTAATTTCTAATTTCTAACTTCTAATTTTATAAAGTGGACTTCAATATAAATAAACCCGTTCCGTTCGACGAGGACAAAACGGAGAAAATAGCTTATCATTACAAAGAAATTCTGAAATTGCTTGGCGAAGATGCCGAACGCGAGGGATTAGTAAAAACACCCGAACGATTTTCGAAAGCAATGCAGTTTTTGGTGCAGGGCTATGAGCAAAATCCCGAAGAAATAATTCAATCGGCCATGTTTTCGGAAAATTACCGACAAATGGTTATTGTAAAGGATATTGATTTTTATTCGATGTGCGAACATCATGTGCTCCCGTTTTTTGGTAAAGCGCATGTGGCGTATATTCCCAATCACAAAATTACCGGACTAAGCAAAATTGCGCGCATTGTAGAAGTGTTTGCACGCCGCCTGCAGGTTCAAGAAAGGCTTACGACCCAAATTAAGGAGTGCATACAAAATACGCTTAATCCCATGGGCGTAATGGTAGTTATCGAAGCGCAACACTTGTGTATGCAAATGCGCGGTGTTCAAAAACAACACTCCGTAACTACTACTTCCGATTTTTCGGGCGTGTTTCAACAAGCCAAAACACGCGAGGAGTTTATGAATCTGATAAATAAGAAGTAGTTTTACAATTTCCGTGTTACCCAATAATCTGGCTTGCTCTCATGCTTGTATCTGTTTACGGCAGTAACAACAAACGAGTAAGTTCCATGGAAATGCTTTTTGAGGTTGCGTAAATCGAGGCAACTGTCCGACGTTCGTGCAATAATATTGGTAGGGTCGTTAAAATCGCCCACTTTTTTGCCCTTAAACGCATACACCACGTAATACTTCACTTGGCATCCGCCATCTTCCTCTATTCTATCCCAAAGCAAATAGGCATCAGAGCCATCTTTTACCACGCGTACATTCTGTGGCTGTGCCGAATCTTCGCCTTTTATATTGCGGTTTACAGGCGTAAGAGCCGGATATTTATAATAGTTGTTTCGAAGGGTGTCATTAATTCCCTGCAAGTTTTTAAGAAATCCTTTGGCACTAAAATATACGGCACCATCAATATTATTATACAATTTGTTATGTTTTAGTTGTCGGGCAAGTTCGTTGCCCTTGCGCCAAGCATCGGCTGCTGTTTTTGAGCCCAACTGTGAAACATACAAACCAATATACAGGTTTTTACCAAACGAATTTTCATTCCACCATTTTGCCAACACGGCATAATCGGCCACTTTTTTGCCAATTTCCCAATAAAGCTGCGGCACCACATAATCGATAGTTCCTTCTTGCAACCATTTCAAGATGTCGGCATACAAATCATCGTAATTCTGCACACCAGCTTGTGTGGCCGAACCGCGTGGGTCAACACTACTATTTCGCCACACACCAAAAGGTGATATACCAAACTCAACCCAAGGCTTGGTGCTTTTAATAGTTTGTTGCAACTCGGCAATAATCATATTTACATTATTGCGTCGCCAGTCGTCTTTTTGTCCTGGAGTAAATCCACGTGGATGCATTAGAAACGATTTTTCGTCGGGGAACTCTTCATTTTTAACTTTATAAGGATAAAAATAATCGTCGAAATGAATTGCATCCACATCGTAACGCTGTACAATATCTTCGACAACACGATTCAAAAACTCACGTGTTTCGTCCAATCCTGGGTCGAAATAGTATTTATCACCATATTTTAAAAATAAATTTCTGTTTTTGTAAAATAAATGAGTTTTCGAAAGTATATCTAAATTATCACTATTGGTAACTCGGTAGGGATTAAGCCATACATGAACATCAATAAACCGCTTGTGCGATTCTTCAATTACAAACTGCAAAGGGTCGTAAAACGTTGTGGGACGTATACCTTGTTTACCCGTTAACCAATGCGACCAAGGCTCTAAAGTCGAAGCATAAAACGCATCGGCTGTTGGACGAATTTGAAAAACAACAGTATTAATATTTAGTGCTGCAAACGAATCGAGCAACTGAATCATCTCTGCTTTTTGTTGCTTTACAGTTAAATTTCGTTGACTTGGCCAATCGATATTCGCAACTGTGGCTATCCAAACCGCACGCATTTCGCGCTTTTTGTATTGCGCATTTGTTGGGATTAAAACAAAAACTGCAACTATCAAAATTAAAACCTTCTTCATTAATTGTATTTTTTTAAATTGGCATATTATCACATTGGCACATTAATTTATCTTCAACGCATCCAATGCTTTTTGGTAACGTCGTGCATTCACTAAATGCTCTGCATAGGTTACTGCAAAATTATGTTCGCCATTGAGTGTTTCTTTGGCACACATAAAAATATAGTCGTGTTTGGCGAAATTTAATACGGCATCAATTCCATTTTGCGAAGCCACACGAATAGGCCCGGGAGGAAGCCCTTTGTTCCGATAAGTATTGTAAGGCGAAATTTTCAGAATATGTCCAAATTTCAGACGCTTAATGCTAAAATCGCCAACAGCAAATTTCAAAGTCGGGTCGGCTTGTAGCGGCATTTCTGTTTTTAATCGGTTAATGTACAAACCCGCCACCATTGGTCGCTCGGCTTTGTTATTTGTTTCTTCTTCAACAATCGAAGCCAACGTAGCTACTTCTACAGGCGAAAGCGGTATAGCAGCGGCTTTTGCTTTTCGTTCATCTGTCCAGAAAATATCATATTCCTTTTTCATACGCTCAAAAAGTTCACGGGCATCCATGTCCCAAAAAACTTCGTACGTATTGGGAATAAAAGCGGCAATCGAAGTATTTGGATTGAACTGATAGTTTGCCAAAAATGACGTATCGTTCATAAGTTGGAGAATCGACAGCGAATCGGCCATAATCACTTTCGACATTCTGCCAGCCAATTGTTCTTTGGTACGGATATTATTAAATGTCAGCTTAAGAGGAGTTTGTCGGCCATTTTTAAGTATGCGCACCAACTTAAAGTTATTCATGCCATTGGTCAGTTCGTAGCGACCTGGACGAATATTTTTATAACCTAAAATTGTAGCAGCTTGTTTAAATGTAAAAACAGAAATTACATTGGCCGACGATTGTAAATTGGAAACTACATCGTTTAGTGAGTTGCTATCACGAACATACAAGTAACTGTCTTCCTTATCTTCAACAATGATATTAGGTACAAAAAGAATAGAAACGATAGAAATGAAAATTGCAGCCGCAATTGCAAACAGCCAAAACAAAGGCTTATTAGGAGAGAAAATCTTTTTTATCGACATACGGTTCTATTAATAATTTTTCATAGACAAAAATACAACAAAATGCTCATACTAAAAGCATAATCTCCGAATATTAAAAAACATTTACTGAGAATATCTTTACAACAAACTGACTATCAAATAAATGAAAATGAACTCCATGCTAAAAATGTATCAAAAACTGTAAAGTACTTTGAAAATTGAAAAATAGTTCCTATATTTGCACCCGCTAAAGCGAAGTTTTGGAAGTTTGGGTGAGTGGCTGAAACCACCAGTTTGCTAAACTGACGTACGGGCAACCGTACCACGAGTTCGAATCTCGTAGCTTCCGCAAAAAGGTCTAGCCAAAAAGCGATACCAAAATGACAAACCCTACAAAATCAACGTTTTGTAGGGTTTTTTTCATCTGGTTATAATTGTATTTTTTAATTGTCAGATGGAACTTACCATGTTAAAATATCCCGATAGCTATCGGGTTATTTTAACATGGACGTTTCATCTTCCTACATTCTAATTTTGTTGTTAAATGACACAGGAAAACAAAGAATTCCTTAATGACAAAGGCACTAAAAATGAATTTAGTAACAAAAAAAAACTGCAATTGCTTGCAGTTTTTCGTAGAAAGATATTTTGTTTGTTAAATTTTATTCAACAACAATGCTTGATTTTTCAATTTTATAATTAAAATTCGCCACCTCCGACAATACATCGAGCATATTACCTAAAGACTCGTCATGATTAAACTTAAGTGTATATTTTTTTGCAACTAAAGTTTCATTTTTAATATCTACCTTTTTGTCGAAAGCATTGGTTATAACTGTAAGAATTGTACCCAAAGACTCGTTTTCGAACATAAATTTGTGAGACTGCCAAGCCAGTTCACGGTCGACATTAGCTACTTTTCTAACTTTGATTTCATTTTGTCCTTCAGTAAGTTTTGCTTCATCGCCTGGGGCTAAAACAACAGATAATAGTTGTTCAACATCCTCAAATTTCACACTTCCTTCCTTGAGTAAAGTTTTTGTATAATTTTCGTTTTCGAAAGCCCTCACGCTAAAAACAGTACCCAGTACGGTTATATTTCCCAATTTTGTTTCCAACTCAAAAGGGTGATCTTTGTCTTTAGTTACTTCAAAGAGTGCTTCGCCCTTCAAGACAACCTTTCTGTTTTTGGAGTAATTTTTACGATAGGACAAGCTCGAATTACTTCGAAGCGAGACATTAGATCCATCGGGCAATACAATATTTTGTACTTCACCGGTGGTGTTTGTAACTAAAATCTGTTTCTGATTGTCGTAATAATTATAACCAAACACACTCAATGTGAATACAATTGCAACTGAAGCTGCTACTCGGAAAGGCATTGTTGTGAAGAGACTTAACTTCCTATAAGGAGGCAAAACCATTTTAGATGGCATCTCTATCTTCTCTTTTATTTTTTCAAAAGAGGTTTTGATATCTTCTTGATTAAGAACAATATTGTCCTTAAATTAAATTTTAGGAAGATAATCCTGCATTTTTTTTTCTTCTTTATTCATTTTCACTGTAAACTAAAAAATCTTTATTTATACCTAATACAACCAATGACGTGAGGATTTCACAATAACCTTAAAACATCATTGAAAAAATTAGAATAAAACTATGAATATAAATTTTTTTAAGCAAAACAGTTATTTTTTTGTATGCTATTGACACTTGCGCTTCGACAGTTTTTCGTGATAGGTTTAAAATTTCGGCTATTTCTTTGTATGCTAATTGGTCATTAATCAACATTTTGAAAATTAGTTGACATTGCGGTGGTAGTTGGTTTATTGCTTTTTGTACATTGGCTTTAAATTCTTTCATCTCTATTGGCGAGAGCAAACTATCATCGATTTCAGGGATTTCAATCTCGTATAAATTGGTATCGGAATGAATACGAATGGCATTTTTGCGAATTAAATCTATTGACTGATTTTTTGTGCAGGTATAGAGGTAGGATTAAATATTCCGAATATTGGTAAGCTCCTTTCTTTTTTGCCAAATTGCTACAAAAACATCCGAAACAACCTCTTCGCACGACTCTCTTTCTTTGAGATACGAAAATGTAAAGTTACAAAGTGAAGAATAGTATTGGGCATGCAAAGTTTCGAACGCACTTAAATCATCGTTCTCACAAATTTTCTTCCACAAATGCTGATTATCAACTTTCATACTAAATAATTCCTTTTCTCATAAAAAAATGAGTATAAAAATAGCTATTTTTGTTTGAATTTCATTGAAAATTATACGTAAAAAAGTTAAGATAGTATCAAAAGGAGTCTCAAAATTCAACATTTACTCCCATATTCAAAGTCATTAACCCAAAATTCAAGCCTACATTTCCGGGTGTAATGTTGGCATCGGCCCCTGCGGCTCCGTTAGAAACTTCGGGGTCGCCATTTTTAAAAGGAGAAAGCGTGAGTAAATTCTGAGCCTGTACGTTAAATCGTACCGATTGTATTTTCATTTTTTCAATCCATCTTTTGGGTACTGTATAATTCAAATACACATTTCGCAAACGCAGATACGAGCCGTTCACCAAAAAGCGAGAACTCTCACGGACAGCCATTTGCGAGTTGTAAAGAAGCGGCACATTACTATCGGTATTCGTTGACGTCCAGTAATCAGTAAGGGTGCTTAATTTGTTTTGTAGGTCGTAAATATTGATATAACTTGTCTGTCGAGCACCCGAATGATACAACCAGCTACCAGCCTGAAACGCAAACAAGAACGAAAATTCCCAATTCTGGTAACTGAAAGTATTATTTATACCTCCATAAAAATCGGGATAAGGTGTTTTGTTGGTAATAAGCATACGCTGATTGTTGTAAGTGGCAAAATCCATTGTTTCGGCATCCAATACAGCACCCGTTTTTACCCGTTTATCTTCTGGCCCGCTTACTTCGTAAATCAATTCATGACCAGTTATAGGGTCAACTCCTGCCCAAAGTGGTAGAAAATAGAGTGAAAGCGGATAGCCTTCGTACGCCCTGTTTACTCCCCGTTCAATGTAGTTTTGTTGTGTAGAGAGCTCAATAACATTCATTTTGAACGTAGAGATATTAAAGTCTGTTTGCCATTTCAGTTTGCCTTTGAGATTATTCGATTTTAAATTAATATCGAAACCTGTGTTGCTCATTATGCCAGTGTTGAGTGTAACATCGGAACTAAAATAACCCTGCATTACACCAATATTATAATTTATAAGCAGGTCGTTAATTTTTTTATAAAACCAATCCACATTGAGTTCAATAATATTGTCGAAAGCGAAAAGGTTAAGCCCCACATTCAATTGCTTTTGTTTTTCCCACGACACATCAGGGTTGCCAATTCTATCGAAAACGAAACCCGGGCTTCCCGCATATTCGCCCCAGTTCAACGCGCGCGATTGAGCAGGAAAGTTACCCATTTCGGCATTTCCTACCAAGCCATAGCTCGTTCTTAACTTTAGATAATCAATTTGTTGTATGTTTTTTACGAAAGTTTCTTCGCTCATCAACCAACTTAAACCCAAGCCCGGAAAATAGCCCCAGCGATTATTTGGATTAAAACGGGAGGTGGCATCGGCACGAGCGTTGATTTCGGCAAACCACTTGTCGTTGTACGAGTATTGTGCTCGTGTAAAAAACGAAGCAAAGCGATAGCCATCCATTCCGGCAGATTGGCGAGTAAATACCTTTTCGGTATTGGCATTTGTCAACTCAAAATAATCGGTAGGGAAACCCTCGAAGCGCGCCACATTAAAATCGCTGTTGTACGATTGGAGGTTGTTTCCCAGCATGAGCTTGACACGATGTATGTCGGAAAAGTTGGATTTATAACTCAATACATTATTTCCATTGAACCCATAATTGAAAGTACGCGCATACAAAATCATGCCGCTTTTGGCGGGATCGATGGCTTCATCTTCGCGGTAAAAATCTTTCGACTGATAATACCGATAGCGCCTTGTGCCCAAATTAGCACTCCAATCGGTTCGGAAGGTCAACTGCGGACTTATTTTCACATCTAAAAATCCATTTACCAATTGAGTAAGCTCTACATTATCGTCCCAGGTTTGTTGCATTTGATACAAAGGATTCGTGCCTTTTTTATCATTAATATTACGGGCATCGAAAAGCGCACCTGAATTGTCGGGAGTGTAAATTGGCAACAGGGACGAGCGCGATAATACCTGAATTGTAGAAGGATAAGTGCCGTTATTTGCTAAATTTACTACCGTATTCGATGCCATTCCGAACGAAAGAGCAGGAGTTAGGTTGTATTCGTTTTTCATCAAAAGTGTTATTCTGTCCGACGATTTATCTTTCACGAAATCATTGTTCGAGCGGTACGAAAAACTAACTAAATACTTACTTTGCGACTGACCGCCACTCAATGATAAGCGAACATCATTGTAGAGCATAGGTTGCGAAGTGGTGGCCAGCCAATCTACGCCATCGGGATTATTTGCCAAATAACCATTCAGCCAATTGCGATTATATCCTTTAAAACCGGTATAATCGGACGAGAATGGGAAATAATGCGTAGAAGCAGTTTCGGGTAGCAACTTTCGCTCCGGATATTTATTGTAATACGCATCGTCTATTACGTTTAAAAGGGCTTTTGCCTTTAGATATTTCGGCTCATTGACTATAAAATTCAATCCGGATTGAAAATTAGCGGTCACTTTAGCAGCTGTATTCAATTTGCCGGTTTTGGTTGTTACCAACACCACGCCATTAGATGCGCGTGAGCCATAGATGGCCGCCGAAGCAGCATCTTTTAATATTTCTATCGATTGTATATCGTCGGGATTCAAATCTTTCAACATCAAACTTTGTGGCACACCATCCACAACAATAAACGGGTCGGATGATGAGTTGATGGACGACACACCCCTTACCCGCAGTCGGTCGTTGTTAGCAAAAATTCCCGAAACACTTCCCTGAAAATTGTTCGTAATATCGCCGCCAATCGTTTTTTTGAATAGCTCCTCTTTTAACGAAACAACCGAACCTGTAATTTCTTTAGTTTCCAACGAACCATAACCTACTACTAATAAATCTTTTAATAAAATGCTGCTATTGCGCATCATTACTTCAAGTTTACTCGACTGTACCCGTACGGTTTTGTTTTTAAAGCCCATCATGTAAAACGTGATAAGCGAGTCGGCGACAGTAGCATCGTATCTAAACAATCCGTTGTTATCCGTTACTGCACGTGGTATTTTGTTCGCATTCAGAAGGGTAACTCCTGGTAATGGCAACCTATTTTCGTCGAAAACCACTCCCTCAACTCTTGCGGCTTTATTGTTAGCTAAATTTTCATTATCAGCATTTTTTTTCGATAAAAAAACATAGGAGTCTTGTATCCGATAACTAATATTACGGTCATTAAATAATTCGGTCAGAATTTCCTGAACGGAACTTTCATTTTTGGATATGGTATAAATTGCTCTATCATCGATGGTTTCGTTGTTGTAAATAAATACAAATTTCGTTTTTTGTTCAATATTCGTCAAAATTGTTTTCAGAGCTGCATTGTTGAAGTTGAGCGAAACGAGCACATCTTTAGCTTGCAGCACATGAATGGCAGCAAATATCCACAACACGACTAAAAAAGTGCGTCGTCGGCTTAACCATTTATCTTTAACCATTTATCATTTATCATTAAATATTAATCATTTATTCAACGCCGGATTAAAAATATATTCATTATTCGGAATCACGCAGTACAAACGAGCAGCATTCCAAGGTAATGCCGTCTCGGTCATTAATGCCGACCTATTGCCAAGTGGAATATTTCCTGATTTGTAAGGCTCGGGCAAATAAGCGGCGTATTCCGTATCACTAAGCGAAGCCAAGCGTAAATTATCCCACCGACGAACATTTTCTAAATTCAGTTCCCGTGCCCGTTCATCAATAATTTCGGCGAGTAATGTTTCTTTCGAAACTGTTGCCCGTATTTCGGCTATACCAGCTCGAGTGCGTATTAAATTCAGCTCTTGCAAGGCATAGTTCGCATTGTTTTTATGTCCATAAATTTCGGCACGCATTAAGTGAAATTCCGAAGCGCGCAACCACATCATGTTAGCTGTGGGAAAAGCCATTTTCAACGATGTCCACTGACCTGCAGGTGCTTCTTTGCCTTGATTTCGTGTTATATAGATTAGTTGTTTATATCGAACATCTTTGGCCGTATCACCTCGTAACCAATTATCAATAAACGTTTTATCAAATACAACTCTGAATTTTGCTTGCGACAAATCGCCGTTTTGAATATTTTTGAAAGCCGTCCACTGAAAGCCTTGCCAGCGCGATGGTATTGTGGGCAAAAAAGCACTATTGCCATGCAGCGCCATAATCACTTCATTGTTATTGCCCGTTTGAAAGTTTGTTTTGTCGGTGTTCTGAAACATTTTTGCGTAAGCCGTACTTAAACTTAGTGGGAATTTAGTGGAAACACCAACTGTATTTCCAAGTAGCAAGTTCAAGTAAACTAAGGCAGAGTCAAACTTATTCATTTGAAAATACACCTTGACAAGCATGGCAGTAGCCACATCCTTTTTACAGCGGTACTGATAGGCAAGCGGATGAATGGTGCGGTCGAATTTTTCGGGCAAAAGCTGTTGAGCACGTTGTAAATCACTGATAATAAATCGGTAAACCTGCGCTACTGTTTTGCGTGGCTCGGCCATATCCTCAAACCCAAGAATTGGTCTTTTACGGTAAAGTGTCGACAGTGAATCGAGTGTATTCAGGTGATATTGCTTTCCTACAAAATAGTTATTGTAAAATTCGATAGTTGCCCGAAGCAGAAGTGCTTCACCCTGAAGTCTGTCGGCATTTAAACTGTCAGTTTTTGTTTTAAGGTCGGGCAGTTTTTCGTCAATAGATTTTAAAACTATATTGGAATTGTTGCCAACATACGATGCCCACTGCAGGAAACTGCCAGCCTGAAAATCCATGATATTTGTTTTGTAACCGAAAAAATAATTATCGCGGTTATAGGCACTAAAGTCTGGCAGTATAGCAGTGTTTGATGTAGAAGTGACACAATCGGAGCCCAAAAGCTCGGACAGTTGCAATGAGCCAAAGTAACTATTGGAAGAAAATGCACCGTAAGCACCGTTGATACAAACAT
>CAZEEN010000108.1:0-11063 GCA_964511115.1 uncultured Paludibacter sp. | reverse complement strand
GAGCTTACAAGCAATATCAGTGGCGAGAAAGTTACATTTGCAAGTAGTTTGGTGGTAATTGTTACCGACAAGCCAACGGCAATGCCAATAGAAACTATTTACTTCTTTTATCCTACCTTATTCACAACAGGTGCAACGCCTACCGGTGGCGATGGTTTTTCGGTAAAAGTAATTGAAAAAGGTAGCTGTCCGCGTATCTGGGGCGAACGGGCCAACAGTGCTGCCGGTTCGTTAGTGGCACCTGTAGAACGTCCGGTAACTAATTTAGGAAAACAAAAAATTCTTGAAACAAACACATTTACAGCTACTTCGCCCATCACAACCAAACCCACCAGTTCGTGGTGTGTAACCAGCACACAGGATTTATCGGTTTACAATATTGGTTATGATTTATCGTTTGGTTATTTGTATATGCCTGCTTATCAGATATATATGGCTGACGGACGCACGCCTACCGATTTGGAAGTGTATATTTCGACCGATTATACAGGTGGCGATATTCAGGATGCTAACGGAAACTGGACAAACGGTACCTGGACAAAAATCAATCAGAATATGAAATGCAATATCAGTTTAGCAAACGGTGGTAAAAATGGTGCTCCCTGGGGCGCTGAATTTACAGGAACACCTTATCCGGGCGACCAAAAAGGAGAAGACCCTGAAGGACGTAAAGATTTGGTTCGCGGCACAGTGTATGGAAAATGGATTAAATGTTCGTACGATATTACCAGCTACAAAAACAGTAAATCGTTTACGGTAGCTTTCAGGGTGGCATCGTATTTCTATGACGATTTGCTCAATAACACTATCGTTCCCGGCCGTGGAGGTTCGTACTTCTTGTCCGATTTCCATTATGTGGCGAAAGAAGTGAATCCTTGATGTGCCAATGTGTAAATATGCCAATTTGGTAATTTGAGAAATTTGAAATTAAGAAAATTAAAGAAATAATCAGACAAAAAATTAAAAATACAGACTAAAAAGTCTTGATTCCTGGTTCTTTGCTCTTGATTCTAAAATATATCTAAATGAAAAAATCGATATTGATAATTTTATTGCTGATGGCAGCTGCTACGCAGGCTTTTTCGCAGAAGTCGGTGCAGGGAGTTGTTACTGACAAAAACGGTTTGCCTTTAATTGGCGTAAACATTTTAATTAAAGAAACCAGCAAAGGTACTGTTACCGATTTGGATGGTGCATACACTATTCCGGGCGTTAAAAACACGGATGTGTTGGTGTTTCGCTACTTGGGTTTCGAAACTCAGGAGGTGAAAGTGGCTACGCAACAAAAAATTAATGTAACACTCGAAGCTTCGAACGTACAACTTCAGGAAATGGTTGTTGTGGGTTATGGTTCATCAAGGAAAATTGACCTCACAGGCTCGGTAGCTTCTATCGACGTACAGGATTTGGCAAAAACAGCAACAACAAACTTTGATCAGGCTTTGGCCGGACGTGTTTCTGGAGTGCAGGTTACATCAACCGATGGAACTCCGGGAGAAGCATTGAACATTATCATTCGTGGAGGTAACTCAATTACAGGTTCAAATGCTCCACTTTATGTAGTTGATGGCATACCGATGGAAACATTCGACCCCGCCAGCATCAGTACGCGCGATATAAAGAGCTTTGATATTTTAAAAGATGCATCGGCAACGGCTATTTACGGTGCTCGTGGTGCCAATGGTGTTATTCTGATTATGACCAATACGGGTTCGGAAGATGGAAAAACAGATGTTTCGGTTCACATAGGTGGTGGTGCGCAATATATCCCCAATCGCTTAGAAGTGATGAGTCCGTACGAATATGTAAAATACCAACAAACGGTAGCTATGGCCAACGATAACTATGTGCCGGGAACCAATATGGGAATCTTTAACCGTACATGGGTCGACCCTGAGTTGTATCGCAATGCAGCAGGTACAAGCTGGCAGGATAAAATTTTTCAAACTTCCATTGTGCAGGATTATAATTTTTCGATTGGAGGCGGCACCAAAAAAGGTTCGTTTTATTACAGTGGAAGTTACCTGAATCAGCCCGGAACGTTGATAAATACATCGTTTAAGAAATTCAATAATCGTTTGAAATTCAGCAGCAACATTTCCGATAACTTATCGCTGAATGCTCAAATGACTTACAATTACACCATACGCACGGGTTTACAACTGAGTGGGGATACCTACACCAGCATTATTAAAGATGCAGTAACATTCCGTCCGGTAGAGCCAATTTTCAGTTCGTACGACGAAGATAGTAAAAATCAGGATCAGGATCCTTATCAATATGACCCTTTTAAAGGTCTTAAAAACACGGATCGAAGCCGTAAGGACGACGAAATGGCGGGCAATATTCAATTGCAATATAAATTTTTGAAAAAACTTACGCTGAATGTTACCGGAAATTATTACCGAAATCAACGCGAAACGAGTTTGTTTTATGGCGCTGAAACACAGCAAGCTACCCGCACCAGCGATGGGATTTCAGGTTCGTTGTCGCGCTTGGAGACTCAAACTTTAACCAACTCAAACACCTTGAGATATAATACAAAGAAAGGTAAAAATAATTTTGAAGCGCTTGTAGGAAACGAAATACAAACGCGTGGAACTTTTGCCTCGACGCTTAAAAACACGAAAATCACCACCGATGCATTTGGCGTTTATAATCTTGGTATTGCCACCGGTTCAACCATTGCTACTACTCACAAATCCGACAATGCATTGTTTTCGTATTTTGGTCGCCTCAATTACAATTACAAGGACCGATATTTAACCACGCTGAATTTCAGAGCCGATGCATCGTCGAAATTTCAGGAAGAAAACCGTTGGGGATATTTCCCATCATTTTCTACAGCCTGGCGCGTTTCGGAAGAATCGTTTATGAAAAACATCGACCAAATTTCGAATCTGAAAGCCCGTTTGGGTTGGGGTGTTACCGGAAATAACCGAATTGGCGATTTCGACGCTTACAATTTAATTTCGATAGTGAGCAGCAGCGGTTATGTGTTTGGTAGTGGCGAAGTGTACTCGCCCGGAGCATTTCAAAGCAATATGGCGGTGCCCGATTTACGTTGGGAGGTTACTGCTCAGTACAATGCAGGGTTGGATTTTGGATTTTTCAACAATAGAATCAATGGTACAGTTGATTACTATCTGAAACGCACCAAAGACTTATTGCTCGATGCACAGATGGCGCCAAGTACAGGATTTTTGAATGTGCAACAAAATGTGGGCGAAGTGCAAAATTCGGGTATCGAACTGGCTATTAACACTGTAAATTTCAAATCGAAAAAATTTACATGGATGTCGAATTTTAATATTTCGTTTAATAAAAACAAAACCATCAGATTAAACAGTGGTCAGGACTATATCCTTATTGACCCTAAATGGGATACAGGTTATTGTCAGACTGAATATCAATACATTACAAAAGTTGGTCAGCCAGTGGGTATGATATACGGATTGGAGTTCGATGGAATTTATCAAATGGACGATTTTACGTGGGGGAATATGAATACGTATACGTTGAAACCCGGCGAGGCGAGCTATGCAGGACTTGTACATCCGGGTCAGCCAAAATACAAAGACCAATTGACTGTAGATACCAATAACGACGGAAAGCCCGATGCAGGCGATGGTATTATCAACGAAAAAGACCGCACGGTGATTGGAAATCCACTTCCAAAACATATAGGAGGCTTTAGTAATGATTTTAAATATAAAAATTTCGATTTGCAAATCATGATGCAATGGTCGTATGGATTCGACATTTTAAATGGTAACAGAGCTGAATTCAGCACCCCAAATTATAATACCCGCAATGGATTCAAAGAGTTGGCCAACGTGTGGACTCCTACCAATACTGACACAAATGTATCGGGAATCAGGTATAACACTGTGAATTTGGGAGCAAAATTTGGTTATAAAGTTGACTCGCGCTATGTGGAAGATGGTTCGTATTTAAAACTGAAAACGGTTGTTTTGGGATATAATTTGTCGAAAAAAGTGTTAAGCAAACTGCAACTCAAAAGCTGTCGGCTTTCAGTGTCGGCACAAAACCTGTGGACATGGACAAAATACAGCGGGTATAATCCTGATGTATCTGTAGGAAGGTATGGAGCTTTAACTCCAAGTCTCGATTTTTCGGCTTATCCACAAAGTGTTGCCATTTCGGGAGGAATTGATATTAAATTTTAAATATGGCCCCTAACCCCTAAAGGGGAATAAGAAATTAAGAAACTAAGAAAATCGCTCACATTCCTCCGTCAGCTGACGGATTAGGGGGCAAAAAAAAATAATAGCATGAAAATCAAAATAATAGCATTCGCACTTTTACTAACAACACTTTTCGGTTGTTCCGATTTTTTAGATGTTAAGCCATCGTCCGATTGGAAATTAGAACAGTATTATACCAATAAATCGGAGGTGGAAATTGCTCTTGCAGGTATATACAGCACCCTTTCAACCGAAGCGTTGTACGGAAATACTTTTAGTGTTTTGATGGAAGCCGGCACCGACGAAAGTTACACCAACGATAACACATTCTCGTGGAATGACGCCCGTTTCGAAATATCGCCTTCCGACGACCCGATTCGCAATACCTGGTCGCAGTTTTATTCGTGTATTCAGTTGGTAAATTTACTCGAAAAAAACATGAAACCGGAGTCGTTTACAGCGGAGGAGTATAATATGTATTTGGCAAAAGCACGTTTTTACAGAGCTTTTAGCTATTTTACCCTCGCAAACTGGTGGGGAGCTGTGCCATTACGCTTAACACCAAGTACGCAACAATCGGATAATAATGTGGCTGCATCTCCTGTTTTTGATGTGTACAAACAGGTTGAAAAGGATTTTCTTTTTGCAGCAAAATACCTGAAACACGCCAAAGACCCTGATTACAAACAGGGCGAGCCGAATAAAATGGCTGCTCACGGTTTATTAGCGCGTTTGTATCTTCGCATGGGCGGTTATCAGCCTTATTTGTCGACCAACGAAGCGGAATGTTTTTTCCCCGATAATGCTCAGTATTTTACAAAAGCAATGGAACAGTGCGATACTATTATTTATCAGGATGCGTGGCATGCAATAGTGCCTTATACGCAGGATTCGTTAAGCTATCGCAATCATTTTCTGAATTATTTGCAGGACAGATACGATACGAAAGAATCCTTGTTCGAAATTTCGTTCGGTTATTTGCAAAACTTAGGCATACAGGTAAGTGGTAGGTTGGGCAATGTAAATGGAGTTGAATTTGTAGGAACAATGAATATCCCACGCGGTTTTTGCAAAATTAATGCTTCGGTGGCTTTGTACAATTTATACATGTTGAATCCCGAAGACAAGCGAATGAGTTGGAGTATAGCAGGTTACAAGAATAACTTCAGTGCTTCGATCAACGAGTTTAAAATGACGTACCTAATGGAAAAACCATTGGATTCAGAGTATGGACCGGGAAAATTCCGCCGTTGGGAGCCTAAAGATTTGGAAGCACTCAAAAGCGCGTCATCGCTTGTAAAAGGCGAATACGAAATTCTGAATAATACAGCTTCGGCAACCGACCCCAATTTCACAAGCATCAACTTCCCTATTTTACGCTATTCGGATGTATTGTTGATGTATGCCGAAGCAGCCATTGGCAGTAGATACGGCACCACAGCACCAAGTCAAAGAGCGTTCGACTGCCTCAATTTGGTTCGCCGCAGAGCCGGTCTTGCCGATTACACCAACACCGACCACAATGCGTTTTTCAACGAATTAGTGGATGAACGTATGCGCGAATTGTGTTTCGAAGGATTGCGCAAACAGGATTTGATTCGTTGGAATTTGTTAGGCGAAAAATTGGCAGCGGTAGAAAATGCCATTAAACTGAATGCTACTTTCAATGCAAATACACAAGCTCATAATACATTCCTGGGAGCATCCAAAAACTTCGACAAAAACAAACATTTACAACTGCCATATCCGCAGCAGGAAGTGGAGATAAATGCAAGTTTGGAGCAAAAATCGAATTGGTAGGATTTAAAAAATTTGAAAATTTGAAGATTTGAGAGTTTGAAGATTTGAAGATTTCGTGTATTTAGAAATTTGAAAATTGAGAAAATAAGTAAATAACACGAAGCTAATAACGCGAAGCTAATAACGCGCAGCAAATAACACGAAGTTAATAACACGAAGTTAATAACACGAAGTTAATATCGCGAAGCTAATAACGCGAAGTTAATAACGCGCAGCAAATAACACGAAGCTAATAACACGAAGTAAATAACGCGCAGCTAATAACACGCAGCAACTAACATATATTTTAATGAAAATCACAACACGTCTTCTTTTTCTGCTAACTTTTATATTCTTTGCCTTTATTGCAAGTAGGGCACAGAATAATGTAATTGTTCTGACACCTACACCCGGTGGATCGGAAGGAAGTGGCGTTACCAGCGATGAGTCCATTTTTCAGATTGATGCAACAACCGGTTTGGTAAGTTATTACAATAGCTCGGCAAGCGACGACTGGACTGTGGAACCGGTTTCTACAACTATCGAAAGTTTGAAAGGGAAACAATTCAGGGTAAAACTGGGCGGTATGGCTGTCGCAAACACAACATTAGGCGATAATTACGGTGCGACAGTTACGCAGGGCGGAATCGACCGTTCCAGTACAGGAGAATTAGGAGTTGTTGGTGGTTCAGGAGGTGGAATTCAACTGAACGAAGGAATATGGTTTGGATTGGATGCAACCAATTTCCCATCGACTGTTTATATGCAGATTTCCAAAATCAAAGTTCGCTATGCCCGTTCAATTACCGGAGTGGCAGTTAACCGGCTAACTACCGAACACAGCCTTATTTTCGGCAACGGTACAATTCCATCATTGCAAGATGGAGAGGGGTGGATAGACGTTTCGAAACTAAATTGTGTGGTAAAAGGTGGAACATCAGCTGGAAATCTATTGGCGCTTTTCAATGCTAAATCAAGCAATAGTACAGATAGTTACCGCATTACAGGTATTGAACTAAGAATAATGGAGAACTTTGATTGTTCAATCATCAAAACTGTTCCACACCCACGTTTGCTTCTTAAGGCAGGTGAAGAATCAAAAATCGCAACTTTTATTGAGCAATCAGCTGATTTTAAAAAGATACACAACTACATACTCGAAGTTTGCGATTCCATGTTATTGCAACCGGCATATGTTTACTATATCGACCAATATGGTTATATGACTGATGTGGCAAGCGTGGTGAAACGTATGATGTACCTGTCATACGGATATCGAATGACAGGAAATGTTAACTATTTAAACAAAGCAATAGCCGATATTGATAATGTTTGTAGTTTTCCGAATTGGAATGCACAATCGCTTAATGTATGCGAATTGGCTTATGCCGTAGGACTTGGCTACGACTGGTTATATCCACAGTTGAGCTCAACTTTAAAGACTAAAGCGCGAAATGCCATTGTAAATTTTGCCATTAAACCTCAAGCGAATAAGGCTTTCTGGAATTACACATCCAATTGGAATCAGGTTTGTATTGGTGGACTTTCGATGGCTGCAATGGCTATTTATGGCGATGCTACAGCCGATATGGATACACAAGCCAAAAGCGTTATCGAAAACATATTAGTCAAAAATCCGAATGCGATGAATACCTATAATAATGGTAATTATGCTGAGGGTCCAATGTATTGGAAGTATGGAACGACCTACGAGGTGCAAATGCTATCGGCATTAGAGGGTATTTATGGTACTGAATATGCACTCTTAAACAATTTTATCAACACGCCCGGATTTCTGCAATCGGCTCAATATATGCAATATGTTACGGGCACAACCGGTTTAGCGCACAGCTATGCCGACGGGGTAGAAGGTAGAAATATTGCTCCGGTAGCTTTCTGGATGGCTAAACGCTTAAATGATCCTTCGGTATTGTATCTCGAAAAAGAAATGATGCGTGCGAATAATTATACCCCGCTTAATTCATCTGATACAAATCTTCCTCTTGCCCTGATTTATGGCAAAGATGTGAGTATTGAAAATTTGCAAGAGCCTGCATCACCCATTTGGGAAGGAAACGGATTACAACCTGTCACTTTTGTTCGCACCGGTTGGCATGGTTCTATCGGAAAGTATGTGGGTATCAAAGCTGGTACGCCCTATAACAGTCATGCACACATGGATGCAGGATCATTTGTGTACGATACTCAGGGTCATCGCTGGGCAATGGATTTTGGAAAAGAAGATTATACAGCCATAAAAGACGGCGGTGCAAGTTCTAATTCATACGATCAAAACTCAATACGTTGGGATATTTTCCGTCACACCAATATTAGTCATAATACCATTTCGATAAAAAAAACATCTGAAACTAACTGGCAACGTCATGTAGCAAGTGCACAGGCAACAATTGATGAAACCTATAATACACCCGAACGCAAAGGTTCAAAAGTAAATCTGACATCGATGGTCGGTTTAAACCGTGAGTTGAATGCTGCTTTCAGAACCATCACCATCGAAAACAACAGTTCGTTGCGCGTGCTCGATAGCATTAGCAATGGCGCAGAGTCTGTTAATTTGTATTGGAATATGGCAACACGTGCCAGAGCAACTATTGTAGATGCATCGACTATTAAACTAACACAAGGAGGTAAAAATGTATTACTTAAAGTAGCAGTATCCAATCCGTCGGTAACTTTAAGTCTGGAAGCCAATCGTTCAACCGATCCTGTATCTTATTATCCGGATGCAACTTACGAACGTAAAAATCCGGGTACTGTTATGGTCGGTTTTATTGCTACTATTCCGGCCAATACCAATGTAAACTTTACTGTTACGATTACAGATGCAGCAGAAGTGCCTGCTTCGGTTTTATTATCAACAAATCAGTTAGTGTTCGAAATACCAACACCATTAACCGCCAACGAAGGCAATGGGTTATATTACGATGAGTCGCGTTTCGATTTTGACACAAATGGAAAAATCAATATTTCGGGCGATGCAAATAATTACGCATGGACTCCTTATGGAACTACAAATTTGGATGCTGCCAAAGGAAAATACTTCCTGTTCAGGTGGGAAGGAATGGCTACAACAACCACTACCGAAGGCGTAAATTTTGGAAATTTACTTACCAAAGCTGGTTTGGACAGAGATTCGGGTGGTGAAATCGGTGTGCGTGGTGGTGTAAGCACTGCTATCGACCCTAACGAAGGTTTCCGGTTTGGATTGGATTTAACGGGTATGCCAAATACCACAAAATTGCAATTGACCCATGTAAAATTCAATTATATAACAAGTTCAAAGCAAGTTACGATTGTAAACCGGGCAGATGTTAGTAAACGAAAAATTGCTTCAACAAATGGTTATGTTGACGTGCGCACCCTGAATATCACCGCTGTGGGTGGAGTCAATTACCCTGATTTTGCTTCATTTTTCAATTCAGGAACTACAGGAAATGCTTTTCGACTGTCGGGATTCAGGTTCGATATTCTAACTAATAATGTTTCGGCTGTTGAAAACCCAACGACAAACAGCTCTGATGCGCAATCTCGAATGACAATAATTCCTGCATTGATTCATGATAATTTTACGATTAAATACAATTCACCAAATGCAGCCAACGTAAAGATTCAGATATTCAATATGGCAGGAGTTTGTGTGTATGCCAAAGATTCGGTGAACTTTAGCGGAAATGAAATACAGCTCAATTTTGGACATGTAAAATCGGGTGTATATCTCTGTCAACTTATTGATAACAATGAAATTATAACAAAAAGAATAATTAAGGAATAATTTAAAACAATGAAAACGAATAAATTAATTATACTAGCGCTTGCTGCACTTTTTACAGTGTCGACAATGGCTAAGGTAAAAGAAAACATAGTGTTACTTACAGCAACACCTACAGGTTCGGAAGGTTCCAAAAAGTTTACCGATGAATCGCAATTTATTATCGACGAAAAATCGAACACCGTAATTTATTACAACAGCACAGCTATCGACGACTGGACAGTGGAAGCTTCCAGGTTATCCTTTAAAACAGCCAAAGGTTTAAAATTCAGCTTGTTGTTTGGTGCCGGCAGTACATTTGATATGACTGAAGGTTCAAGTCTTGGTCAGCTTTTAACGCCTGCGGGAATCGACCGTGCTGCTAATGGAGGTATGGGCGTATTGGGTGGTATTGGCAATGGCATAGACACCAACGAAGGGTATCAATATGGATTAGATTTGTCGGAATTACCAGCAACAGTTACTGTCAGAATCAGTAAAATTAACATCACCATGCTTAACCCTACCGAAACGGGTATGGTTGTAAACCTCATGGATAAATCGAAAAAATTTAGCTTTGGAGTAAAAGGCGAAAATAATGTTACAGTAAGTCTGCCAAATAATGGCGACTGGCTTGATTTAAGCACGTTAAACATTAGTCTGAAAGGTGGCGAAAAAAATGCAGATATGATGACATTATTCTGTACTACAGGCACTAAAACTACACCCAAAAATGAGAAGCCCAGCTTCCGAATCAAAGAGATTGAAATCATTATTACCAACAAATAAAAATTTAAATATTATGAAAACTAAATTACACCTATTGTTGATTTTAGCCTTATTTTCTACTATATCGGGCTTTGCGGCCAATCGTTACTGGGTGGGCGGTGCCACTGGAACCTGGGAAGCAACAACTTCGTGGAGCGAAACTACGGGTGGTGCTTCAGGAGCAAGTATGCCTACCGTTGCCGACGATGTTTTCTTTGAAAACATTGCTCCGGCTGTTACTAATGCCGACACGATAGCCGTGAATAGTATTACGTTTACCAATAGTAATGCTGTTTTTACGGGTGGCTTTCTTATTTCGGCAGTAAATATAACGGTTGATAACAGTCAGGTGAGTTTTAAAAATAATGTTGAAATTGTGAGTGCGCTTACATTTACAGGTGCTACTACAATTCCACGTATTACCCACTCCGGATTAAGTTCAAGTGCAATATATAAGTTTCAATTAGGTACAGGTGGAGCCTTTGCGCTTACCGGAAATACCAAAGACAATTATTTTGATACCACAGGTAATTCCAGTT
>CAZEEN010000107.1:8958-11085 GCA_964511115.1 uncultured Paludibacter sp. | reverse complement strand
TATTCACACAAGTAAATGCACAAATTGCGAAAGGAATAGTAACCGATACAAAAGGTGAAGCCATTATTGGTGCAACTGTTTTGGAAAAAGGAACAACAAACGGTACTGTAACGAATGTAGAAGGTGAATTTTCACTCACTTTGAAAAATGCAAATTCGATGATTGAAGTATCGTATATTGGGTACGAAAAACAGTCGCTTAATCAGGCTGGTAAAGGCCTTTTAAAAGTGGTTCTCAACGAAAATGCGAAAGCATTGGATGAAGTTGTTGTAACAGCACTCGGTATCAAACGTGATAAAAAATCGCTTGGTTATGCCATTCAGGAAGTGAAAGGTGAGGAGCTTACAAAAGTGAAGTCGAACAACGTAATGAATTCGCTTGCAGGGCGTGTGGCAGGTTTAAAAGTAAGTACAACAGGCACGGGCGAATGGGGCACAACCAATATTTTGCTGCGTGGAGCTACCTCTTTATCCGGTAATAATCAACCATTGATTGTAGTTGATGGAATTCCGGTAAGTGGAGGCTCGCGTGGCACTGGAAGCGAAAATGGCGGAATTGACTATGGCAGCGGCTTGTCGGACATTAACCCCGATGATATTGAAAGTGTGTCGATGCTAAAAGGAGGAAATGCAGCGGCGCTTTATGGGTCGCGTGCCGGCTCCGGAGTGATTATGATTACCACAAAAAAAGGAATAGCGCGCAAAACCTTGGGTGTAAAGTACAGTTACGATTTAGGCATTTCTACGCTTAATGTGTTGCCAAACTTACAAAATGAATATGGCCGTCAAACAGAAATAGTCGATGGCGTAGAACAAGAAGTGTTGAAAGGTACAAACTGGGCTGATGCAAAACTGGATGGACGCATGGTGAAAAAATGGAACGGTGATATTGTGCCATTTACAGCGCAACCCAATAATATCAGCGATTTCTTTCAAACAGGTATCCGCAATACACATTCGATCGAAATGGATGGCGGTAGCGAAATTGCTCAAGCTCGATTATCTATTATGGCAAGCAATTCGAAAGGAATAATTCCGAACAGTGAATTAAAAAAATACAGTTTTAGCTTGAGCGGTAATGCAAAGTTGGGTAAAAAACTGACCATTTCGGGACGTACAACTTATTTGATACAGAACACACAAAACCGTCCAAATTTGGCCGATAGTCCTGATAATCCAATGTATAGTTTTTTGCGTATGCCACGAAATATTCAGCTCGACGATATGCGCGATTACGAAGATGCAAATGGTTTTCCACGCCTTTGGGATGGCCTTGCTAAAAGCTACACGGACGATATTTCGAAAAATCAAAACCCTTTTTGGTCTATTTATAAAAATATAAATAAAGATAATCGATATCGTTTAATGGCCAATGCATCAGCTAAATATGAGTTTTCGAAGCACTTGGATTTGATGCTAAGAGCCGGAACTGATTTTACACTCGACGATAATGAAACACGAGTTGCAAAACGTACAGCCTACGAAAACAACGAAACACGCTCTAAATATGCACAAAGTTGGGGAAAATCATTCGAAAATAACTTCGATTTTTTATTGACCTATAAAAATTCATTTTTGGATAATCAACTTTCAGTTGTAGCCACTGGTGGTGGTAATTTAATGCATTCGTGGGGAAATAGTATTGGTTTTTACGCGCTGTCTTTGTCGCTCGATAATTTATACACTGTTGGTAATGCCAAAAACGTAACAAGTTCGCAAGGTTTTAGTCAAAAGCAAGTGCAATCTGTTTATGGAACGGTATCGTTTGGCTACAAAAGTTATTTATTTTTGGACATTACGGCACGCGAAGATTGGAATTCGAGCTTGTATTCGAATATTAATCCTGCTGGTTCGGATTTGAATTATTTTTACCCTTCGGCCAGCTTATCAACATTGGTTACCGACGCTTTTCCGACCTTAAAATCCGATTTTTTATCGTACTTAAAAGTGCGATTAGCAATAGCCCGAATTGGTAACGGCACAAGCGCTTACCGTACTTCGTACAATTATAGTATTGGTCCCGGACATCTAGGTCAACAATATGCTTATAAGCCTGATGTAAAACCATTTGTGAATTTAAAACCCGAACTGGTGAATACTTCGGAAGTGGGTATTGAAGCCAATTTCT